>JBJMOX010000164.1:0-4961 GCA_045803515.1 Gemmatimonadales bacterium
AGATCGGCGGTGGTGGGCTGGCGCTAGCCAGCGCCGGCCCGCGCGGCGGGCCGGCGCCGACCGGGAGGAGCCACCCGGAGTCGCTGCCCCGCCCGGATTCGACCGGCCTCGACGTGATCGCCCGTCTGGCGGACACGACCGTGGCCGGCATTCGGGAGCTCAACCCGCAGTATCTCCGGCTCGCCACGCCGCCGGGTGTGGCCGCCATCGTGCGGATCCCGGCCGGCCGCGGTCCCGCGACCGAGGCCGCCTACGCGCTGCTCCCCATCGGGCGGCGGGTGACCTTCGTGGAACACACCGTCTCGCGAGGAGAGACGCTGGGTGGGATCGCGCTGCGCTACCGTGTCAGTCTTCGGCTGCTGGCGGAGGCCAATCCCCGGCTGCGGGGGCGGCTCAGGATCGGTCAGCGGGTGATCGTCCCGACCGGAGGAGCGGTGTCAGGCAGAGTCGCGCAGCGGATTGCCGATCCCGCGGTACCCGCGGCGGCCAGTCCCAGCGGATTCCATCGGGTTCGGCGGGGTGAAAACCTGATCGCGCTGGCAGAGGAGTATGGCGTGACCGTGAGCGACCTTCGCGAATGGAACGGTCTCGACGAGGCCGGTCGAATCCGGGCGGGGCAGCGACTCCGGGTGGCTCCTCCCGGTCGGCGCCGGCCCGCCGCGCGGGCCGGCGCTGGCTAGCGCCAGCCCACCACCGCCGATCTCGGCGCTTGATACCCCTTGAGCACCGCGTCCGCATAGCCGTTGGCGGGATCTCCGCCCTGGGCCAGGATCTCGGAGACCCTGGCAGGACCACGGTTGTACGCCAGCAGTGCCGTCTGGGTCTCGTGATTGAACTTGCCCAGGAGGTCGTTGAGGAAGCGGAACCCGATCCGCAGGTTCACGTCGCGCTGGTACAGCTGCTTCGCCGTGACGCTCGGATCATAGAAGCGAGCAGTGGCGAGCTGCACCTGAGTGTACCCGATGGCCCCGGCCGAGCTCCGGGCGTTGGCCCTGAAGCTGCTCTCGACCTTGACCAGCTGAAACCCGAGCGCCGGATCGATCCCCTCGCTCAGGGCGATATCGTAGATGGCCGCCGAGAGATCCGCCGGAATCTGGTACCGGGCCGAGCTCTCCATGATGGCGTTGGCCCGCTCCAGCTGGAGCCTGATGAGGGCCATCTCCCCGCGTGCCCCATCCAGCTGGGTCCCCAGGCTTCCCATCTGCCGAGCCACCAGGCGCGCACTGGGCGCGGCGACCTCCTCGGTCGCGCGGACGCGCTTGGTCCACCCGGCCAGGGTTCCGATCACCGCCGCCGTGACCAGGAGCAGCCCGCCCCGCACCAGCAGCCGTTGCGCAGTTCCTCCGGGTAGCTCGCCGTACTTGTCGGTCGGTCGCTTCATGGCCAACCTCCTCGCTATTGGAAAGCCCGGTCCTCGACCTCACCCTCCGGACCGGCGCCAATCTCCCCGGGTCCCGCCGGTTTTGCTGAGCAGCTTCACCTGGTCGATAATGATTTCCCGATCGACTGCCTTCATCATGTCATAAACTGTGAGACATGCCACGCTCACCGCGGTGAGCGCCTCCATCTCCACTCCCGTGCGCCCCGTCACCTTGGTCAGGGCCGTAACCCGCACGCCCGGCAGCTCGGGCTCCAGCCGCGCCTCGACCGACACCACGTCCAGACCAAGCGGATGGCAGAGGGGGATCAGGTCACCCGTCCGCTTGGCTCCAAGCACTCCGGCCACCTCGGCCACGGCCAGCACGTCGCCCTTGGCCACGGCCTGCCGGGCCAGGAGCTCGAATGCCTCGCGGGACATCTTGACGACCCCTTCGGCCACCGCCGTGCGCGCGCTCTCCGGCTTGCCGCCCACATCCACCATGCGGGCCCGGCCGCCCTCGTCGAGATGGCTCAGCTTCACAGCGCTTCCGCCAGGTCCTGGCCCAGCACCGCCAGCAGGATCTGCGGGTTCACGTTTCCCCATGCCGCCTCCCGCGCTTCGGCCACGTGCTCCATCGCTCTGAGGAGCGGCGTGGGATCGCTCCGCCGGCTGAGCGCCAGGGGCACCGCCCGCCGGGTCGGCTGGCCCAATGATGCCCTCGCTGCCTCTCCCAAGGTGTCAGCCAGCGCGTCCAGCATCGCGGTGAACTCGCCGCGAGCCGACCACGGGGTCTGTTTGAGCGCCCGCTCGAGAGTCGCACCCGGCCCCTGCAGGACGGCTTCGAGCAGTTGGCCCGCGGCGCGGTAGGCCTTGTCGGACTCCTCGCCCGCGCGGAGCGCCTGGCCGATCGATCCAGCTCCCAGGGCCACCCGCTCCGCCATCTCTCCAGGCGACGGTGCCGGATCGAGCTCCTGCCGGAGAAACTCCGCCACTTCGACGTCCGAGAGCCGGTTGAGCCGCACCGGCACGGCCCGCGAGCGCATGGTCGGCAACAGGCGACGGGCGTCTACGGTCGTCAGCACGAACAGGCTTCCGGCTGGCGGCTCCTCCAGCAGCTTGAGCAGCGCGTTCGCCGCCTCCTGGCTCGACTCCTGGGGCACCAGGCGCTCCGCCTCACCAATGATGTAGATCCGGCGTCCGCCCTCGACCGACGTGAGCCCCGCGCTCTGCTGGAGCAGCCGAACCACGGCGATCGGGTGTCCCGCCATCCCGTCGGGCTGGGTGTAGAGCGGCTTAGCTCGCCGCTCCTCCATCACCGCCGCCAGCGCCTCTGCGGCGTCTTCTATCTGCTTGCCGGGATCCGCAGCCTTGGGGCGCAGAATCGGCACGAACCAGTGCACATCGGGGTGGGCGAGGCCCAGCACCAGACGACAGGATCTGCATTGGCCGCAGGGCTCCCCGGCCGGGTGCAAGCACAGTACCAGTTGTGCTAACCAGAGTGCCAGCCGCTGTTTACCGATTCCGGCCGGGCCGGTGACCAGCAGGACCTGAGGCAGCTTGCCCGTCCCGGCGGCCTGAGACAGGTGTTGGCGGGCTTCCAGGTGCCCGGTCATGGGTGGCAGCGGCATGGAGGGAAGGTAAGGATCGAGCCGGAAAAGGCTAGTATGTAGCACATAAGTCATTGGCTGCGAACTTGTTAGGGTGTGCTTTTCCGGTGCTCTTCGCGTAGACCCAGGCCTTTGTTGCAAGGATACGAAAGTGAACGCTCGCTTCATTGAATGATTTGAGCTCCGCCCTCCTGCAATCCTAACTGCTGATCTTCTGCCACCATGCTGTCGGTAAACTGCCATCCAATCGAGGCCGGGGCTAAACCTGCCGTCACAAACGCCCGATACTCACGCGAGCAGGAGTTCCACCGTCCAGTCCGATCTACCCCGACGCGGGGGCCGATTATCGACCCCCCGGGAACCACATGATCAGTCTCTCGCGACTCACCCTGAAGACCAAGTTCTATCTCATCGTCGGCGCGGCTGCGGCGGGCTTCGTCACGATTGGAATCACCACTCAAAGTGCTGTCCGCAATGCGAGGGTGGATGCTCCCGGCATGGTGGCACTGCTCGACAGCAAGGACCTTCTGACCGACGTCCTCCCGCCGTCCGCACATCTGCTCGAGGCCTACACCGTCACGCTCGAGATGCTCGAGCCAACGGGTCGCGAAGAGTTGTCCACGTTCATCGAAAGGGGCGAGCGCCTCTCCGAGGTGTACCGGGAGCGCAGCCTGCACTGGGCCGGCAGTGCAACCGATCAGGATCTCCGGCGGAGCCTGCTGGCGGCCGATGCCGCGGGGCAGCGCTTCCTCACGGCGCGCGACCAGCAGTTCATCCCGGCCCTGCAGGCGGGCGATCGCGGTCGGGCCCAGCAGGTGTTTCGGGACGAGCTCCAGCCGGCCTACCGTGAGCACCGTGCCCGGATCGACGAGGTCGTGACCGGCGCGCATCGACTCTACGAGCGTTCGGCCGCGGCCGTGGCGCATGACGGACGTGTCCGCGTGCTGGAGGTCGCCGGCATCACCGCCGTGCTGACCGCGCTCCTCCTGCTGTTGGGCCTGACGCTGCGCCGCAGCGTCACTGAACCGCTGCAGCGGGTGGGCGAGTTCGCCGATGCGATGGCAGCCGGTGACACCAGCGGGAAGCTGTATCTCGACAGCAAGGACGAGCTGGGCTGGGTGGCCTTCTCCTTCACCCGGCTCTGCAAAGCTCAGCGGGAGTTCGCCAGGGCCGCTCAGGCGATTGCCGAGGGCGATCTGAGCGTGGAGGTGACCCCGCGCGGCGACGCCGACGTGCTGGCGCACGCGCTCCTGCGTCTGCGCGAGAATCTCACCGGGGTTACCGCCGAGGCGCAGTCGATCGTCGATGCGGCTGTCGAGGGCAACCTGGGTCACCGGGGAGATGCCAGCCGCTACTCCGGCGTCTATGGTGACCTCATCCTGGGTATGAATGGCACGCTCGAGGCCATGGCGCTGCCCATCGTCGAGGCCCGGGATGCCCTCGAGCGTGTGGCGCAGCGCGACCTCACGGCCGCGATGGAGGGTACCTATGCCGGCGAGTACCGCACGGTGCAGACGGCCTTCAACACGGCGGTGGGGGAGATGCGGCGGGCGATCGCCCTCATCGGGGAGAACGCCACGACGCTCGCCAGCAGCGCCCAGCAGCTTTCGGCGGTCGCGACCCAGATGGGAGCCACGGCCGAGGAGACCAACAGCCAGGCCGGTGTGGTCAGCGCGGCCAGCGAGGAGGTCTCGCGGAACGTCCAGACGGTCGCCACGGGCACCGAGGAGATGACGGCCTCCATCCGGGAGATCGCCAAGAGCGCGGCCGAGGCGGCCCATGTGGCCGGCCACTCGGTCGCCGTGGCCGAGCAGACCAATGTGACGGTCGGAAAGCTGGGCAGCTCGAGTGAGGAGATCGGGCAGGTGATCAAGGTGATCACCTCGATCGCGCAGCAGACCAACCTGCTGGCCCTGAACGCCACCATCGAGGCGGCCCGGGCCGGGGAGGCCGGGAAGGGCTTCGCCGTGGTGGCCAACGAGGTGAAGGAGCTG
>JBJMOX010000165.1:0-5897 GCA_045803515.1 Gemmatimonadales bacterium
AGAGATGCGGTGGTATACGCGTCGATACAGTAGGGGCACTGGACCGCATGGGAGACGGCCAGGGCGATGAGCGCTTTCTCCCTGGCGGAGAGCGCCCCCGCCGCGAACACGGCGTCGTACCAGGCCCGGAACTTCTGCCACAGCTCGGGGGCGCCCTTCCCGATGTCGCTGAAGCGAGCCAGGTCAGGCGCGCGATAATAGTGATCGTCTTCCATACGGCAAGTCCGGTGAAGGAAGCGGCGGCTGGAGAGTGTCGGGCAAGCAGCATGAAACATACTCGGCGGGAGCCAACGTGGCGGACGCAGCCGATGTATATCGACCGTCACCCAACACCACCAATTCTCATCAGCCCGCTGGAGATCCCGTCACCATGCGAACCCCATTTTCGACGTTCGTGTTGCTCGCGGCCTTGGCAGTGGCAGGGCCGGTTCTGGCGCAGGGTACCTATGGACCCGAACCGCCGGGCGGCACCGGCGGCGGCATGCCCGGAGGCAGGCGCGGCGGGCCCGGTGGAGGGCCCGGAGGCATGATGCAGGGCCGGCGCATGCAGATGCTGGATCCAGTGGTCGCCGAGGGACCACCCGCGCCCGCCGATTTCGCCACGATCGCCTCGCCGCCGGAAGATCAGCAGCGGCGCTACACCGAGCTCTACCAGCAGTTCATGGCGTCCACCAAGCCGCAGCGCGACAGCCTGAATGTGGGCCGCCGGGACATGCGCGCGGCGTTCGAGGACGGCGACCGGGAGGGCGCCAGGCGCCAAGGGGAGGCCGTAGTGGCGCTGGGCGAGGAGCTGAGCCGCCGCCAGAAGACCTTCGACGACACGCTCAAGAGCTTCCTGGGCAAGGACCAGTGGAAGCGCTACGACAAGTGGCGCTCGGACGAGCGGAAGCGGGCGGAGAAGGAGCGGCGGGATCGGTGGGGGCAGGGTGCCGGCGGCCCGGAGCCGACCTGAGGAGACCAGTGTTAGCGCGGTCACAGCCGCCTCCGCCGGGAGGCGTTAGGCTCGATCCAGTTTCCTAAACCCTCTTCGTGGGGAGGGTTCCAGGCAGTCACCCTGTGCTGTCGAGGCCTCCCCATGGCGTACTGGAAACGGCAGTACACCGAACGACCGGCCGGCAAGCCTCTGTTTCGACCCGAGCCCAAATCGGCCGACCGACCCCACACTCCGGACCCGCCCGAACCGGGTGAGCCGGTAGCCGACCCCAACGCGGAGCCCGAGTCGCCCGGTGAGCCGACGACCCGGGCCAAGCCCCCGAGCTGATGACTGCCGCCAGGCCGGTCGCCGCGCGAGTACCCATCCCCCGGGGCCGGGAGAACGGGGTAGTACGGGTGGGCCGACGAACCGTCCAGCTCACCAATCTCGAGAAGGTCTTCTGGCCCGAGCTGGGGCTGACCAAGCGTGATCTGCTGCAGTACTACGCCGACATCGCCCCCGTGCTGCTGCCGTATCTGCGCGATCGGGCGATGGTGATGAAGCGCTATCCCAACGGGATCCACGGGAAATCGTTCTTCATGAAGCGTACGCCGTCGCCCCGGCCGGCATGGATCGAGACCTGCGAGATCCTCCACGGGTCAGGGAACCTCATCGCCTTCCCCATGGTCCAGGATCTCGCCTCGCTCCTCTGGCTGGTGAACCTCGGCTGCATCGATCTCAATCAGTGGTACGCCCGCTGCGACGACGTCGATCGGCCCGACTACCTCCACTTCGACCTCGATCCCGGCGAGGGAGCGGAGTTCGATCAGGTGCGGGAGACGGCGCTGGTGGTGGGCGAGGCCCTCCGCTCGCTGGGGATGACGCCGCTGGTGAAGACCAGCGGCTCGAAGGGCCTGCATCTCTACGTGCCGATCGTCCGCGGGCCGGTGCAGAAGGAGGTGTGGCGCTTCGCCAAGGGTCTCGCCAAGGAGCTCGACGCGCGGCATCCCGAGCTCATCACCGCTGAATACCGGATCGCCGACCGCCCGCGCGGGCGGGTGCTGGTGGACTACAACCAGAATGCCTGGGGACGCACGCTCGCCTCGGTCTACTCGGTCCGCCCGGTCGCCCGGGCGACGGTCTCCACGCCCCTGACCTGGGACGAGGTCGAGGGCGGCGCGGAGATCGCCGATTTCCGCATGGACAACGTGCCGGCACGAGTGCGCAAGGTGGGAGACCTCTGGGCCCCGCTCCGCTCGACGCGAGGACGGGCGTCGCTGGAGAACTTCGTGTGAGCCTGCCGCTGCCGTTCCCCTATCCGCCGATGGAAGCCGAGTCCGCCGACGCGCTCCCCAACGGGAAGGCCTGGCTCTACGAGCCCAAGTGGGACGGGTTCCGCTGCCTGGCATTCAGAGATGGGCCGTCGGTCCGGATCCAATCCAAGGCGGGAAAGCCGCTGGGGCGCTACTTCCCCGACGTGATCGAGGCGCTCCTGGCCATCGGCGCACGAAGGTTCGTGCTCGATGGCGAGATCGTCATTCCGGTCGACGGCAGGCTCTCATTCGACGAGCTGCTGCTGCGGGTCCACCCGGCAGAGAGCCGGGTGCGCGCGCTGGTGGAGGCGCATCCGGCGCGTCTGCTGGTATTCGATCTGCTGGCGGACGAGCGAGGGCACTCCCTGGTCGACCTGCCCTTGGCCGAGCGGCGGCCGCGCCTGGAGGCGTTTGCCCGGAAGTACCTTCCACCGGGAAGGCCCATCATGCTCTCTCGCGCGACCCGGCGATTGCCCACGGCGCAGCGATGGCTCCGAGAGGGTGGGGAGGGCGACCTCGACGGGGTCGTCGCCAAGCGCCTCGACCTGCCCTACCGATCCGGCGAGCGGGACGGGATGCGCAAGGTGAAGCGCCAGCGCACGGCGGACTGCGTGGTCGGGGGATTTCGCTATGCCTCCAAGGGCGGAGGCATCGGATCGCTCCTGTTGGGGTTGTATGATGGGGAAGGACGGCTCAACCACGTAGGCTTCACCTCCAGTCTCCGAGCCGAGGAGCGGGTGAAGCTTCGAGCCAAGCTCGAGCCGCTGATCGAGCCGCCGGGATTCACCGGCAGGGCGCCGGGTGGTCCCAGCCGGTGGAGCACCGAGCGCTCGGCCGAGTGGGAGCCACTCGCCCCGAGGCTGGTGGTCGAAGTCGCGTACGACCATGTCTCCGGCGGCAGATTCCGGCACGGGACCAGGTTCCTGCGCTGGCGTCCCGACAAGGCACCGGAGCAGTGCACCATGGAGCAGTTGCGCTGATGCCCAGGAAGCCGATGCCGAAGAAGAAGGCGGCCGCCAAGCCGCGCGCCAAGCCCGGCGTGAAGCCCCGCCTAGCTGAGCCCAAGCTCCGCGAGTACCGGCGCAAGCGCGACTTCGCGGTGACGGCCGAGCCGCGGGGCGGCCGCGGGCGAGCCGGCCCGAAGCTGGCCTTCGTCATTCAGAAGCATGCCGCCAGTCATCTGCATTACGATCTGCGCCTCGAGCTCGATGGGGTGATGAAGAGCTGGGCGGTGCCCAAGGGACCGAGCCTGGATCCCGCGGTCAAACGCCTCGCGATGCAGGTGGAGGACCACCCGATCGAGTACAACAAGTTCGAGGGCATCATTCCCCAGGGTGAGTACGGCGGCGGCACGGTGATGCTGTGGGACCGCGGCACCTATCGCTATGCGGGGGACGCCACCGATCCGCTGGAGGGCCTCCGCAAAGGTTACCAGAAGGGCGACTTCAAATTCGTGCTCGAGGGCAAGCGCCTCAGGGGCTCGTGGGTGCTGGTGCGGACCCGCCGCGGCACCCCCCACCGGGCTCAGTGGCTGCTCATCAAGCACCGCGACGCGGAGGCCGTGCCGGAGTCCGACATCGCCGGCGAGATCGAGACTTCGGTGGCCACTGGACGAACCATGGAGGAGATCGCGGCAGGCAAGCGCCGGGTGTGGCATTCCAACCGAGGCTGAGCGGCCGGCGGCTTGACATGGGTGCACCGATAGTTGACTTTGGCAACTATCGCTGTCGTGACGCCTGTCCGTCCCCATCGCCCCGAGGAGCCGATGGCGCATCTCCCCGCCGACCGCCGCGTCGCCGCCGTCCGCCGATTCAATCGGTTCTACACCCAGCAGATCGGTGTCCTGAACGAGCACCTCCTGCACAGTCGCCTGTCCCTCACCGAGGTACGGGTACTCTACGAGCTGGCGCACCGACCGGAGCCCCGGGCCGGGGCAATCGCCAAGAGCCTGGAACTCGATCCCGGATATCTCAGCCGTCTGCTCCGCGGCTTCGTCAAGCGCGGGCTGATCTCGATCAGAGCCTCCAACGGTGATCGCCGAGCGCGGGTCCTGAGCTTGACCAAGAAGGGACGCGACAGCTTCGCTACGCTCAATGCCAGGGCGCACGAGGAGGTGGCCGGGATGCTCCGCCGGGTAGCTCCCCGCGTCCAGCGCGACCTGGTGAATGCGATGGAGCGCATCCAGCAGGCGCTGGCGGGTCCGTCCGACCCGCCGAGTGACATCGCCGCTCCCTACACCCTGCGCTCCCACCGTCCGGGCGACATGGGGTGGATCGTGCACCGGCACGGGGTGCTTTACGCCGAGGAGTACGGCTGGGACGAGCGTTTCGAGGGACTGGTCGCGCGGATCGTGGCCGACTTCATTGCGCAGCTCGATCCCAGGCGGGAGCGCTGCTGGATCGCCGAGCGGGATGGCGAATTTCTCGGCTGTGTGTTCCTGGTCAAGCACCCGGAGGCGCCCGACCGAGTGGCCAAGCTGCGCCTGCTCCTGGTCGAGCCGGCGGCGCGCGGCTTGGGACTGGGGAGCCGACTGGTCGATGAGTGCGTGAGCTTCGCCCGGAAGGTCGGGTACCGGAGGATCACCCTCTGGACCAACAGCGTCCTGCACGCCGCCCGTCGGATTTATGAGCGCACCGGATTTCGCCTGGTCCACCAGGAGGCGCATCGAGACTACGGGCCGGAGCTGATCGGGCAGACCTGGGAGCTCGAGCTGTGGGACGCCAGTCGGAGAGGTGCCGTGAACTGACACCTGCGGCGGCTTCGCCGGACGAGCTTTCGTGTCCTTGTCCATCCGCCGGACCGTATGGAGGCGATCATTCGCGCCCATGGGTTCCGCTCAGTCTTCCGAGCTCGGACCCTGGTCTGGCAGGTCGGTGTGTATGCCCGTGTGGCCGCCACCTAGTTCTCACCCATCGCTCGCCCTCGAAGGACAGGCCTCCGTGCCATAGCTGCAGAACACGCAGCAATCCCCGGCCTTGGGCCGAGCGACGACCCCGCAGTGCGGACAGGGCCAGAAGTAGAGGCAGGCGTCGAGTGGCATGCGCTCCTCGACCATTCGCCCACAGGCGGGACACGTGATCGTGGCCGTGCGGCTCATGTCAGCCTCGGCTCGCCGGTTCGATCGGGCCCTGCATCGGATCGCAGGTAGGCGGCCGCGCTCATGGCCTGGCCGAGGCGGCCGCCGCCCCTCCGGTACGAAGATACTCGGCGAACTCATCCGGCAGATCGCTGGCACGAATGGCTCGCATGGCAGCATCGACCTCGTAGACCACCCGCCTGAACTCGACCCGGACCGCGCCCTGCTCCATGTCGAGCAGCGCGTACCCGGCTCGCCAGTCGCCGTCTTTGGGCCGGCCGACGCTCCCGGCATTCACGAAATGGATGCCGCTCACCTCCCGGTGCCAGGGCTTGTGAGTGTGACCGAAGGCGATGACGTCACCGGCTTTCAGGCCGGCGTGCGCCGCCATCTTGAGGCAGAAGTCATCGGACCGGTCCTCGGTCCAGTAGAGCGTGTTGAGCGTAGGAGATCCGTGGACCAGCACGACCCGGGGACCGGCAAGGTGGCCGCCGTTGGGCAGAAGGTCGATGCGGAACGGCAGCCCTGCCAGCCAGGTTTTGGTTCGGGGGGTCACGTGCCGGCGAGTCCAGTCGTAGCTCAAATGGCTCAGCTC
>JBJMOX010000166.1:0-8575 GCA_045803515.1 Gemmatimonadales bacterium
CCCGCGGGCAAGCACCTCCGGGTGCACGAGGGCGACCGGGTGCGGGCGGGCGACCGCCTCACCGAGGGTCCGGTGAACCCGCACGACATCCTGCTCATCAAGGGGCCGCGCGCGGTGCAGGAGTACCTGCTCAACGAGGTGCAGGAGGTCTACCGGCTGCAGGGTGTGCGCATCAGCGACAAGCACATCGGCACCATCGTGCGCCAGATGCTGCAGAAGGTGCGGGTGACCGAGCCGGGCGACACCGACTTCCTGGAGGGCGAGACGGTGGATCGGCTCACCTTCCGGGACGACAACGAGCGGGTGATCAAGCGGAAGGGCGCACCGGCCGAAGCCGAGCCGGTGCTCCTGGGCATCACCAAGGCGAGTCTCACGACCCAGTCGTTCATCTCGGCGGCGTCGTTCCAGGAGACCACGCGGGTGCTGACCGATGCCGCGATCCGCGGGGCCAAGGACGATCTCCTGGGTCTCAAGGAGAACATCATCATCGGGCACCTGATCCCGGCGGGCAGTGGCATCTACCGCTATGCCGAGATCGACATCCAGCCGCCGGCGGGCTACGAGGCACCGCCGCCGCGGGTGGAGGAGCCGGTGCCGACGCCGGTGCTGACGGCGGCGCTGGTGGAGGACGAGGCGTAGGCGGTTGGTGGAATGGAACGACGAAGCGCCCGGGATTGCTCCCGGGCGCTTCGTCTGTTGAGCTGCCGGCTACTGCACCTTGGTGTTCTTGCTCTCCATCGTCGGCAGCCACTTGCCGTCCGGTCCCTGCATTGCCATCGCAAAGGTGTATGCGGTGGGGGAGAGCTCCTTGATGGTCACGCGCGTCTTGAACTTCTTGCCGCCCATCATGCCTTCATCGTGGTAGACCCAGGTCTTGCCCTGCACGGTGCCTTTGGGGACGCTCGCCATCGTCATATTGGTGTTGTCAACGCCGTAATAGGTGTAGACCTTCTCCTCCGGGCTGTAGCCCAGGATGCCGATGCTCTTGCTCGGACCGGCCGGCATCTTCCCCTGGGAGTGGCAGATCACGCTGAAGTGACCTTCGAACCACTCGCAGTCGTCGGACGAGGTGAACTTGCCACCCGGGCCCATCGGGCCTGGCTTGACCTCGCCCTCCGCGGTCCACTTTCCGACGAAGTACCCGAGCCGGGCCTGCTCCGGACCGGGCTTGGCGGCCTGGGGTGATTGGGCGGAGGCGGAGGGCGCGCCCGCAGCCAAAACGACAACACAAGTGGACAGCACGTTGAGCAGCCTTCTCATGGGACCTCCCGATGTGGATGCATGGAACAAACCCGCGCCGGTCAACATGCTGGACGGTTCTCGTCCCGTCAATCCACGGCCGAGGTCGGCCCGGGGCCGCCCCCGATGACCTACTTGCCCTCGATCCAGCTCGCCTTGTGGTACGTCTCCGTGTCGTACAGATCCGGCTGGAGCTTCACGTCCGCCTGGATGTCCCGGTACTCCTCCCGCTGTACTTCCTTCCCGTTCACCTTGATCACGCACCTCGGCGCCACCCAGGCCTTGCCCAGCGGCTGGTAGTTCTCGAAGGTGATGTCGAGCAGGTTGGGCGGGCCGGACGGGTTCTTCTGGCTCTTGTGCGCCTCGATCAGGCGGATGAACAGCAGTCGCTTCTGCTCGATCCAGAACTGGTTGGTGGTGGTGTCGCCCTTGGCGGCGCCGACCACCCAGACTCTGGTCCCGTTCCAGGTGTCCTCCCGAATCCTGTCCAGGTCCATCCCCTGAGCCTTGAGCTGCGCGATCGTGGTCTCCGGCGGCTGGCCGTACACGTCGAACCCGAGGGTCATGAGGAGATTCCGATCCTGGCGCGCCGCGACCCGCTTGCCGCCCTCGAAGACGATGGCCGAGTCCCCCACGTACATGAACGCCTTCATGCTGTCCAGCGGCGCGATGTCGATCCTGAGCTTGCCGGGAATCGTCCCGGCCTCGTACCAGGTCTCCGGTGGCTCGTCGGGATGGGTGGTCTTTTGCACGAAGGTGAGATTGCGGTACCACTTCCCTGCATAGCGATCGTGCATCTGACGCACCAGGTCTTCACCTGACTTGGGGGCGGCATGGGCGCCGAGCAGGGCGAGCGGGATAAGAAGGGCGAGCAGACGCACGGAGCCTCCAAGTTTGAGTCGGGGTCGAACTGAATGGCAGCCCTACGCCGGGCCGGGGCCCCGTGTTTCCGGTGTGCCCCTCCATTGCGGTGACCGTCAGAGCCGCCAGCGCGATCTCACCCGGCAGACAGCTCACAATCCGGGCTCCTGCTCGAGCCAGAGCGAGTACACCTCGTTGCTCTCGCCCTTCACCCGTTTCGCGACCGGGACCACCGTGGACACGCCCAGTCGCACCCGGCCAGCAGGGTGAGGAGACCGGTCGCGGGCGCTGCCGGTCGTCTACGGGTGCCAGACATAGCTGGTTATGGTCGCGGTTTTTCCGGCAGCTTCGTCGCCGATCAGGAGCGTGAGGTCGGGAGCGATGGCGATGCTCTCGGTTTGTCGGTGTCGCCCGGGATCGAGCCGTCCTCCGGCGATCACCTTCCCGCGGCCGTCCACCTCGGCGTAGGCGTGCTGGGCGCTGGCGACAAGGATATAGGTGCCGGTGCTCGGGTGACGGGCCATGGCGCTCCCGTTGAAGTGACGGGCGCCGGTCACCCGCTCGAGCTCCGGCTCCGGGATGATCATCCGAGGCTTCTCCTCGAACCTGCCGGTTTCGGGTGAAACAGCCAGGATCACCACGTCGTCTCGCCAGCGCTTGCTCCTCACCTGCTTGCAGAGCAGCAGCAGAGAGCGGCTGGGCTGATCCCAGGCCATTCCTTCGACCGAGCAGACGCCTGTCAGGCCACCGCTCAGCCGCACGGCCTCGATGCTGCCGCCGTCCTCGCGGGACCGTCCCTCGAAGACCTCCCCGGAGCTGGTGACCAGAAAGACCCGGTCGCCGACGACCTGGATGTCCTCGAAATCGCCGTGGAGCACGCCGCGTTTGTCCGTGAAGGCAAACCGCTCGATCGGCGCGCCGTCCGCCAGATCGATCCGGGAGATCACCGCCTCCTCGTCGCCGTGACCCAGCAGCCGGCCATCGGCGGAGAAGGCCAGCCCGGACAGCTCGGCGAGGCTCTTAGGCAGCTCGATCCGCGAGTCGCCGGCGCCCCCCAAATCGTAGTGCGCAAGCGCCCCCGCCCGCTGCGCGCTGGCGGACCGGGCGAGGACGATGCAACCGGCGGCCAGCGCCACCGCGCGCAGCCGGTCGCGACCCATCATCCGTTGGCCGATGCCGCTGGCTCCGCCGGCGTGTAGTGCGCGAGCTCGGGCCCGAGCCGGTCGTGAAGTCTGGCCAGGAGCTCCTCTGGATCGTGGCGCTTCTTGAGTCGGACCTGGTAGATGAGGGTTGGAAGCCCCTCCCCGTCCCGGTCGTCGGACTCGAGTGCCCAGTGCTTGGTATACTCCTCGAGCACTTCTTCGACGGCCTGACGTGTCGGGTTGTCATCCGCGGCATGGACGCGCAGGAGTCCCTCCCGCTTGTGGTCGCTCCCGTTGCCGTCCTCCCGGGCCCCGTCCATCAGGGGCACCGCCTCCTCGGGTCTCAGCCATTCCGCTACCGGTGCCGGATGGCGAGCGGGTTCGCGGTGTGGCAGGAGAGCCTGGAGCCACGACCGGCCCTTCGGCGCCTTCTGCTCGTCCAGGGCGATCTCCGCGATCGGAGGCGGCTCCGCATTCCATTGCCATAGCGCGACCGCGACCAGATTGTACAGTGCCGAGAGCGTGGCCGAGGCTTCCATGGCCCCGACCCCCGCGCCGAGGCCGACGGCAATCGCCACGAACACGTACATGGCGTCCTTCGTGTCGTCGAGTGCGCTGCGGAAGCGGACCACCCCGGCGATGCCGGCGAGGCTGAACGCCACCGCGAGACTGTCCTGCACGATGACCAGGATCGCCGCCACGGCCATCGGCATCAGCGTGATGGTGGCGACCACGGAGTGATCGACCTTCTTCCGCTCGCGCGTCGCCACGTACGCCCAAGCGATCGGCAGCATGAGGAGGAGCGCGCCAACCATCGCGACCAGGGCCGCGACCCAGCCGCGGTCGTCCCAGGCGATCGCCTGAACCCCTCCATCCAGCGGCGACTGCCGCAGCCGCTCCAAGCGATCCTCGAGGGTTCCCTCGCCGGTATAGTGGCGCGCAAACCTGGTGACCGTGATCACCAGCGCGATGATCGCAGTCTGGAAGAGGGCCAGCCAGCCCAGCCTGGGTCTCGGCGTGTCCGCGCCGTTCTTGGATCGGGACACGCCATTCTTGTCGGGCATCGTTGGCTCTCCGTCGGGGGGTCACCTGCGGGGACGGGCCTCATCGTCCTACCCTTGCTGAGCTTAGGATACCCCGGCAAGCTAGCGCTCGGCTGGCGGGGTGGCTGTGCGGATTGTCACGAGGCCCGGAAGGAGGGGCGGCCTTGCCCCGGGCTTATTGAGGGGCACCGGAATCGGCGGTACTATCCCAATGTTTCCTCCTTGCAATGAGAGGCCGACATGTCCCAGCGTGAATTTCTCCTCCTGTCGGCCACGGAGCCCGACCGGCTCGGGCTCGTCGCCGAAGTGACCAGGTTCATCGCCGACCGAGGGTGCAACGTGGAGGACAGCCGCCTGATCGTCCTGGGTGGCTACGCGGGGCTCATGGTTCTGGTCTCGGGCGAGGCGGCGGCCCTTCGCTCCCTGCTCGATGGGCTGGACCAGCTCCGGGAGCACCACGCCATCCGCATGGCCCCCCGGCGGGTGGCCACGCGGCGGCCGGATCCGAGCACGGCGCCCGAGGTGGTGGTGCATGTGCGGGCGATCGACCATGTGGGGATCATCCACGCGCTCGCCGAAACCGTCCGGCGGCAGGGCGGGAGCATTCTCGAGCTGGAATCCGCGACGGAATCGGCCCCGATGACTGGAGAGCCGCTGTTCCGGCTCCGCATGAATGTCCGGCTACCGCACTCGGGCGGTGCGGAGGCGGAGCTGTGCCGGGAGCTCGAGGCGGTCGCCGACCGGGAGGGAGTGGAGCTGGAGCTGCATCCCCTGCAGCCGGGGGACGAGGATTCGGTGCTGCACGGGCCCGAGCGCCGGGCTCGTCCGCGCGACTCGTGAACCCAGCCTCCATCGTCTTGTGTCTCTGAAACCGCCGCCCCGTTAGGGGTCGATCCGAAGCGGTGCCGCCGCCGATCGAAGCGGCTCGGGTCCGTCGGTGGGCAGCTCCCCCGTCACCGTGTAGTCGCCCGGCTCGGCGGGAGCACCGGACTGGGTTCGCTGCGGCCAGGTCTCCTCGAACCGGAGCGAGTCACCGGGCGGCACGGTCTCCACCCGCAGCACCATCGCGATGGTGGCGCCGCGCAGCCGGCGCCAGACGACCTCGCCGCCCTTCCGCCGTACGACGATATCGAATGCGATCGGCCGGCCCTTGAGGTACAGCGTCCGCGGTGTGGTGCCGCGATTGGTGACGGTCAGCGTGATGGGCACGGGCTCACCCGCACGCACCCGAGGCGGCACTGTGAGGTGGAGGGTCATCGAGTCGAGGACCAGCGCGGTGGCGAAGACGGCGACCTGAAGCACACGCGAGGGAGGGCAGGGTACCGGCCACCGACCCGAGGATCGGCGGCCGGTACCGGTGACCCATTAATGAGTGGTGAGTGCGCCCACCTCGCCGGTGACGTTGGCGAGCGGGCTGAAGACGAATGTCCTGCCGTTGCTGGACCCGCCCCACAGCACTCCGTCCAGCCGGACATTGGTCCCAGAGGTAATGCTGAACACGTCCGATCCGCTGTCCCCGCCACCCACGCTGGCCGAGACGATCGTCTGGCAGAGCTGGGTAATGCTGCTCCCGCTCACGTTGACGTTCACGCAGGTGCTGGAGACCGGTCCCTGGCTCCAACCGGTGGTGCGGCCCACCTTGTTCACCGTCTCGCCGACCGTGAAGTTCGATGAGGTCGCGTCCGAGGTGATGGTCCAGCTCCCCGCGATGGTGAGGTTCCTCTTGTTGGTGCTCGAGGTGCGGGCAATGGCGCCCAGGGTGTTCTGCGTACTGTTGATGTAGCGGGCAAACGAGGCGTCGCTGCGGCGGCATCGCCGGCCGGACGGGCACCCGCCGCCGGTGGTGTAGGCCGGGTCGACCGTCTCGGTGCCGATCTGGGTCGGGTTGACGCTCTGGAGCGGCTGCCAGTAGGGGGTGCTCTCGACTCCGCCTTGAGTGGTCGTACAATGCGAGGCCGTGACGAATCCACTCACGCCGCCGCGCGTCGCGTTGAAGCCCACCGAGCAGAGGAAGCCGGGGAAGTTGATCTGGACGCCGGCCACGACCGGCCGGACGGAGCCCCGGAGCGTGGCGAGCTGCTTGATGGGAGCGGTGACCTCGATGGTCACGGCCGCCGCCGGAATGCCCAGCCGGGCGAGCGCGCTCCGAGCCTGGGCCGCAGCGGCCGCGTGCTCGACTCCGATGTGGACCCGGTTCAGCGCCTCGTCGGCATCGGTGAAGACCACACCCGGGGCCCTCAGTGCCTCAGCCGATGCCTGGGTGAACCAGCGGTCCAGATCGGCCCAGGCGAAGTCCGCCTTCCGCACCTGCATTGTCCCCACGCCTCGTCCTCGGGAGCTGAACCAGGGCGTCAGCGCCTTCTCGGCCGCGCCTCGCTGGGTGGCGTCCTTGAGATAAATCGTCGGGGTGCCGTGCTCGTCGACAAAAAAGCCGCCGAATCCCGCGACGCCCCGGGCCAGCGCGACCGGATCGTCGGGCGAGCCCTGCTGGAGGGCGACCTTCGCAGGATCGAGCCGGTCGGTGGTCGGAGTTGGCTGGGTGGAATCGTCGGAACAGCTGCTAGCGAGCACGATCGCCCCCGTGAGGAGAGGGACAACCAGAATGCGATGCCTCAACATGCCGGCCTCATATCGGTGGGAGGTTAGGGTCGTAGAATTGTGGAACGCCCACCAAGATATGTGGCTCCGGGTCCTGCAACCAGCCGAGCCGCCGCTCCCCGGATGACTCTCAGTGGGTCGTGAGCGCGCCGAGCTCGCCTTTGACGTTGGCGAGAGGACTGAACACGAACGTCTTTCCGTCAGTGGAGCCGCCCCACAGGACGCCATCCAGCTTGACGTTCGTGCCGCTGGTGATCGCGAACACGTCCGACCCGCTGTCCCCGGCGCCTACCGTCGCCGACACGATGGTCTGGCAGAGCTGGGTAATGCTGGTCCCGCTCAGGTTGACGTTCACGCAGGTGTTGCTGACTGGTCCCTGGCTCCAACCGGTCGTGCGGCCCACCTTGTTCACCTGCTGACCGACCGTGAAGCTCGACGAGGATGCGTCCGAGGTGATCGCCCAACTCCCCACGATGGTGCGGTTGGTCTTGCTGGTGCTCGAGGTCCGGGCGATGCGACCGAGTGTGTTCTGGGTACTGTGGATGTACTTCGCGAACGATGCGTCGCTCCGCCGGCAGCGCCGGCCGGCGGGGCATGAGCCACCGGTGGTGTAGGCAGGATCGACGATCTCGGTCGCGATCTGGGTCGGGTTGACGGTCTGGAGGGGCTGCCAGTATGGGGTGCTTTCGACGCCGCCCTGAGTGTTGGTGCAGTGCGAGGCAGTGACGAAGCCCCTGGTGCCGCTGCGTGACGCGTTGAAGCCGATCGAGCAGAGAAAGCCGGGGAAGTTGACCTGCACGCCCGCCACGACGGGCCGGACCGAGCCCTGGAGAGTCGTGAGTTGCTTGATCGGCTGGGTCACATCCACCGTCACCGCTGCGGCGGGAATGCCCAGCCGGGCCAGCACACTTCGGACCCGACTCGCCGCCGCGGCGTCCTCGACACCGATGCTCACCCGATTCCGGGCCTCGTCCGCGTCCGCGAACACCACACCCGGGACGCCCAGGGCATGTGCCGACGCCTGGGTAAACCAACGGTCCAGGTCCGCCCAGTCGAAGTCCGCCTTCCATACCCGCATCTCGGCCAGGGCACGACCCCGCGTGGTGAACCACGGCGTCAGCGCCCTCTCGGCCGCTCCCCGCTGGCGGGCGTCCTTCAGGTAGATCGTCGGGGTGCCGTGCTCGTCGAGGAAAAACCCGCCGAAACCCGGTACGCTCCGCGCCAACCCCACCGGATCGTCGGGCGAGCCCGCCTGGAGGGCGACCTTCTGAGGATCGAGCTGGTCGGTAGTCGGAGTGGGCTGGGTGGAATCGTCGGAACAGCTGGCGGCGAAAACGACGACCCCGGTCACCAGGCCGAGTACCAGAATACGCTGGTTCAACATGCTGCCCTCACAGCGCTTGAAGAAGGACGAGCGGCCCTGCATGGCGCCCCGGAAGATAGGAGGCTCCGCGGCACTTGGCCACCCGAGGCACCGTCCTGGCTGGCAGTCTCAAGTCGGCGACCCTGTCTGTCGAAAGTAAGGACGTGAGGTGGTCCGACGCTGGCCCAAGGGAAGGCAATGGCATGACCGACGACAAGAAACCGGAGGACGGAGCCGCCACCCGGCGGGCACGTCGCCCCTGGGCCGACCACTGGCTGCTGGAGGCCTTCCAGCGGCTCGGGCATCCCGCGGCCGGACGGCTGAGCGGC
>JBJMOX010000167.1:0-14220 GCA_045803515.1 Gemmatimonadales bacterium
AATTCCCTCCCTGGCCATCATCGGTAGGTCAATGATAGCAGCAGGTTACATACGAGCGGCCCCAACGCGGGGCCGCTTTCGCTGGACTGTGTGCATATAGTGTGCAGTGAGCATGGATAGCGTGTACCCTGACTCTGGATCAGGAGAGTCCTGGTTCGAGCCCAGGAGGGGCAATGATCGGCCGGGTATGTGAGTCACTGTGTGAGTGAGTGAGCGAGTTGCTCCGTAGGTATCCACGGGCTTACTTGGTCACTTGGCCAGCCACATTGGAGCGGTGGCTGGGGATGGCGCAGGCGATCCCTGGAGCGATCACCTGTATAGTCCTAACCCGTTCCGGATACTGCCGTCCCAATCGCCGGTGAATCTCCACCAGTTGGTCATCCGCTTCGGACCGTACGGGATCGCATTATCTCGGCCGGGCATGCTTTGCATCCAGTAGATATACCAGTGCGCCTCGTTCCGGTCCTCCTGCGAGCTCGGCGCCATGCCCAGTGGCCATGGGTAGGCATGGTCCCCCCAGGTGTGAGCACTGACAAGGGTCTTTTGCCCGATCCCGTCCGGGGTCCAGTCCGCGATGTCGCTCAGGACCTCGTTGTAGTTTGTGTGATAGTCGTACTCGACCGTGGTATTCGGTGGCACATGGGTCCAGCCGCAGCGCCGGAATGCCGCATTGGGGTCGCTCGGCCCCACAAATTGCTGCCAGAATAGGTTCGAGTTACCGTCCTGGCGCATGTTGGCGTACTGGAGCATCTGCTCCAGTTGATGCCCGTGGTTGTGAACCGCTTCCCGTTCCGCCCGACGGAGATTCTGGCCGTACAGCACATAGGTCTTCGTGTAGATCGGCAGGTCGGTGGGATCTCTCCCGCTGTTCGAGATGTCACCGGTCACAGGGCTGGACATGTTCGACTCGTCGCCACCCCTGAACGATTCTGGCTTGTGAATCTTCGGATCGTAAACCGGAAAAGACGGGTCGACCCCGCCATGCCACAGCCAAAACTCTTTCACCCCGAGATCCTCAACATAGTGCTTCGCATCGAATCGCTGGAGAATCTGGCGGTAAGCCGGCTGGTAGACCGGATAACCGGACACGATGGCTTGGACCTTGCCCGGCGGCGTCGGTTCGTAGACCGTGATGTAGGCCACGACTTGGTAGCCCAGTGAAGGAAGAGCCGCCGGATTCTTGTACCCACGAAACTTGCTCCCTTCCTCCAACATGAATTTGGTCCGAATGTCGAATGTGTCGATTCTCCGCTTGAGAGCTTGGAGCGAGATCGGGTTGGGCTCGTAGAAATCCGGGTTCACTGTGACGTCGAGGTTGGACCCATCGGTCGTCGGCAAGTAGCGCAGGATCACCACGGGAATCACGAACAGGCTGTTGGCCGCGGGAGTCGCCAAGAAGGAATTGATCCGTTCGACCTTGGGTGGCAGCACGGGCGCCTTGACCGTGAGCTTGAGGTCACCTTGCACGCCGCCGGCCACGGCGGAAATCGTTGTCCGGCCAGGGGCGAGGGCTTGGATTACTCCAGCGCCATTGACCGTGGCGACCGTGGGGTTGGAGCTGGACCATTTGGCCGACGAGGCCGGATACTCGCGGGTCCCCACATTAGTCGTGGCCACGAGCTTCGTCGGCTGTCGCCAGGTCACGAACGGCTCGGCCGTGATCGGCTGCACCGAGAGCCCGAGTATCGTCGGACCCGCCGCGAAACTGCGGGCGATCTCCTCCGCAGATCGCGCGATGTCACTGATGCGCAGCTCATCGATGATTGCATCGGCCTGCAAGGAACCATTCTGGCTGCCGATCGCCATCGCGGGTGGCGGAGATGACACCAGGTCCCGCTGGGCGGCGGGGTGCGAGATCACTGGCACGCCGTCCACGTACGTGATCATGCGCCCCGGGATGCTCCAGGTGACGGCGATGTGGTGCCAATCATTGGCGGCCCACTCTCCGAGACTGTATCCCTGATATGCCTCCGAATCCACCGATCCCAGTCTGAATGCCAAGTTGTCCGCGCCGTCTTTCACCACCCACAGGACGTCTCCAATCGTGAAGAAGAAATGAGGGTTGTGGTCATTGCCGTTCCAGCGAGGCTTGATCCAGAATTCGACCGTCCCTGCTGCGCCGGTGAAGTTGCCGCTGGTCTTGTACTTGAGCAGATCGGTTCCGTCGATGAGCACTCCTGGTCCTGAAATGCCGCCCTCAAAAGTCAGGCCCGATGCTCGCGTGGGAGACTCGCCGTCGGCGCTCTTCAGATCATCATTGAAGGACAGGTGCAGCAAGGTGTGCGCATCACTCTCGACCGATGCCACGATCGGCGCCGACTGATCAGGCCGATCGGGAGGTTGTACGGGATTCTCGCACCCGGCGAACGCGGCGGCGAGGGTCAGCATGAAGACAAGCCGCATCTTGCGGGTTATGCACGACGAAGTATTCCTTAGCACTTTCAAGTCCTTTCCATCCACGCGACGATCGGGCGCGACGATGTGCCGCACCTTCGGGGAGGAACGTACGACGGACTTGTCAAGCGGATGTCAAGTGGACGGTGCCGTCCATCTGCAGTGAGGGCACCGGCACCCGGTGCACGAGGCGATAACCAACGTCGCACGGCACGCCCGAGCTCGGTCGGTCACCGTCTCCGAGCGATTCGGGAGAAGTAGGCTCCGTCTGTCGGTGAGCGACGAAGGTCGCGGGTTCAGGCCGTCCGAGGAGGCGTGCGGCTTCCGAGCACCTGGGACTCATCGGGATGCGCGAGCGCGCAACCAGTATCGGGGCGTCGTTCCGCCTGTCCAGCGTGCCGGGAAAAGGAATGGCCCTCGTCCTGGATCTCCCACTGATGGCGGGGAAGACGGCAGGCGTTTTGGCGCCCGTGGCTCAGGGAGCGGCACGAACTCGCCTAGGTGGTTGCAAGTTGCTGGAATTCAGTGGCTTATGCTGGTCCCTGTGGATCAGGAGAGTCCTGGTTCGAGTCCTCGGTCTTTTTCCCCGCTTGCAGTCGTTTCGCCGTAGTTGCTAGGCTCCGCCTTCAGCCAGACTGCGGAGCTTCTCGGGTGCCTCCATCACCCGGTCCCCGACTCCTCCGGGGAGTGCGGCCCACCTTCTTTCCGGCGTCTCCCTAGTAGGGCCACTCACCGGCTATCTAGAACGCCAGGGTGGGGCCCTCTCGATATGAGTGCCCGTCCCGCAATTCCAGACTGTGAAATCCCCGGCTGTGGGAGCCCGGCGGCCGTCGTCATGCGGGCCCCGGCAGAGGTCCCCGGGAAGGAGCACCGGCTCTGTCCGGCGCACGCCTCGTGGATTGCGCTGAGGCTGGGGAGAGTGGGCGTGACCTACACCTCCCGACCTCTGGCCGCTGCCTGATCGACGCGAGGCTCGCTGACCCAGGACCTCTCCATGGCATTCACAGGAGGCAAGCCATGAAAGCCAAATTGCTGCACGGGGAAGGAGTCCACGGCTGTCGATACGACGATGAAGAAATAGAGCAGACTTGTTCCGGCGTGAGCCCTCGACCACGGAGTGTTCTTGACGTCCTTGGGACCATTGCGTAACGTGGACTCGCTAGCCTTGAGAAGGGCACACCCGGCGAAAGCCGGGGCCGCAAAGCCACGGGTCCTCGCCTCTCCCACGCCACCGATCCGACGTTCCGAGGGACTACCAAGATCGCCGAGCTGCTCTGGCTAGCTCGGCGATTGCATTTGAGACGTTCACGCTGTCTACGGGGTGAGGTGAGGTATGGAAGCACGCGTTACTGCCCACTCCCAAGCCTATCGGCTGAGGGAGCGAATGGCACAGGCGGAGGTCCAGCATGGCCAGGAGATCCGGGCAGACCTGCCCGGCATCGGAGTGCTCGCCATGGCCCGCGACTGGTTTACCGCACGGCACAAAGGCAAGGGCGAGGTCTTTTTCTGCACCATGGGGCCGATCCGGGTGCGGAAAGTGACGGTCCCCGGCGACGGGGGCCCGCTGCCGACCGACGTTGTCATCGAAGGCCTGGAAGTCGCTGGCGGCGGGTCCTACGATCTCCTCAATGTGCTGGTCCAGTCCAACGGGGACCTGCGGCTCATCGTGGATGACGCGACGCGGGTGGTACCCGTGATCAGAGAAAGAGAAGGAGAGATGAGTCTGGCAACGAACTGACATGGGCTGGGCGGACGGGCCATAGCGAGGGAGCCTCGACCAGGCCCCCTCTCCACCCGGCCGGCAAGACGGGAAGGAACCGAGCTGCGAAGACATGGGCGACAAGATCCCGCAAGGGGAAATGCAAGGAGCGGCTTATGCGGTTTGAGTCCTTCTCCTTCGGATCCATTCGGATCGATGGCATCACCTACGAGCACGACGTGGTCATCGACCGTGGCGAGGTCAGCCAACGCAAGAAGAAGCCTTCGCAGCAGTTCCGCGACGTCTTCGGACATACGCCGTTATCCACCGAGGAGGAAATACCCTGGAAATGTCGCCAGCTGGTCATTGGCACGGGCACGGGTGGTCTGCCGGTGATGGACCAGGTGAAGCGTGAAGCCCAGCGCCGCCGGGTTGAACTGGTCATTGTGCCGACGGTACACGCCATCGAGCTACTGAAGCGCCAGCCCGCTGATACCAACGCCATCCTGCACGTAACCTGCTGACGGGACTCAGAACCGAGTCCAGCGCGCCCGGACCTAGTGGCGCTCCCCAGACATCTCGGCATCTCGAGCGAGCGAGGGATGAAACGTCCGGACTACGTGCGGTCCACCTGGTAGGGTACCGTCACGCCCCCGAAGAGGCTGTGCGAGGGGAGGGGGACTCTGACGGTCGCTCTCCCTGGCTTCGCCCCGATGCCGGCATCCAACGATGAGCGCGAGTGGACGGAGATACCGCCCGGGTCGAGCTATGAGGCGGAGGGGCGGCAAGTGTACTCTAGCGGCGGTCCAACCGGTGGCCCGCACCAGCTGCCCGACTCATCGAGAAGAGTGGGCGGACCTGGGGCCAAGCGAGTGAGGCCGAAGTCCGCTTGCCAGGCTGCGGCGTCATGTTACCTGTACTGCGAGATTTCCGCACGCGTCCCACAGAGTGTGGTCAGCGCGCCCGACGGATTATCCCGCGCCGACGAAGGGGCCCCAACTCCCGCCCTGCCTGGAAACGCGGGTTTCCGCGCCTTCCCCCCGGGCGAAGGGCGTCATGACCGATTTGGACACGCTTGGCGGGATCTACAGGGGCGTTCGCGCTCCTCGCTCGAAGGTCAGGGAGGAACTCAGGTCGCGACCCTCCGCTAAAGGCGCGCTGCTTCCGCAATCGCTGGAGCTTGGCCAATAGGTGGATGACCCGCGGCCATTCGGCCGGGTCGAGCTTGCTGCCCCACCACTGGGCGACGAGGGGATGGGCCTTGTAGTATGGACCACGACCATGGGCCAGACCCCCTGATGGTGAGATAGTACCAGCACCTCCTGAAGATGAACACCGCCCGCTCGCCGATGATCGGCCGAGGCGCAGCTGACCACTCGCTCCGGCCGCCGGGACTGGACTACGATCTCGTTGGGGGCGAGGCGCCCGAAGGGAGGCGGAGGCACGAACACTGGGGGGTGGCGAGCACAATCAGCTCGCTGCCCCGGATCAGTTTCTCCAACACCGAGTCCGGCACCTGACCCACTGCGGGTGTGACTTGGCTGACCGGGGCAACGGGGGCGGCGGCTTGAACATTCCACAGGCCGGAACCGACGACAGCAACCAGAACCACGCTTGTGACGAACTGATGGGCAGACGCATACCATTGTCGGCCCTCGTGGCCATGAATCATCGTAGCTCGGCTGCCTGAATTTGCCGTGGCGGCGATCACGCATTCGGCACAAGCCTATTGACAGCTTCACGCCCACGTCTTAGCCTAGAGCCCCGCACGGATTCGCGATGATCCGTGATCGCGATGATCCGTGCGACGGCGTGAGGTTTTCAGCGCCGGCGACAGCGATACCAGAGACGTGTTCGCCGGTGCGCGGGGTGGGGTAGTGGGATGAGCGTCAGGGAGCGGAGCGCCTTCGTGGGGGCCGCCACGACACCCGGCTCAGGCTGGTTTGAGTCGTGCGCACCTCCGCCAGAAGAGCATAGCGCTGCTGCGTAGTCGGAAGCGCGCGGGCCACGCGAGTACATGCGGGCCGCGCGCTTTCTTTTTCGAAGTCTACGATACCCGCGCGATGCCGGCGCGGGCTTCTGCTCTGATCTCACACCCAGACTACTACCCATTCGTGATCATGGGCGCGAGCCGAATCTCGCTCGCGTCCGACCTAGGAGGTGTGACATGTTCGTAACGGCAACACCGGGCCCGGGCTACGGCTACGGCGCCCAACAATTCGGGCCGCTAGGATACTTGGGCAATCTCTACGGACAGGTCGGACAACCGGGCGGAGTGCAAACCGCCGGGCCATTCGGGCAGCAGCTCGGTGGGCAGCAGCAGCCCGGTGGACAACTGGGTGGAGGAGCGGGCGGCATGGCCCAGGGATTCCTGCCATTCGGGGCCGTGCAAGGCATACCAGGCTACGGCTACGCGACACCCCAGACCGTTCTCCCGCTCACGGTCGCACCGGGAACGGTCCCATTCCAGCAGACGCAGCAGACGCAACCGCAGCTTGGCCTGTGGCAGTACGGCGCATCGCAATTGCCGTTTGGCCAGCAGCCGTTCGGCCAGCAGCCGTTCGGCCAGCAGCCGTTCGGCCAGCAGCAGCTCGGACCGGTGCAGCCTCAGCTGCAGGTGATCCCCGTTCTGACTCCGCAAGGACTGGTCGGGCAACTCGTCCTGACGATCGGGCAGCAACCCGGTGGCGGGTTCGGTGCGGGGCTCGGAGGTCAGCAGTTCGGGCAGCCGTCCGTCGCACCTTGGCCGACCACGGGCTATGGCTACGGTGTGCCGCAGATCTCGCCGCAAGCGATGATGGGCGGGGTGCAGCCCGGGTTCGGCGGTGGCGGGTTCGGTAGCCAGTTCGGCGGCGTCGGCGGGCTCGGCGGCGGCTACTCGCCGTTCCAAGCACAGCAGCAAATCCCGCAGCAGCAAATCCCGCAGCAGCAGATCCCGCAGCAGCAGATCCCGCAGATGTATGTACCGGTTATTCCGATCGGTACCAGCTTCCCGGGGCAGCCGCTCGGGGCCGTGCCCATTCACTAGCACCCGACTGGACGGGTGGACCCGTTAGGGTGGGAACAGGAGGAACCGTGGCATTCGAGGGAATTCAAGGCTGGCCTGGAGGCGCGTACGGCGCCGTCACCCCGACGCTCACTGCCCATGTGGGCGGGTTCGCCGGAGGCTACGGACGAGCGCCGTCGGTCGAAACTCCGGTCAGCCCGGCGCCGCAACCCGTGCTCGGGCCCTATGAGCAGAGGCCTGAGGTCGAGGCGCGGGCCGCAGCCGAGTTCATGCAAGTCGCGAGCGGAGACCTCATTCGGAAGCTGTACCACTATCTGGAGGGGCACAGCCAGCGCTTTCGCCAGCTGGTCGAGTGCACGCCGATGGTTCGTCGCGCGGCAGAGTTGTACGGTGCGGGGGATTACGCCGGAGCGTTCTCCCAGGCGTACCAGGCGTACCGGGGCATCACGATTCTTCGGTCCGTCATTCCGGAGCTGCCGAGCCTCTGAGAGCGCTGAGAGCCGTCCCGGGCGGGCGCTGCCCGCCCGGACCGGTCTTCGCTCTTCCGCGTCCGGCCTCTCGAGAGGGGGAACTGTGGACATGCCAGCAAAAAGGGGTAAACGAGAGATGGAATTCAAGGAGAGCGAGCGGCGCGCCTCACCCCCGCCGCAACAGGCCGCCACGTCGCGACCGTCCGTCACGTCGAGGCGGCAACAATACCTCATCGCGAGCAGGCCGGCGTCGCTCGCCGGGAGCGACCAGTCGCTCGATCTCAACGCCGTCAGGGAGGCGTTGGAGCGGGATCCAGAGATCACCATCAAGAGGACACTGACGCCGACAGGCTTCGGGCCGTTGGCCACGGGCCTGCCGGGACGGCGGGCGATCATTGTGGCGGAGATGCCGAGGGAGCGAGCCGAGCAGATGGGCCGTCTGTCCCACCTCGTCGTCGAGCCGGATCATCCGCTCGTGCTCAGTGACCCGACGGTCCCCTTCCTGATCGACCCGGGC
Organism: Gemmatimonadales bacterium; assembly: GCA_045803515.1. Lineage (GTDB taxonomy): Bacteria > Gemmatimonadota > Gemmatimonadetes > Gemmatimonadales > GWC2-71-9 > CAVVWJ01. The sequence goes on from JBJMOX010000167.1 coordinate 8,088, forward strand.
GTGCTCATGCCGCACGGCGCCGGGTCGACCCTGACGATCCGGGTGACGGGGAAGGACGAAGCGCCGGTTGACGGGGCGAACGTCTTCCTGTTCGGTAACACATGGCCGGCGCAGGCGGTGACCGATCCCAACGGCGAGGCGCAGGTCCCGTTCTTCGGCGAGTCCCTCACCGCGGTGCGCGGACTCTACGTGAAGCCGCGAGCGCAGTATTGGAGCCGCTGGGTTTCCGAGCCGGAGCTCGACGCGAGTCGCCCGAACGTGGTCGCGCTCACGCCGCTGGACCAGACCTTCCCCAACTTCCCCGAGCAGGAGGTGACAGGTTGGGGACTGCGGGCCATGCGGTTCGATCAGTTGCCGACGAACTACCGAGGCCACGGCGTGCGGGTGGCCGTGGTGGACTCCGGTCTTGCCGCGGGGCACCAGGACCTCAAGGGCGTCGTGAAGGGCGGTCACGATGTGATCGGACAGAACACGCAGACGTGGGACCGGGACGAGATCGGCCACGGGTCGCACTGCGCCGGAATCCTCGCGGGGCTCGACAACGGAAAAGGAATCCGCGGCATCGCGCCGGACGCCGAGGTGTTCGCGATCAAGGTCTACCCGGACGGCCGATTCAGCCACCTGATCGAAGCGCTGGACCGCTGCATCGAGCTCCAGATCGACATCGTCAATCTCAGCTTCGGGAGCAACCAGAGGTCCGAGCTCTTGGACGACAAGATCGGGGAAGCGAAGGAGCTGGGCGTCGCGTGCGTGGTTGCGGCCGGGAGCTCGAGCGGCCCGGTGCAATTTCCGGCTTCGTCGCCGCACGTCCTGGCGGTGGCTGCGGTCGGCAGACAGGGGGAGTTCCCCGCGGAGAGCTATCACGCGACGCAGGTCTGGGAGGGCTCGCCCGACGCCTCCGAAGAATACTTCTCGGCCCGGTTCACCTGCTTCGGCTCCGAGATCGACGTCTGCGCTCCCGGGGTTGCCATCCTCTCGTGCGTCCCTCCAAACGACTACGCCGTGTGGGATGGGACCTCGGTGGCGGCGCCGCACGTGACCGGCCTGGCCGCCCTGGTCCTGGCACATCACCCCGATTTCCAGGGCCCCTTCAAGGTCCGGAATGCCGCACGGGTCGAACGGCTCTTCCAGATCCTCCGCCAGTCCGCCCGGCCGCTCAATCTGGGCGACCCGAACCGAACCGGCGCGGGCATGCCGGATGCGATCAACGCGCTCCTGCTCTCGCGTCCGGAAGTACGCCCGGAGGAGTTGCTGCAGAGACTGCTGGCGGTCGTGGAGGGCGGCCAGACCGCGCCGGCTGACCGTTCGATGCTGGTCCAGCAGATCCTCGCAACATTCCAGCAGGCGGGGGTGACTCCGGGGGCTGTCAGCGCGCCCGCGCCGTCCTTGGATCCACGTTTCGCACTCAAGCAGCTCCGGGGTGCGATGCAGCAGGCCGGGCTGCTCCCGAGCAAGGGCAGACGCGCCGCGCTCAGCGCCATGCAACGGGCGAGTGGCACCGAGCCGTCGGCCGCAGCGGCGGGTGCCATGCCGGGAAACGGGTGGCCCATGCGACAGCTGACAGAGGCCATGAGACGCAGCGGGTTGCTCTAAGGTAACTAAGGAGACTCGTGTTGCGCGTCACCTCCTCAGGCCTGGGGAACTGAAGCGCGGCGGCTGCCAGGCAGCTGCTGCGCCTTCGCTGTTTGGGGGTCTCCCCGTCACCGTGCTGTTGACGAGCGTGATCGCGGCCCCGACGCGGCCGAAGGGATCGTCCACGTCAAGGATCCCGCCGCCGGAGAGCCCTGCTTCGAGCCCAGGAGGCAAGGCTACTTCAGGGTGTACAGATACGCGGCGATGTCCCGAGCCTTGCCATAGGAGACGCCGAGGTTGGGCATGACGGTGCCGGGTTCGATCGACTGGGGTACCGCGATCCACTGAGTGAGGAAGTCAGGATTGTTGGGCACCTCGCCGGCGATGTATGCGCGCTTGGCAAAGTGAGTCAGTGGCGGGCCCACCGATCCCGTCGCCTGCCCGATCCCCGGAATGACATGACACGAGCCGCACCCGTACGCGATAATCTGCTGCTTCCCCCGTTCCGCCCTTTCCCGGATTGCCGAAGCACCCGGTTGTGGTTTCTGGCAGGCGGCGAGGGGGACCACTAGGACCGCCGTCGCCCCCACGAGTGAGACTAGCCGTTTGCGACTCCATGGATCATGGCGGTGCATAGTCGGCTCCCGGGGGAACGTCAGCGGCCGTTCCGGTCAGCGCCGCTGCCGGAACCAGGTTCGCGTGGGTTCGGTGGCCCCCCGGCCAGGGCTCGCCTCGCGTCTGGCTGATGACCCAGACATACGCTGCCGCTGCCAGGCACTCGTCGGTGCTGAGATCCGACTTTCCTCCCCGGGCCGGCATGGCGATGGCCGAACGGGTGATCGGCTCGGGAATCCCGTACACGATGATGGAGTCGATCGCCTCGACATCGCTGGGCACGAAGTTCAGGCCCAGGGTGAGTGCGGATCCGGCATTGGGGAGGCCCTCGGCGTCGGCGCCGTGGCAGGCAAAGCAGTGTCCCTTCCCATGAAATACGCTGTCGCCGGTGCGCACGAGATCGAGCGTGACCCCGCGCGGCAAGGGAGGCATTCTGCCCGGCTGTCCATCCTCGTTGGTCCGGCTGAGCAGGAGCTCGAGCGAGTCGGGGCTTTGGGCGCCCACCCCGGCTGGCAGGCACAGCAACAGAATCCACCCCGCGCCGATGACCCGCCTCACGGCTCGGCCTGCGCGGCTTGCTTCTGCGCACCCGTGGCGGTGAGCGCGAAGGCCAACACCTGATCGCCGCGAGGGGCATTGATCTGATAGTTCCCGCCCGCTGCCACTGCCACGTACTGTTGTCCATCCACCGCATAGGTGATCGGCGGCGCGTTGACCCCGGCGGCCGCCCGGTAACTCCACAGTTCGCGGCCGCTCTTCGCGTCAAACGCGACGAATCGCTGGTCTTTGGTTCCAGTGAAGACCACTCCGCCGGCGGTGGCGAGCGCCCCGCCGATCATTGGATCCTTCATTCGCTTCTGCCAGGCGATCTTCCCGGTGCTCAGCTCGACCGCACTGAACAACCCGTACTGTTGCTCCCCCGTCCCCACGAAGATTCCACCGAGCCACAAGGCAGGAGGCTGGAGGGGCTGGCGCTTGGTCTTGTAGTACATCGGCTGATGGAGGCCGAGCACGTACAGGTATCCTGTCTCCGGGCTGTAGGCGGGAGCCGACCATTCGGAGCCGCCATTGGCGCCCGGAAGCATGCGCACGCCCGCTGCCGTGGGCTGGGCAAAGATGTTCTGCTGGGGCACGAACTCCTCCGAGCGGCGAATGGGTCGTCCGGTCGCACGCTCGAGGATATAGACCCAGCCGGTCTTCCCAGCCTGGGCCACCGCGGGAACCGGCTTCCCGCCGGGACCAGAAAGATCCACCAGGACCACCGGGCTGACCGCGTCGAGATCCCAGACGTCATGCGGCAGCTCCTGAAACGACCACTTGAGCCGACCGCTCGCGAGGTCGAGCGCGACGATCGAGTTGGTATGGAGGTTGTCGCCCGGCCGAACGCTGCCGTCGAGATCGGGTGAGGCGTTCCCGACAGCGAAGATCACCAGCCCGAGGGCAGGATCGATCGCGGGGGCCTGCCACATCGAGCCGCCGCCTACTCTCCAGGTATCGGCGTAGCGTGCGCTGTCCGCCCTCTCCCGAGCCAGATCGCGGTGCAGCGGGACCCCGAACGGGTCGGTCGCGCTCCATTTGCCCCACCATCCACCCTCCTCAGGGCTGGGAATGGTATAGAAGCGCCAGACCTCCGCGCCGGTTGCCGCGTCGTAGGCGGTGACCCGACCACGGATGCCGTACTCGGCGCCACTCACTCCCACGATCACTTTGCCGTCGGCGGCAACCGGCGCTGCGTCCACCGCGTAGCCCCGCTCGTTGTCGGCGACCCGCACGTCCCAGGCTTTGGCGCCGGTGCGCGCGTCGAGCGCCACCAGGCGAGCGTCGAGGGTTCCCATATAGACTCGGCCAGCATAGACGGCGACACCTCGGTTCACCGGCCCGCAACAGTGGACCGTGGTCCCCAGGCTCTCGGCGTGCTCCCAGAGCTTGCGGCCGGTCTTCGCATCGAGCGCCACGACGTGATTGAGGGGCGTGGAGACATACATGACGCTGTTGATGACCACGGGGCTGGCTTCGAACGCCTGGTGAATGCCGGTCGCGTAGTGCCAGACCGGCTGCAAATCCTTGACGCTAACGGGAGTGATCTGGGAGAGCGGGGAATACCGCTGGTTGCTATAGTCCCGGCCGTAGGATGGCCAGCTCGAGCTGTCGGCCATGGCTCGCCGCAACACGCCATCGGCATCGGCACCGGCCGAATGCGCGGCCGGGCTGGCCCGACAGGCGATTAGCCCAATGGCGAGAAGAGGAATGCAGCGGCACGGGCCACGCGGCAACCACCATTGGGAGGCCATGGAGGACTACATCTCATGTCCGGCACGTCGGCGCCGTGATACCGCTCACGGGCCCTCGCGTAAATGGTTGCAAGTTGCTGAAACTGGCCCCCGCCAGGCGCTTAGCGCACGTGGATCGCCACGCGCACTGTGGGCGGTGGCATGGGGCCGGGTGGCGAGCCCGGCGGCGGTAGTGTGTCTGACGGCGGGGGAGCACTGGCCACTTGTGGGGGCGCAGGGGGTGGGGGCACCGGTCCGAACCTGAGCGTCAGCTCCTCCGCGGTGGCTGGCGTGTATTCGAAATCGTAGATCTCCCCCGGGTCGAACACGACAACCGCGGCACGTGGAGCGATCTGCGACGGAGGCAGCGGATATCCGTCCTTTGCCACCGGGCGCCAGGTGATGGGCGCATCACCGGCATCCAGCGAGACCTGCAGCGGCGTGTCGCCGGCCAGATCGAAGAAGCGCAAGCGGTATCGGGTGCCGGCCTTGAGATCGATCGCCTCCGGCTGCGCCTTTCCATTCATCACGAAGCTCGGGAAGGGGCCGAAGACCGGATTGGTGCCCGTGCCTGCGGTGCCGAAGAAGAAGATCTTGTCGGTCTCCGGATCGAAGCGCTCGCCCGGCTCCAGCACGATGATCGGCCCGTACAACCCACTCCCCATCTGCATCGCTTCGTTGAAATGCGTGTGGTACATGAACGAGCCGGCACGCGGCGGTGTCCAGGCGACCGTGAGCGAGTCGCCCGGGGCGATGGACGGGAGGATGGTCTTCCCCGATCCGCTCCAGCCCGGCACGCCGTCCGGATAGCTCTCGAGCTCGATGCCGTGCCAATGAACCGCGGCGGGCTCCGCCGACTGGTTGACGATGGTGACCGCGACGCGCTTGCCCCGCTCCAGCAGCAGCATCGGTGCCGGTACCGGCAACGCGGTGGTATCCGCCGCGTCCGGTGTGCCGTCCAGGACGTACGACATCCCGGCCTGTGATCCGTAGACGTTGGCCCGCTCGCGCTGGACGATCCGCAGGGCCCGGGGCGTCTCGGTCGGCGGCGGATTCGTTCCCTTCGGGGCGATGCTGATCCCCAGCACGAGCCCGAACATCTGGTGCGGGCGGTCGGACATGTGATGGTTCAGCATGCCGACGTCCAGCATGCCGTTCTCGGTGTCCAGCGCGACGAGCTTCGAGAGATGCGTGGCGTAGTGGCAGTGATAGATCCAGTTCCCTGGCCGATCCGCTGCCCAGGACAGCGACATGGTGCCGAACGGCTGCAGGACCTCCGTCACGCCCATACGCCGCTGCTCGGGGGTGTAGAGCGAGTCCGTCAACCCGTTGCCCTTCGAGTCCGTCCGGAAGTAGAAGCCGTGGAGGTGCATCGGGTGATCGAGCTCGGTGAAATTGACCACCCGCCAGTGCACTGAGTCGCCCTGCGTGTAGGTCAACCGCTCCGTGTGCGGCCAGGACAGCCCATTCATGGCCATGGTGCACCGGCTCAACCCAGATGGGCTCTTCGGCGCAATCGCACACCACCAGGAGATCGCGAAGAGACGGTCGACCGGTGTACGCGGCGCGTTCGGCGGATCGACAACGATGACGCCGTGGAGCTGCATGTCCTCGACGAGCCGGACGCCCACCGGACCGACTCCGCGCTTCGCGTAGTAGTAAAACGTCCCCAGTGC
>JBJMOX010000168.1:0-8147 GCA_045803515.1 Gemmatimonadales bacterium
ATCGAGCCCGGGATCACCGGATTCGTTGCCGGATCGATGGAGGAGATGGCCGATCTCATCCGGCCGGGCGGGGCGGTAGACCAGCTCGACCGGCGGCGGGTCCGGGCCAGGGCGCTTCGCCGCTTCAGCCGCGAGCGCATGCTGCTCGACTACGAAACGCTGTACCAGGCGGTCGTCGAGGAATCCGGGCGGGCCGATCGCCGGCCCATCACCGCGGCATGAGCCGCATCGGCACGCCGACCACGCCCAACCCGGGCAACCGGGTGCTCGACCGGCTCCGGCCGGTTCCGATGCAGGAGGCCGTCGGGTATTCGGGAATCGAGTGCGCCCACGAAGTCCTCGACGAGCACGCGCTCATCCTGAAGCACGATCGGATGTTCCTGCTGGTGAACGCGCACGGGGACATCGCACCCGCGGGGGTCTGCTCGCTGGGCCTCTTTCACGACGACACCCGCATTCTCAGTCACTATCGGCTCGCGGTGTGCGGCGGTCCCCCGGTCCTCTTGTCGGCGGAGGTCCCCTCCGCGTACGGGGCGCAGATCGATCTCGCGGTCAAGGACCTGCCGTTCGGCGGCAACCCCTGGGATCCCAAGAACGTCATCCACATCCGGCGCGAGCTGGTGCTCGCCGACCGCCTGATCGAGCGGCTGACGCTGACCAGCTATCTCGGCTCGCCGGTGGAGTACTGGATCGAGGTCACCTTCGGCTGCGACTTCGCCGACATCTTCGAGGTGCGCGGCTGGAAGCGGTCCGCCCGGGGACAGTACTTCGCGCCTCAGCACCGGGGCAACGAAGTGATCTTCTCCTACTGCGGCCGGGACGGGCGCACGGTGCAGAGCGTGGTCCGCTTCCGCGATCCACCGGACCATCTGGCCGGAACGACGGCGCGCTGGGATCTCCAGCTCCAGGGGGAGCGCCAGGTCGAGCTGGAGTGGGAGATCCATGGCGAGGATGCCAACCAGCGACTGGCCTTCCCAGTGCGCGGGGTCGACGAATGCCGGACCCAGCTGGCTCAGGTGTACCGCGGGTGGCAGGGGGAGTGCAGTCGCTGGGACACCGACATCGACGACTTCGATCATCTGCTGCGTCGCGCCACCGACGATCTCCGGGCCCTGTACGTGGAGGTCGACGGCGACGCGGTGGTCTCCGCGGGCATTCCCTGGTACTCGACCATCTTCGGCCGGGACTCGGTGATCACCTCGCTCCAGGCCCTGCCGCTCCATCGTGGCATCGCGGTCGATACGCTGCGCTATCTCGCGGGGCGCCAGGGTCAGCGGGTGGATCCCTACACCGAAGAGCAGCCGGGAAAGATCCTGCACGAGCTCCGCCGCGGGGAGATGGCCAGGAGTGGCGAGATCCCGCACGTGCCGTACTACGGCAGCGTCGACGCGACGCCGCTCTGGCTGATCCTGCTGCATGAGACCTGGCGCTGGACCGGCGATACCCAGCTGGTGCGCGACCTGTTGCCCCACGCCGAGGCCGCGCTCGCGTGGATCGACCGGTACGGCGACCTCGATGCCGACGGCTTCGTGGAGTACGCCCGCACCTCGGAGAAGGGCCTGGTGAACCAGGGCTGGAAGGACTCCGGTGACGGCGTGCCGTTTCCCGACGGGCGCCTCCCGGAGCCGCCGATCGCGCTGGTCGAGGTCCAAGGCTACGTGCACGACGCCAAGATCCGGATGGCCGAGCTGTACCAGTTCCTGGGCCAGCCGGAGCGCGCGGCCACGCTGCGCCGGGAGGCCGGCGTGTTGCGCGACCGGATCCGCTCCGCGTTCTGGCTGGAGGAGCTGGGAACCTTCGCGCTCGCGCTCGACGGTCGGAAGCGACCCATCCCGACCGCCACCAGCAACGCCGGTCATCTGCTGTGGAGCCGGGTGCCCTCGCCGGAAGAGGCGGGGCGGCTCGCGGCCCGATTCATGGCCCCGGATTTCTTTTCCGGATGGGGCATCCGTACCTTGAGTGCGCTGCATCCCGTCTTCAACCCGCTGAGTTACCACAACGGATCGGTATGGCCTCACGACAACGCGATCCTGGTGCTCGGCATGGCGCTGCACGGCCACGGTCGGGCGGCGCTTCCGGTCGTCCGTGCGCTCTATGAGGCGGGGGTGCACACGGATTTTCAGCGGTTGCCTGAGCTGTACTGCGGGACGCCTCGACGGATCGGCGCCGGACCGGTGGGCTATCCGGTGAGCTGCTCGCCACAGGCCTGGGCTTCCGGCTCGCTCTTCATGCTGCTCCAGGCGTTGCTGGGGATTTACGCGGAGGCGCCGGCCCGGATCCTCCACATCCGCGATCCGGTGCTGCCGGATTTTCTGAGTGAGGCGACGGTCACCGGGCTGGCGGTGGGAGGCTCGCGCGTCTCGCTGCAGTTCCGCCGCCACGGGACCCGCACCCTGGCGAACCTGCTCGGCGTGGAGGGTGATCCGCTGCAGGTGCGCATCGAGCTGAGCTGAGCCGAGGCGCCCGCAGCGGCTACGCGGTCGTGGCTCCCGGACTTTTCACGGGGAAGAAGCGTTGCCGCAGCAGGGTGAGGAGCTCCGGGTCCAGGCCCGGTGGATCGAAGGCGACGGCGATCTCCCGCCCATTGTGCCGCACGACCTGCCCGCGCACCTCGATGGTGGTGTCGGCATCGACCCGGAGCGCGCCCTCGATGCGACTGCCGGTGGCGGGAGCGGATTCGTTTGGATTCAAGGTGTAGCGCAACCCGGTGGCGCTGACGTCCCGGAGCGGCGTGCCGGGGCCGAGGTGGCCTGGGCCGGGAAGCGGAATCGGCAGGCGGGGTGCGGCCCGGCGCTCGCGGTGACGCTGCAGCAGCGTGGTGCGCTCGGTCTCGATGGCAGCGGCCGTAGGCCAGTCGTTCCCATCGGGGAAGAGCGCCAGCCCCCCCCGATCGACCCGGCCGATGCGGGCAGCGATGGCGAATCGCTCCCCGGTGCGGAGCTGGAGCGTGCCGGCCACCAGCTGGTTGCCTTCCCAAACCCGGCCCGCCGGCGCGGGCTCGACGCGGAGCCCTCCGCCTGCCAGGTCGCGCACCGCACAGCGGTAGCCTTCGAGCTCGAGCAGTGCAGGTGCGGTTCGCTTGTACTCCACCCGTGGTACCGCCCGACGGTCGAGCCGAGCCACGTTCCATCTCTCATTCAGCGTCACGCCGTTGGATCTCCGCTCGCGAGAGTTACCAAGATGATCAGGGAGCCACCCGTCGTCGAGTCCCGGAAAATGCCTCCAACCCACTGTGTGGTCGAGTCCATGAAACGATCTCTCATCGTCCTCGCCGTCCTCGGCATGCTCGGATCTCGAGCGGCCCACTCCCAGTCGGCTCACTGTTCCTTTGATTCGGGGACGACCTGCTGGAACGTGTGGGGTCGCCACTGGATGGCCGACGATCCTTCAACCAGACGCCGGCCGGCTGTCGGACGCGCGGTGCTCGTGGTCCGGAGGGCGCCACCCTGCAGGGTGGACTGTCCTCCGGCGGAGAAAGGGCGCGATCGGGCAATCGAGTTGCCGCCATCTGGCGCAACGCGCAAGTCGCATTAGCCTTCCTGATGCAGTCGGTGGTGGATCCCCCAGGCGGCGGTCACCAGGTCGTTTATCCTCGCGTTTCTCAGATTGTTGTCTTCCCGCAGCCGAGCGCTCTCGGTACTCTCTGCTGGGCATAGGCCCGCTACACTGGGCATGACGAGGTCGGTCAGAACGCGTCGATCTCGGGTTCGCCCACCTGCACTAGGCGAAGACCTTCTTCGCCGCTCGCGGCCTCGAGGACGCGGCATACTTCGGGCTCGAGGATCCGGCGTACCAGGCGCCGCACGCCCGGCTCGTCGTCGATGACGAGGGCCGTCGGGAGGCTCTGCCCGGGGTCGAATTCGCGATCCACGCGAGATCTGTTGGCCTGAGGGGGTGCTCCATCGTACCCGCCGAGGGGGGAAAACGCCAGACCCATCTTGGCGCTCGACCCGGGCGGGACTAGACTACCAGTCATCTCTGGCCGATATCAATGACAGCTCCCTCCGAGGTAGTGGTCGAGAAGTCCCGCATGACGGCTCGCCTCGCGCGTGCGCTCGGGTCATTTCTGCTGCTTGTTCTGGCGGGATGCGCGGCGAATAGCGCGCCTGCCGTTCCGCGGCAGCTGGCCTTCGATTCCACCGAATACGCCCCCTATGCAAGGCCTGGCACTGGGGGAATCACTGGCCAGATCCTGTTTCGGACCGAGACCGATGAGGTGAAGCCGGGCGGGGGCAAGCAGGTCATGCTCGTGCCGGTGACCTCGTACTCCACTGAATGGTGGCAGCAGGAAGTCGTCGGTGGGCAGCGCCTGAAGCCGGCAGAAAGCCGAGCCGCTCCCTTTGAGCGCGCCGCCTCCACGGACCGACAGGGGCACTTCCATTTCGACAGCCTCCCCGCGGGCGAGTACTACCTTGCAGCATGGTCCGGCCGCTCGAGCGCCGATCAGAGGGTCGGAGAGCGGGTCCGGCTCCGAGAGGGGGAGCAGCTCCAGCTGGTGCTGAACGATCTCCGAAGCACTCCACCCAGAGCCCGGGGGGTTGCCGGTGACCTCGGGCCGGCCAGCACGCCGCGGGAAGCGCCACCACGATCCCGAGATTCCGTTTCGGTCTCGGGAATGCCAGCCGCTCGGGCGCGTGTCGAAGACCGGTTGCCGGCCGATCCCCGGGTTCAGGAAGCGGCCTATGATCTCAAGCGACTGCAGATCGCCTCGCAGGTCCGGGAGGTTGCGCCCGGCCTGCTGGTGGTGCGGATCGGCCCGGAGGCGCTGTCGCCCGGTACGGCGCTGGCGTACGAGCTCGAGCGGTTGTATGTGGCCTACAGCAAGGCGGTCGGGTTGTGGGACAGGACCGTCATCGAGCTCTGGGATCGGCGCCGAAAGGTGGGGGAATACACCAGTGCCGGGCTGCTCCTCGGCAGGGAATAGCGCCGGCCCGGCGGAGCCCGGAACAATGCGGAGGAAGGCGTGAGGTCCGACGTCCGGCAGGCAATGCTCAAGCCTGAATTTGCCCACCTGTACCCGGGAATCGCCGCGAACGAATGGCAGCCGGCCGCGGTGATGACGGACTTGGTCATGGCGCTGCGGCCTCGCAGGGGCTCCGGGCCGGTGGCCCGCGATCGCGCGCTCGATGGCCCCCATTTCGAGTTCCGTGGGGTGCCGTCCGCCGCGGCGCACGAGGCGCGACGCGCATCTCGGCTGGAGGAGCGGCGTCGCCGCTTGGCGGATTGATGGACTCTAGTCTGCGCCGTACATTTTCGTATTCCGCATTCACCGCACCCTATTGTTCGAGGCCACCATCAATGTCTTCACGGGCCAGGCGGGGTCAATGCGGGCCGTCCTAGCTCTCGCGGTGACGCTCGGCGCCGTGCTTCTGGTGTTGCACCTGGTCCACAATCCCACCATGGAGAACTTCCTCACGGGGCTCTGGCAGCAGATTCACCTCACCCGCCAGTAGGCGGTCCGGCGCTCGTCTTCGTACCGCGTTTCGGCTTGTGACTACTCGGAAGCCATCTGGAAATTCCAGGAGACAGGAGTTCAAGCGCCGGCTCCGCAGGAGGATGCGGCATGGGTCCCCGTTGCGTTCCGGCAATCGGGATCGCCAGAACCAGGGTAGGTCGAAGGGTGGGATGGACGTCACTGCAATCTCTTGCGGGTCCGAGGCAGGCCTCTGGTCAAGCTGTCGAAATTTCAGTACCGTTCTTGCGAATAAGGCGCCATCACGAACCAGACGTCAACCGCACGAGGCGCGCTCTCCCTCAAGCACGGAGGCCCTGTGGGTCTGACACGCGAAGCGAAACTGAAATCGAAATTCGGCCACGTCTACCCGGAAATCCGGCCTGGCTGGTGGGAGCCGGCATCGGTGATCGCGCGGCGAGTGGCGGATCGGTTGCTCACCAGGCACGGGTATGCCGGACTGCTCAATCGGCGCGTCCTGCTCGATGATCACTTCGAGTTTCGCGGAGGGCCTCCGCAGGATATCAGGCCCGGCGGGCGGGTGAGCCGGTTCTGCGACGGAGTGCGCTGAGCGGGTCCATCGGCCCGTCCGCGCCCGTCGCGGGTTGCCGCTCAGCTGGCAGAATCCGCCGGTCCAGCGCAGTTCCTTCCGCTCGCTGAGCTCGCAACAGCGCGTCCTCACGTGAATTAGCTACGATCGGCCGCGGTATGCGCCTTGCCACATTCAGCGGCATGCGCGCCCATCCCGAACGACTGCTCGTCCCGGTCATCGCCCTCGCGGCAGGGCTCAAGCTCGCCCTCGTCGGTGGAGGCGAGCTGGTGTCTCAGCCGGCCGCGCGTGCGCTTCCTGTGGCCGACAGCGCGATCGTCTCCCGGGCACCGGCGCTTTCCCGCTTCAACCTGCCCGATGCCGCCGTGGCGATCTACGACAGCGCCAATCCCAGAATCCTCTTCAACCCGAGTCTCCTCGCCCAGGTCGGTCCCGCGCTCTCGGCCTTCCTCATGGCTCACGAACAGGGGCACCTCGCCTTCCACCACGCTCGGCTCCGCGGGTTCGGGCTGAATGCGTCACCGACTCCTGTCTCCACCCTCCGCTCGTACGAATTCGCTGCCGACTGCTACGCCGTCCGGTCGCTGCATCGGCGCCGTCCCGACGCGGTGGTGGCTGCAATCCGCTTCTTTCAGCATCGGGCAACCCTGGCGACGGACGCCGAGCATCCGCCCATGGGCGAGCGAGCGGACAGCCTGTTGACCTGCCTGGGCGCCACGGCGGACTGACTTTCGCGACCCACCGACCGATCACCCCAAGCCGATCGGGACACAAGCACTCGCGCCGGGCTGAAGTCGGTGTTGGAGGTGCGTGAAAGCTCGGGGGGAGCCGTTTCTGCTGTGGCTGCAAGTTGCTAGCGCTGCGGAAGATATACATGTTTATATGAAGTGATTTCCACTGCCATGAGGCTTTGTGGCCAAAACGGCTAACCCCCATCGGGTGCGGCCCTGCAGGCCACGGTCAAGCCCCCACGCTTACCTTCTATTCATGGATCTCCTCGATCAGTTCCGGCAGCATCTCGTCACCCTCCCTCTGACCGAGGGTCGCGCACTGGTTGCGGTCTCTGGCGGTCCCGATTCGGTCGTGCTGCTCGACCTGCTCCGGCGCTCCATCGATCTGCACCGGCTGAACCTGGTGGTGGCGCACTTCGATCACGGGATCAATCCCGCGAGCGCCCAGGTGGCGCTGGCGGTCAAGGCACTCGCGGAATCGCGGGGCTTCGCGTTCGAATGCGGCCGGGGAGCACTCGGTATCAGTGCCGGCGAAACCGTCGCCCGGGCGGCGCGCTACGCCTGGCTCGAAACCGTGCGGGTGCGCCAAGGGGCTCGAAGCGTCTTTACGGCGCACCACGCCGATGACCAGATCGAGACCATTCTCATGCGTCTGCTGGCCGGCTCCGGTCCGGCGGGCCTCGCGGGGATGGGGTCCGTGAGCGGCACCCTCATCCGTCCGCTGCTTCCGTTCCGGCGCGAGGCGCTCGCGCGCTACGCACGAGACGCGGCACTCACGGTCTGGTTGGATCCCGCCAATCGCGACCCGCAGCATCTCCGCTCCTGGGTGCGCTGCGACCTCCTGCCCGGACTCCGAAACCGGTTACCGGCGATCGATGCTGCGTTGCTGCGGGCGGGCTCGCAAGCCGCGCGCGACCGGGCGGCGTGGGATGCCGTGCTCGAGCTGCTTCCCGGACTCGATCCGCGCTCGGAAGATCGGGGAATTTCCGTTGCTGGTGCGTCGCTGGCCGGATATGATTCAGCCCTGGCTGAGACAGTGCTGATGGCGGTGGCGCGCCGCGTCGGATGCCGGCTCGGTCCCGCGCGGGCGGAACGCCTGCTCGCGCTGGCGCGGCGGGGCGCCAGTGGGGCAGTCTTTCCCTTGGGTGGAGAGTGGAAGGCGGAGCTGGCGTTTGGTCGCCTGCGGCTGTTGCGCTCCCCCTCCGGTGAGCACCTCGCTCCAGCGGACGCGTGGGCGCTCGACGGTGAGAGCGGTGAAGGAGCCTGGGGCGGGTGGCGGATCCGCTGGAACCGGGAGCTCGCGCCGGAATCTCAGGCGCGAGCCGCTCTGAGCGCGTGGTTCGCGCCGGACCCGCTCCCGGCTGAAGCTCAGCCGCTCGCCGTTCGGCGCTGGCGTCCGGGGGAGAAGGTCCGG
>JBJMOX010000169.1:0-9304 GCA_045803515.1 Gemmatimonadales bacterium
CCTCGTCGCTAGCGCTCCTCGGGATGACAGCACACCTTCCCGTCCTTCCCGTCCTTCCCGTCCTTCCCGCCCTTCCGTACATTTGCGCCGTGCCGTACAGCATCTTCCTCTCCCCAGACGTCTTGGTCCTCAGGTTCAGCGCGATCGGCGACATCGTGCTGACCACGCCGTTGCTCCGGGCCATTCGCACCCGCTACCCTGGCGCGCGCATCACTGTGCTGACCAAGCGGCAGTACACCCCGCTGGTGAGCGATAACCCGAACGTGAACGAGGTGTTCGGGATCTCCCCGACCGACACGGTCCGCGACATCGCCAAGCAGATCCGGAGCGTGCGCTACACCCATATTCTCGACCTCCAGGGCGGACTCCGCACGGCGCCGCTCCGGCTGCTGGCGCGCGGTCCCTGGTGGGGGTACTCCAACCAGCGCGCCGCGCGTGAGGTGCTGATCCGCACCAAGCGCAACGTCTATCCCGAACACGTGCCAGTCGCGGAGCGCTACTTCGAAGCGGGGAGGGATCTGGGCATCGAGCCCGATGGGGGGCCGCCCGAATTCTTCCTCAATCCTTCCGAGGAGGACCGGGCCGCCGCCTGGCTCACCCAGGCAGGGATGGGTAATGGACGGCCCCTGCTCAGCATCGCGCCGGGTGCCACGCACGCCACCAAGCGCTGGCCGCGAGACTACTGGGTCAAGCTGATCCGAAGCATCGTCCACACCGGGGCCGATGTGGTGATCGTCGGCGGCCCGGACGATTCGGCCACCGGGACCGACCTGGCCGTGCGCTCCGGCGCGCACGTGGCCAGCGCCGCGGGCGATCTCACCCTCCAGGGCACCGGCGCCGTCATCAAGCGCTCGGTCGCCCTGATCTCGGGAGACACCGGCGTCATGCACATGGCCACCGGGCTGGGCACTCCGGTGGTCGCGCTCTTCGGGCCGACGGTGCGGCAGTTCGGGTTCTTTCCCTATAAGGCGCGCGCGACCGTGGTGGAGCGCGATCTGACCTGCCGGCCGTGCAGCAGCCACGGCGGCCCCGCGTGCCCGTTGGAGCACCACCTCTGCATGCGCGAGATCCAGCCCGACATGGTCTTCACCGCCCTCACCCGGACCTTGGCGTGAGCGCCTGGGATCCATCCGCGGTCGCGCTCCTGACCCTGCTGAGCGAGTCCGTCCGCGGTCCCAAGCGCGAAGGCCTCTTCGCCCTCTGGCTCACGCTCCGTGTGGCGCAGGATCTCCTGCTGGAGCCGCCGCCGCTCGAGCGGGCCCACCGGCGCCGGGTCCAGGCCCTGGAGCAGCGGCTTTCCAGTCTCACGGTGCCGCCGCCGCTCCGCCGCGCGCGCACGGCCGCGGTCAGTCAGCTCAGGGAAGCTCGGCCCGAGGGCGTTGCTCAGGTCTTGAGTCAGCTGGTAGCGCCCGCCCGGGAATCGGGAGGTACCGCCGCGGGCGAGGCGCTCACCCTGGCGGCCCGCGCGGCCCGGGCCGTGCACAAGGCGGAGCGGTGACCATTCGCCGGGACGAGGCAGCCCCCATCGAGTCGCTGGTGGCGCGCATCGATGCCGTCGAGCCGGGGACGACCGCGTGCGACACGGTCCCCAGTGGCTTTCCCTCGCTCGACCGCGCGCTCGGCGGCGGCTTCCGCCGCCAGGACCTGGCGGTGCTGGCCGGCGACGTCGCCAGTGGGAAATCGGCCCTCGCCCTGGGCATCGCGGCCCGCGCCGCGATGGCGGGCATTCCCACCGTCTTTCTCTCCGGCGAGATGAGCCCGGAGCGGGTGATGGAGCGCGCCCTCGCGCTCGAGGGCAAGGCGGTGATCGACGATCTCCGCCAGGGCCGACTCGATGCGGTGACCCGGGCAGCCGTCGGTGCCGCGGCGCTCCGACTGCGGAATGCGCCCCTGCTCCTCCGACCGCTGCTCGGCGAGGATTTCGACGAGGTCGGCTCAGCACTGGAGCAGGTACCTGGGCGCCGGCTGCTGGTGGTGGACTCGCTGCAGCTCACGCCATCGCCCCGCCCCGCGGTCCGTCTCGACGAGCGGATCACGCTGGCGGTGCGCGCGCTCAAGGGATTGGCCGTCGAGATGAACGTGGCGGTGCTGGCGCTGGCGCAGCTGCCGCGCCACCGTGCCGATCGAAACGACCCGCGGCCCACGCTCGACGACCTCGGGGCGCTGGGGAGCATCAAGCAGAACGCGGACCTGGTGCTGGCGATCTATCGGGAGGAGATGTACCGGCCGGGGCACGGCGTGGAGGGGGCGACGGAGCTGATCATCGCCAAGAACCGGAACGGGCCCACCGGGTTCGTGGATCTGTATTTCTACCCGCGATGGCTCAGGTTCGAAGACATGCTGGACCCCTCGTCCTGAGCAATCACAGCTTCACGAGGTGGGCTTCCCCGCCGCCGGACCATCGGCCTTGGTGCTGTCCGGCGGGAGGACGGCCCCGGCGAGATCCACCATCGAACCCCCACCAGTACTGTCGGCTCGCACCCGCACCCACAGTGGCGTCTGCTTCCGCTGCGCGAAGAGAATGACCGCGCCCTCGCCGTCCTTGGCTTCATTGATCAGCTTCCACTGGTTGGCCTTGAAGACCGCGCGGTAGAAGGCCGCGACGTCCTTTGGACCGGCCGGAGTACGGAGCGTGATCTGCAGGGCGTCAGGCCCACCAGCCCGCGAAACGAATTCCGCATCCGGCGGGATGGGGAGCAGGGGGAACACCTGGCCGATGGCCGGTGTCTTCGGGGTGGCGGGCTTCTCGCCGCAGGCGAGGAGGACGACCGAGAGCCCGATCAGCCAGATTTTCGAGGGAGTCATAGCGCGGGAGAGTAGCCCCCGGTCGCCCTTCGGTCAAGTCCGGCGCGTTGCCGCAAGCGGCTGTCAGGCTTATGTTTCCGCCTGCGCTCCGGGTCCGGAATCCCACCCATCGCACAGCCCCAACCTTGTCAGCGGTAAGGAGTTCGGCCATGGCCGGCCATAGCAAGTGGAAACAGATCAAGCGGAAGAAGGCGGTCACCGACGCCCGGCGGGCATCCTCCTGGACCAAGGTCATCCGCGAGATCACGGTCGCCGCCAGGAGCGGTGGCGGTGACCCGGGAGGGAACCCCCGGCTCCGCACCGCGATCGACGCCGCCAAGGCGGTGAACATGCCGTATGAGAACATCGATCGTGCCGTCAAGAAGGGCACCGGCGAGCTGGAGGGGAGCGTCTACGAGGAGCTCACCTACGAGGGCTACGGACCCGGCGGCGCGGCCATCTTCATCGAGGCGACGACCGACAACCCCAACCGGACGGTGGCCGAGATCCGCCACGCGTTCAGCAGGAACGGCGGCAACCTCGGCGCCACCAATTCGGTGGCCTGGATGTTCGACCGGAAGGGGCAGATCTATCTCGACGCCACCCGCTACGAGGAGGACGCAACATTGGAAGCGGCACTCGAGGCCGGCGCCGAGGACTTCACCCGTGACGGCGACCAGTACGTCGTGACCACCTCCCCCGCCAGCTTCCATGCGGTACAGGACGCACTCCGGGCGCGGAAGCTGGAGATCGAATCGGCGGAGCTGGCCATGGTGCCCAGGAACACCGTGAAAGTGGAGGGAGCCGACGCCGAGCGCATCCTTCGGCTGATGGAGGTGCTGGAAGAGCTGGACGACGTCTCCAAGGTCTCCTCCAACTTCGACATCGACGCTGCCCACCTGGCCGAGGCCGAGGCCTGAGAGCGCCGCGGTGAGAGTGCTGGGCATCGACCCGGGCACCGCCGTGCTCGGGTACGGCGTGGTGGAGAGCGGGCTCGGCCTCCATCCCAGACTGGTCGAGTGCGGCACCCTCACCACGACGGCGCGGGATCCTCTGCCGGCGAGACTTCGGGTGATCCATGAAGGCACGGTCACGCTGATCACCCGCCATTCGCCGGATGCGGTCGCGGTGGAGAGCGCCTACTACGGGAAGAACGTCCGGACCACCGTGGTGTTGAGCCATGCGCGTGGCGTCATCCTCCTCGCCGCGGAGCAGGCCCGAGTGCCGATCGCGGAGTACTCGCCGGCCCAGGTGAAGAAGGCGGTGGTGGGACGGGGCGCGGCCTTGAAGCCCCAGGTGGGATACATGGTGGCGCAGCTGCTGCGCCTCAAGTCGCCACCTCAGCCCGCCGACGCCGCCGATGGCGTGGCGGTGGCGTTGACCCATCTACTGATCGCCACCCGGCAGGCGGCGTTCTTCCGCCAGGTCACGGGCGTGCCGTGATCGCCACGGTGACGGGCACGCTGGCGGAGCGGGATGGCGAGACCATCGTGGTGCAGACCGACGGTGGCGTGGGCTACGCCGTCACGGTCCCTGCCGGCGTGGCCGAACGGCTTCCGCCCAGGGGCGGGCGCGTCAGCCTCCACACCGAGCTGGTGGTGAAGGAGGACGGCTGGGCGCTCTTCGGATTCGATCGGGCCGCCGAGCGCCAGATATTCCAGCGGCTGCTCGGCGCCAGTGGCTTCGGGCCCAAGCTGGCGCTGGCGCTGCTCTCGGCGCTCGGTCCCGAGCGTACGGTGCGCAGCATCCTGGCGCGCGACCTCACGGCGCTCAGCTCGGTCGGCGGGATCGGCAAGAAGAAGGCGGAGCGACTCGTCCTCGAGCTGCAGGACCGCTTCGGCGGCCTCGTGCTCGAGCCCCAGGGGTCGAAGCCCGCGGGAACCGAGGACGCGGTGCGCGCTCTGGTCGGCCTGGGGTACGGCATCGCGGCGGCCGACGACGCCGTCCGCGCCGCCCTCGCCGAAGACACGCCGGTGGAGCCGTCCCAACTCATCCGGCGAGCGCTCCAGCAGCTCGCCGCCGCCCGGGGAGGGCGCTGAACCCGTGACCGTTGCCGCCGTGACCGCCGAGTGGAACTGCACCCGCTGCGGCACCACCAATCGCAAGCTGGTTCCGGCGACGAGCACCCAGGCTGCCGACGTCTGCGATCACTGCCATGCGCGGCATATCGTCGAGCCGGGCGCGCGTCCGGTGCGCTGGACCGCGCGGCTGGACGACTGATGGTCCGGGCCAATGGATAGACTGCAGGTCACCACGCCCGAAGTCCTCCCCGAGGAGACCGGCGCGGACGCCGCGCTCCGCCCGTCGAGGCTGGACGAGTTCATCGGGCAGGCGCAGGTAAAGAGCTCACTGCAGATCGCGATCGACGCCGCCAGGCAGCGGCGGGAGACGCTGGACCACACGCTCTTCTTCGGGCCGCCCGGGCTGGGCAAGACCACGCTCGCGATGCTCATGGCGCGGGAGATGGGCGTGCAGCTCCGCACCACCTCGGGTCCGGTGCTGGAGAAGCCGGGCGATCTGGTCGGTCTGCTGACCTCGCTCGGCCCGGGGGACATGCTTTTCATCGACGAGATCCACCGAATGAAGCCGGCGCTGGAGGAGTTCCTCTATCCGGCCATGGAGGACTACCGGGTGGATGTCCGGATCTCGGAGGGCCCACACGCGCAGACCATCCCGATGCCGCTCGAGCGCTTCACCCTCATCGGCGCCACCACCCGCTTCGGACTCCTCACCCCGCCGATGCGCGCCCGGTTCGGACTGGTGGAGCGCCTGGGTTTCTATCCGGCCGATGAGTTGCAGCAGATCGTGACCCGTTCCGCGGCCATTCTCGCCGTGCCCATCGAGGAGACCGGCGCCGCGGAGATCGCGAGGCGAAGCCGGGGCACGCCCCGGGTCGCCAACCGTCTGCTCCGGCGGGTAAGGGACTACGCACAGGTGAAGGCCGATGGCCGGATCACCATTGCGGTGGCGGCCGCGGCGCTGGCCCGGCTCAACGTGGACGAGTTCGGGCTGGACGACATGGATACCCGCATTCTCACCACCATCATCGAGAAGTTCGGCGGTGGGCCGGTGGGGTTGGGGACGGTCGCGGTGGCCGTGGGCGAGGACGCGGGCACGCTGCAGGACGTGTACGAGCCGTTTCTGATTCAGCAGGGCTTCCTGGAACGCACCCCGCGAGGCCGCTGCGCCACGGCGCTCGCCTACCGCCGCTTCGGCCTGACGCCGCCCGCCGGGCAGACGACGATCTTTGACGGCTGAGCCCCGCCTCCGCACTGCCGACTTCGATTACGACCTTCCGCCCGAGCTCATCGCGCAGGAGCCGCTGGCGGCCCGGGACGCGAGCCGGCTCCTGATGGTGATGCGGGCCGACCGCCGGGACGCCACCGCCGGCGACCGCCGCACCAGCACCAGTCCGACCCGACGGCCAAGCCGGCGGAGCGGATCGTTCAGCCGGCCGGAGATGCTCGCGGGAGACTCCCGGATGGTCGGCGGCGCCGTGCTGGTGGACTCGTTCTTCTCCCAGCTTCCCTCGATCATCCCCCCGGGCGATCTCCTGGTCCTCAATACGACCAGGGTCCGCCACGCGCGCCTCGCCGGAACACGCCCCTCGGGCGCGCCGGCGGAGGTGCTGCTCATCCACCCCGGGCCGGACGACACCTGGATCGCGATGGGCAAGCCGGGGAGCGCGCTGCAGCCGGGGAAGCGGATCGCGCTGGGCGATGGCGCCACGGTGGAGACGGTGGAGGTGCTGCCGGACGGGAACCGGGTCGTGCGGTTCGTCGGCCTCGGAGCGGACGAGGCGATCGCGCGGTTCGGCCGGCTGCCGCTCCCGCCCTACATCACGCGCCCACCGACCGCAACGGACGAGATCCGCTATCAGACCGTCTACTCCCGGGTCGAGGGGAGCGTCGCGGCGCCGACGGCGGGTCTGCACTTCACCCCCGAGCTGCTGGACAACCTCAGCTTCAAAGGCGTGGTCGTGTCCGGGCTCGACCTCCAGGTCGGCCCGGGCACCTTCAAGCCGGTCGAGGTGGAGGACCCGCGGGAACACCCGATGCATCCCGAACGCTACGAGATCACTCCCCGACTCGCGGCGCTGATCGAGCTGGTGCAGGAGCAAGGTGGCCGGGTCTGGGCGGTCGGGAGCACGGTGGTGCGCGCCCTGGAGAGTGCGGCTGGTCCGGATGGCAAGGTACGGGCGGGCACCGGCGAGACCTCGCTCATGATCACTCCCGGCTACAGCTTCCGGGTGGTGGACCGGCTGATCACCAACTTCCACCTGCCCCGCTCGACCCTGCTGATGCTGGTGTGTGCGTTCGCGGGACGGGAGCTGACGCTGGCGGCGTACCGCCACGCCGTCGCGGCCCGCTACCGCTTCTATTCCTACGGCGACGCGATGGTGATCCTCTGACCCGGAGTCTCCCATGACCTTTGCCAATCCCGCCAGCAACGCCTCCACTGCGGCGGCCGGATACGTGCGTGCCCTGCTCGACCTGCTGGGCTCACAGGACCCACTCGCGGTCCTGGACGCGCTGCTGCCCTGGCTGGAACGCCGTACCGCGAGTCTCGATCCGGCGGCGCTCCGCCGGGCCGAAGCGCCGGGGAAATGGTCGGTCATCGAAGTGATCCAGCACCTGGCCGACGCCGAGCTGGTCATGGGCTTCCGCATCCGGATGGTGCTGACCGGGAACGAGCCCGAGCTGCAGGGGTACGATCA
Organism: Gemmatimonadales bacterium; assembly: GCA_045803515.1. GTDB lineage: Bacteria > Gemmatimonadota > Gemmatimonadetes > Gemmatimonadales > GWC2-71-9 > CAVVWJ01. Next base: position 7,502 of record JBJMOX010000169.1, read on the forward strand.
GGACCGCTGGGTGTCGGCGCTCCGCTACGCCGAGGTGCCACTCGATCTGGCGTTGGGCCAGTTGCGGGGGACGCGCAATGCCAATCTTCGACTCTTGCGGACGCTCACCCCGGAGCAGCGGGAACGGGTGGGACTGCACAGCGAGCGGGGTCGCGAGAGCGTCGGCCTGATGCTCCGGATGATGGCCGGCCACGACCTGGTCCATCGGCGGCAGATCGATCGCATCCTCGGTCCCGCCGCCGGCGGAGGCTGATGTTCGAATTCCAGATCGCGGCGACCTCCGGGGCCGCGCGCGCGGGCACCTTGAGCCTGCCCCACGGAGAGATCCAGACCCCCGCGTTCATGCCGGTCGGCACCCACGGCGTGGTGCGCGGCCTGAGCGCCGAAGACGTGCGAGGCACCGGGGCGCAGATCATCCTCGGTAACTCCTATCACCTGCACCTCCGGCCCGGCGAGGAGGTGGTCCGCTCGATGGGCGGGCTCAACCGGTTCACCACCTGGGACCGCCCCATGCTCACCGATTCGGGCGGCTTCCAGGTGTTCTCTCTTGAGGGACTGCGCAAGATCTCCGAGGCAGGCGTGGAATTTCAGAGCCACGTCGACGGAACCTATCGCACCCTCACGCCTGAGCGGGCGATGGAGATCCAATGGGCCCTCGGCGCCGACGTGGCCATGGCGTTCGATCATGTGGTGACCGGCCAGGCCCCGCTGGACGTGGCGCTCGACGGCATGGAGCGCACGCTCCGCTGGCTGGAGCGATGCAAGACCAGACACGAGGAACTGGGAGACGGCCAGTGCCAGACCATCTGGCCCATCCTCCAGGGCGGCACCCACGACGAGCTCCGGCGGCGGTCACTGGAGGGCACCCTCGCCGCCGGTTCCTGGACCGGCATCGCCATCGGCGGACTCTCGGTGGGTGAGCCCAAGCCGGTGATGCATCGCGTGCTGGAGGCGCTGGAGTCGGCCCTGCCCCGGGAGATCCCCCGTTATCTTATGGGTGTCGGCTTTCCGGCGGATCTGCTCGAGGGGATCGCCCGCGGCGTCGACCTCTTCGACTGCGTCGCGGCTACCCGGAACGGCCGCCACGGCACCGCGTGGCTGCCCACCGGCAGGATCAACGTGCGGGGCGCCTCGCTCACCGGGTCGTCCGGGCCGCTCGACCCGGAGTGCGACTGCGAGACGTGCACCACGTTCCCGCGGGGATATCTCCGGCATCTCTTCGTGATCGAAGACATCCTGGGACTCCGGCTGATCTCGCTGCACAACATCCGCTTCCTGGTCCGGCTCGGGGAGCAGGCGCGGGCCCACATTCTCGCGGGGACGTTCGACGGCTGGAGCCACGAATGGCTTCGCCGCCACTATGCTCGAGGCACCTGAGGAGAGGTCATGTTCCAGACGCAATCCGGTTCGGGCGGCGGGCTCTCGGTCCTGCTGCTGCAGATGGTCGCGATCGGTCTGGTCTTCTATTTCCTCATCCTGCGCCCGTCGGGCCAGGCCAGAAAGAAGCACGCCGAGCTGCTGGCAAACCTGAAGAAGGGCGACGAAGTGATGACCAGCGGGGGCATCATCGGCCGTGTGAAGGACATCAAGGACGTGGAAGCGGACGGCGTCAGGGAGACTCGGGTGACGGTGGAGAGCGGAACCGCGACCGTGATCGTCGAGCGCTCACGCATCGTGCGTATCGGCGGCGCCTCGGCACAGAGCGTGCCCGCGGCATGAGCCTCAGGTCGCTGCACCTGCTGGGCTCGCCCGTCCTCCGGCAGCACAGCGCGGAGGTGGGAGAGGTGGACGACGCGGTCCGGC
>JBJMOX010000170.1:0-24848 GCA_045803515.1 Gemmatimonadales bacterium
CGGATCGTTGATCCGATCATCGCGGGGATCAACACCGGCGAGCATGTGTGGGGGCAGTTCCTGAAGGACTATCGGCCCACGGATTGGTAGGAGGAAAGCCGAGCTGCGAGCCGGCGGTCGGGCCCGGCGCGGGGGGCGCGGGACGGCCCCTTCGGGCGCTGCAGTCGACGCCACTCCACCCGACCGCTGGTGGTCTCTTAACGCATCCGTGGCGGCGACTGCAGCGCCCCGGAGGACCTCTCATCCCCGGCGCTCGCCCAGCCCAGCCGACATCCGCTCAACCGTGGGCGCTCATCCAGGAATCGCAAATCGGGGAAGGATCCGGACAGGGGCGGCCGAGCAGCCGCCGGCCGAAGGCGGCGACAGTCACTCTCCTACGAGCGCCCGCCCGTACACGTACCCGATGACCCGCCCCTCCAGCGCCACCCGCCACCAGCCGCCCCTGAGCGAGTCGGCGAGCACAGTATCCCCCGGCAGCAGCACCGCCACCACGTCCGCCTTCACGCTCCGGCGATCATGCACTTTGGTCCACGTCCGAGCGCGGCGCGGCACGGCCTCCGGCGTGGGCGCCGAGTCGGGCGCCGCCGGCGCCTCGGCCTCCGCCTCGGGCCGCACAGCGGGGGACCCGGCGGCGGAGGCGGTGACGTCGCGGTCTCGCTGCCCGCCGCCGCGGGTGAGCAGCGTGGCGAGTCCACCCACGGCCAGCAGGACCGCGGCGACGGCAAGGACGGGGGGAAGCGGCCGGCGCTCCTGGGTCTTCTGCCACCGGATCGGCCGGCTGGGGAACTCGTGGCCGCAGCGGGGACACCGGGTGGCGATGCTCAACGCGCGCTGGCCGCAGGCGGGGCAGGCCCGGTAGTTCTTTGCCATACCCTGTGAAGATGCTGTGGGGTACGCCGGCCGGCCAGGCGCCAAAACTGTGTAGCGGGAAGGAAGGGAAGGACGGGAAGGTGAAAGGCAGCGGGAGGCGGGGGAATTCACGGAGGTGGGGGTAGGCAGACCTTCCCCCCTTTTCCGGATCTCCTCGGGGGATCATGCCAGCGGGCGGCTGTCCCAGGACCGGCAGTCGGTCTGCTCGCGGACTGGGACGCTGGGCTTTGGGCTCCCCGCGCCCCAGTCCGACTCGCGAATCGAGCCGGCTACGGCGTGTACTGCTGCACCGCCCGAAGGTCCGTTGTTCCGTTCCGTCCACCGATGGCGTAGATGAGTCCCGCCGCCGAGCCCACGCCCAGACCCGACCGCGCGTCGGCCATCGGCGACTTGGTGCTCCACGTGTTTGTGGCGGGGTCATAGACCAGCGTCGTGGCCACCGCATTTCCCGCGGCGTCGGTCCCGCCGATCACGTAGAGCTTGCCCCCGACCACTTGGCCGGCGGCCCCGAAGCGGGCGGACGGCATGGTCGCCTTGGACGTCCAGGTATTGGTGCCCGGCGTGTAGACGTGCAGTGACTTGACCGCCGTCCCCGCCGCGTTCTTACCGCCCGCGACGTACAGCTTTCCACTGATGACGCCGACCGCTGGAAAGCCATGCGGGGCAGGAGCCGAGAGCCGGGTCGCCCAGACGTTGGTCGAGGGGTTGTAGCGGTAGAGCTGGCCCTGGAAGCCGGTGGGCGCGTTGCAGCCCGAGAAGACGTAGAGCTGCCCCGAGACAACCCCGGACCCGCCACACCCCACGACCGCCGGCAGCGCCGCCTTCGTGGTCCACGCGCCGGAAGCCGGATCGTACGCAAAGAGCGTCTTGGTCGCGGCACCCGAGGCGTTGCGGCCGCCGGCTACATAGAGCAGCCCACTGATCGCCGCCGCGCCGGTCCCGTCGCTGCGGGCATTCGGCATCGCGGCGCGCGCGCTCCATGTGTCGGTCGCCGGGTCGTAGGCCTCGACCGTGGTGACCGTGCCGGTGCCCTTTAGCCCGCCCACCGCGTAGAGCAGCCCCTGCACGGCGCCGACGCCCAGACTCGACCGCGCGGTCGGGATGCCGGTCCGATTGGCCCACACGTCTCCCGATACAGTGCCATGGGTGATCGTCACCTGATATCCGGTGATCGTCTGGCTCGTAATGGCGACCGAGATCGCGTTGGCGGCATCCGTGAAGGTCTCACCCGCCGTCCACTCGGCGCCGGCGTCGTTGGGATCGCCGTTGCCGTCCACGTCCACCACTTGGGCCAGGCGGTCGCTCAGGGAGGGATTCACCCGGTGGAGCACGACCGCGTCCGCCGGCAGCACCGCATCGTAGTTGCCGACATAACGCCGGGCCTCGACGGTGTAGAACTGGCCGGGCGCGTTGTCGATGGGAATCGTCGCCATCAGCATGGTGCTGCTGCTTCCCGGCTGGGCCAGGCGGTCGAGCGCGAAGCTCCGGGCGGAGCCGAGCGGCACGGCCACCTTGCGGCTCGCCGGGATCCAGCCGAGCAGATCCTTGTGGTAGCTGATCGTGTGCTCGGGGATATAGCTGACCTGGTCGAAGTCGTAGTGCGGATAGGAGTAGCTCATGACATCCCAATAGGAGTCATAGGTCTCGGCGTACGGCCCCGAGGAGTGCGGCAGGCCGAGGGAATGCCCCTCTTCGTGGGCGTAGACGGCGATGTCGGCCCAGTCCGCCATCCACGTGGTCCCGTAGATCCGCGTCTGCCCGTCGAGCGTCAGCGTCCGGCTGCCGCCGTATGAACAGCAGTCCAGCCCCGCATTGAACTGCATGTTGATTCCATAGTAATCCACGAAGTTGACCGTGGGATCGGCGGCGGCGATGCAATCGGTGAGCAGGCCGTCGAAGTCCAGGCCCGACGCGATCTCGTAGTGCGCCCGCGGCTGCGGAAGGGTGAACCACCCGACGGCGGTGCTTCCGGTGACGGTCATCTGGTCGAACGAGACCTCACGCCAGTAGTTGTCGAGCCCGGGGTAACTGCTGCTGCCTGCCCAGGTCTGATAGGTGCCGATCGGATGCGGGGTCGTCGCGACGTCGGAGAAGCGGCAGCCGATGGTGATATAGCGGTACGTCCCGAGACGCGGTTGACCCGCCACGCTGGCGAACCCGCCTGTCAGCGGACGGACCGCGTGGTCCACCGTGAGAGTTCGCACGGGCAGGCCACCGTCGGGCGAGGGAGCCCCTGCGTTGAGGGTCACCCTGTGCCGGTCGAGCGCCAATGGCCCGCCTGCCTGGGCCATCAGCGCCGCGTCCACCGTGAGCTTGGTCGAGCGACCCCGGTCGTCCACCAGCTCGTAGCGGATCTGGGCCGCGCCACGCGCCGCACGGGGATCACCCCACTGGATGTGGAACCATCCGGACTTGGGGGCGGACGTCGCGGCCGCTCGGGTCTCGCCCGCGGTGCCCGGAGCGGTCGGCTCGTCCCGGCACGCGCCGAGGCCGACGGCGAGCGCCAGCGCCAGGGAGATCAGGATCGTGCGCGTCATAGTGCCTCCTCCAATGGATGGCGTGGCTAGCGGATTCCCACCGTGAGACCGAGGTTGAGCACCGGGTACAGCCCGACCACCCCCGGCAGATCGTCGATCTCCTGCTGGAGCTCGTCCCGCTCGTCGGCCACGTCGCGCTGGAACTGGTCGCGCTCAGCACCCGTGAGCGTGGTGACCCCGGTGAGCTCGGCCTGCGGGCGTCCGTGCGCCACGACGCCCAGCTCGAGTGCCAGCGAGACCCGGCCGCCGCCGCGAGGCGCCCCGCCGAACCCGAGGCCGAAGTAGGGGGCCGTGCGCCGCGAGGCGATGCGCCCGGTCAGGCTCGATACCTCCTCCTGCGTGTACCTCCGCGAGCCGATTTCCGCGCCATCCTGCAGCTGCGCGCGGGTCTGCAGCTCATTCCGGTTGAGCAGAATGCCGCCGGTGAGGTGGAACCCCCCGCCACCCGGACGGAGGTCCACCAGCAGCGGCACGCTCTTGAGGCGCGGACGGGCGTCGTAGGGAATGCCCTCGAGCTCCTGATCGAAGGTGGTCGCGAAAAAGTTGTAGCCCGTGCGGATCGCAACTCCCCGAGTGACCGAGACCGCCACCGACCCGCCCGCCCCGAGCGTGCCCGCGCCCGCGCCGACCGTGACGTGACCACCAGCGGCGGCCTTCGCGACCGGGCTCTGCGCGGCCGCGAGTCCGGCGCCTCCGAGTCCCCAGCCCACCAGTGCGATCGCGGTCGTCCACCATCCGGGTTGCATCGTCATGGTCTCCTCGTGCGGTTGAAGTGCGTCGAATTGCACTGTGGCTTTCTTCTCAGAACGGATCGGCGGCGCGCGTTTGCGCCGGTTAGCTGGCGGTTGGAACAGGCAGCCAACCTAGGTCCCCGTCGTCAGCCTGACGTTGGATGAGCGTTATGCAGGCGTTAGGGGAGACGCGGCCGGGACCGATGCTCCGGTTGCTCGCCTTGAAATGGGCTTGCTGCAGGTGGGGACGTGCAGGCCGCGTCTCGGTGTCCCGGCGAGGGCGGGACCTACGGCCCTCCGCGGCGGGGCGCACGAACCGGAATCCGCGCTGCGTAATGCCAGTCCGTGACGCCCCAAAAAGCTTCCATCCCGCGTTCGATCTGTGGTACGGCAAGTCCTCGCTGGGGACCTGCATAGCTGCGTTCTCGGACGTGACTTCTTGGAGGGCTATTGCCGTTCCTACAACACCCCTGCCAGAATTGCCTCAACGCTGGCACGGATCAGCTGATAGGCGACCTCCGGTATCTGTTTCCCCCGTTGAGCGGCGAGTTGGTTCAGGAGCGAACCGAACGCCTCGCGTGCCAGGACCGCGTTACCAAGGCCGATCGCGGCGGCCGCCGTATCGAGCTTCTCCTGTAGAGCTGAGCAGATGCCCTGATTGGTAATGAGCCCGTTGGTGCCGCAGGCCGTTTGGAGTTGTTCCCGGAGGCGCGACGTGAGTGCTCCCGGAGACTGATCGGCTGGCGCCGCGACGACGCCGACAGTCGAACCCTGGACGCTCTGGCCGGCAGCGAGCGGACTAGTGGGGGGAACATCCCCGACGTCGGTATTGAGGACGGCCGGAACCGGCGAATCGCCCTGGACCCAGTAGCGTACAAAGCCTGGGATGCCCTCTCCGCTCAGGCTCAGGGTTGGGCCTTTAGTGCCCGGCCGTAACTCGGCCCCAAGCACCCCCCAGAGGGCAACAGTCCGGCTGCCCAGTTGCGTGTTTGTCGTCCAGTCATCCACCGGGGTGGGCGTCTCTACGTCCGGGATGCCCGCCGGGGCATCCACGATGAACATGAGCACCTGTTCCCGGCTGCTTGCCCGATTGGCGAGTTCGTAAGAAACGCGAGTGATCCCATTAGTCGTCGTGACATTCACGACCCGGACATCGATCGTCAGTTGTGTTCCCGGAATCGCTTGGGCATCAAGAGTGTCCGCTGTCGCGCTCATTCCCGCGGCGACCGCGAGCCCGAGGACATCGAGCATGTATCGCATGTGGCGCATCGAGAGCTCCTAATAGCGGAGGTGATAATGGGGTGCGCCGGTGTCGGTTTCGTCGTGCACCGACCCTCCCAGCGCGCTCCATTCGATCCGAACAAATTTGAGCTGCTTGCCCGTTAGACCGTTCGTGCGGAGATCGGCATTGCGACCGACACGGTGCTCGGCGTGGGCTCCGCCCCACCCGGCCGAGAGGTCAAACCACCCGCCGGAGGCGAGACTCATATCGTTGTAGGCAAGCTTGCTCTGATACTTGGAACGAAAAGTCGACGCCAACGACTGTAGTTTTGCGACGAAGCTCTGGACACCGTAGTGGTTGTCGGGATGGGTGCTTGTTTGACCGATAAGGTCGTATTCCGCACTGGCGCCGAGCGCCACCAGTCCGGGAACTACGATCGAGTAAGTGACCGCGACCTGAGCCGTGCCCGTGCACCGCGTGGCACCGGTGACCCGATAGCGAAGGTTGGCGGTTCCGGCGAATGGGGGAGCGGTAAAATTGGTCGTCCACACCCCATCACCGGAGGTGGCCCCAGACACCGGATTCCACGTGCCGACTGGCTTAGATGCGGCATCGTGGACATGTCCTCCGGTCTGCGGCGCCGCTTCGGCTGTCCAGCCGTCGATAATCACCGTTGTCGGCTGCCACACCCCACCTGTGCTCTCATCCGCGCACCCCCAGGCCGCGCTGTAGGTGTATGATGTAGGCGCCAGACCTGTGCCGGCGGGACGGATCTCAAACAAGTCCGACGCCGCAAGAGCGGCCATTGCAAGGCGGCTTGCCGTCGCGGCCCTGGACGGTGTGCCCAACTCTGCCAACCGTAGATTGGTCTTGGCCAAAGCCGTGGCTTGGGATGCATCCCCGATCAGCCGAATGACTCTCGCCGACGGCCCAGTGCCGTCGAGTTGCACGCCAACGAGGCCTTTGAGCCCAGCTTCCTGAACTGCCTTCTGGGTTGCTACCTGCCACGGGGAAACGGGTGCTGCGTGCGTCGGCTCGGTCGAGTCCCCGCAGCCGGCGAGTAGGATGATGCTGGCCGGCATACTATAGCGGGCCGCAGTACGCACGAACGCGGCGCCGGCGCTTCGCCACAGAAACCTGCCGGAGAAAACCACGGACGACGCCGATGCGAATCGGGTGCTAGGGGGCGCTGGTGATCGGTGCTGAGATGGATGCGGCATAGACGACCTCCATGGAAACGGAGACTGCGGCACAGCGAGGAGGAGCCCGGCTAGAGAGTTAGAACGGAACCTGCGGCCGGCTTTGTGGTCTCTGGGACAAATGGGTGAGTCGCAGCGAGCCCGGGGATCGGCGGGGGAACGGCTCCGCCCGACTCGCATCGAGGTGTCGCACTTGCGGTCGCCCGTGGCGGACGGCAGCTTATGATCCAAGCTTCCCCGTGCTGGCCCCGCTGCGGACGGTTCGAGGCTTCCGACAGCAGGAACCGTAGGCCCCGGTAGATCGTCTCCAGCCGCCGATAGACATGGAAGGGCGAGGGCAGATCGAGGAGCCGCGCCATTTCCCGCGCGGTCAGCCCCTGGTCGAACCTCAGCCGGAGCAGCAGTTGGTCGGAGGGCGACAAGGCGTCCACCGCGCCCCGGAGAGCCTCTCGGCGGTCGCGCTCGTCCATCTCGTCCGCCGGGTCACCGGGCGAGGGCGCCGGGACCTCGGACAATTCATCGCTCGACCCGATCAAGTCGGTCAGCCCGCGACGTGCGGCCCGCACAAGCAACCGCTGATATTGGGCGGAAACCGCTTCCCTGCTCCGCCCGTGCTTGCGCCGATAGTGATCCAGGCAGAGACGCCGTGCCACCACAACGAGCCACGTGGAAAACCGCCCCCGCCCGTCCGCCACGAACGTTCGCACTCGGCGGTAGTCCGCCCTGCGCAGCTCGTCCAGCATGAAGGCGTATCGGTCCAGCACACCGTCATAGCCGGGGGCGAACCGCGACGAGACTTGGAGCAGGATTCCGCTGTACGCTGACACGAACGCCGCCCAGGCCTGTTCGGCTTCTGGCACCGATTCGGCTGACAGCAGGCGGGCCACCTCGGGCGGCAACAGGTCGCGGGACTCTGCGGGTGGACGGGAGGGAAGCTGGAAGGAAGCCGCGACTGAGCTGGGCACGGTGACGCTCCTGACGCTGGAATAGGCGGTGGGTGCGCGCCGATTCTAGCCTCGGGCCGTCATGCCCCTGTGAGGTCCACGTTAGATCACCGTTAGCCGCTCGGTGGGCCACCCCTGAGCGGAGTGGAAGGCCATGCTCCAGGCGAAAGGATCGATGCTGCGGCTGACGACATTCGGCGGGTTGGGCCTCCGGTGGGACGGGCCCGATCCGGCCAACTCCGCGGCGTGTGACCAGGGGCTTCCCCGCCGAGGGCTTGCGCTTCTGGCTCTGCTGGCGGCCGGACCCGAGAGGGGTGTCAGCCGGGACAGCATCGTCGCCTACATGTGGCCCGAAAGCGACGAGGAGCGGGCGCGAAACGCGCTCCGCCAGACGCTGTTCACCTTGAGACGCGAGCTCGGGTTACCCGGTCTGGTGTCCGGCGCCGCGAGTCTCACACTCGATTCCGGCACGCTCACGAGCGACCTGCGCGACTTCGAGGTCGCTCGCACGGCTGGGGACCTCGAGCGGGTCGTGCGACTCCATGCCGGCCCGTTCCTCGACGGCTTCCACTTGGGAGGGACGCCGGAGTTCGAGCGTTGGGTGGATCGGCAGCGGGCGGAATACGCGGCCCGAGCCGCCGGCGCGCTGGAGTCGCTCGCCCGGCAGGCGTCGGAGTGCGGCGACCCCGCCGCGGCGGCCGAGTGGTGGCGGCGGCTGGCGGGGTCCGACCCGCTGAACACGCACTACGTGCTCGAGCTGATCACGGCTCAGGCGGCGACAGGCAACGCCGCCGGCGCGCTTCGCCAGGCGCAGGCCCACGAGGCGCTGGTGCGCGAGGAGCTCGGCGCCGCACCGAATCGCGCGCTGACCGAGCTGGTCGCGCGCATTCGGAACGGGCAGCCCATCGCAGCTCCGCGCTCCGAGTCCAAGCCCGCGACCGCCCAACCGGCGAGGCCAGCGGCTGTCTCGGAACGTTTCCGCGACCGCCTGGAGCGGGAGCTGGCCGACCGGTACATCCTCGAGCAGGAGGCCGACACAGTCACCGAAGGCAGCGTCCGCCTCTTGCGCGCGCGCGACCGGCGCCACGACCGGCCGGTCACGCTCAAAGTGATCCATCCCTCGCTGGCCTCTCAGATCGACGTCGAGCGCTTCATCCGCGAGATCCGGCTCACAGGCAGGCTGCTGCACCCGCATATCCTGCCGTTACTGGACTCGGGCGAGGTCGGTGGCCGGCCGTGGTACACCATGCCCCGGCCGGAAGGGGAGACGCTCCGCGCGCGCCTGAATCACGAGCGGGTAATTCCCATTGAGGAGGCGCTGCGTCTCACGGTGGAGCTGGCCGATGCCCTGGACCATGCGCACGCCCACGGGATCGTTCACCGGGACGTGAGCCCCGAAAACGTGCTGCTGTCCGGCGGTCACGCGCTGCTCACCAACCTCGGCGTGGCCCGGGCGCTCGACAGCGCGGCCGGGGCAGCGCTGACCGACACCGGCATGCTGGTGGGGACCCCGGCGTACATGAGCCCGGAGCAGGCCGAGGGGTCGCGGACGGTGGACCCTCGAAGCGATGTGTACTCGCTCGCGGCAGTGCTGTTCGAGATGTTGACCGGGGAGCCACTGTTCAGTGGGCCGACCCCGCAGGCGATCATGGCGAAGCGGGGGGCGGAGCCGACGCCGGCGGAAGCGCGACTGGCGGGTATTCACCCCGAGCTCAGACCAGTGCTGCGGAAGGCACTGGAGCGGAGGGCCGAGGATCGCTTCTCCTCGATGGCCGTGTTCGGCTCAGCCCTCCGCGACCCGGTCGCAGGGCCGCCGCCGCGTCGCAGCTGGAGGGCCTGGCTGGGCCTCTCCGTGGCGATCGTCTTCCTCGCTGGCTGACCGCGCACGCCATGGTCCTTCAGGTCCCGCCCGGAGGCGTGCGCTCCCACAGGATCTTCATCAATGCGACCACTTCGTTGAGACAACGATCGCAATGGATCAGGTGCGACTGGATGCGCACGCGATCCGTCGCGGTGGCGAGGCCATCGAGGTAGGCCGCCAGTTCCTCGGCCGAGAGATGGGTGCTTGGCACTAATGGATGAACGGACGGGACCGGCGCTTTTCGTCGGACGCAATTCTCCCCCTGACGTCGTTAGATCAATTGGCTGGCTTACTGGCTCTTGATGGGACTTCCATTTTCGAAAGGAGCGCGACATGTCGCCTTCAGGTCCGGTATCGGTGACCCTGAATTCCACAGCCGTCGAATGGCTGGCGGAGGGGACGGATGGCGAACGAGGAGTGACCTTCATCCTCGTGCTAGATGCCCACAAGGAACCACAGTTGAGAGATGTTACGAAGCAGCTTGAGGAGGGCGACAGCGTCGTCACGGACGTCACCTACAAGACGAATAGCTCGCTGCCCGAGTCAACCCCCCGCAAGCAGGTCATCGAGGTCCAGTGCACGGTGGATACTTGGACCGAGCCTGGCATCCTGCGTGCGGCGGACAAGTGGGACGCGCTATTTTGGACCGAATCCTCCATCAAGAAGTTTCTATACCCGTACTATCACTCGCACCGCTTCTGGGACAAAAAGATGGAGGACTTTGAGCGTGAGTTCGACACGGATCCCGAGGCGGTGGCGATCGCACACGTCGCGCCTTCGAGGTCGAACAGACTGAAGCCGGGGGTCAACACCTTGGGGGTCGTCACACCTGATCCTAGCGCCGCCCTCCCGGGTAACATCATTAGTGCGGAGGAGTATTTGCGTCGGCGCAAGAAGCGCTAGGGACCGACCCGCAGCTCTCGAAGCAGCGGATCTCGGGCCAGGTATTCCTGGGCGAGCGGTCGCGCCGCGATGTAGTCGCGCAACAGTGCCGCTGCGCGCTTCCGCTCGCCGAGCACCAGTCTGAGATACGCCTCGTCGTATTCCAGATCCTTGCTCAACACGGTGTCGCGGCCGACGGCGCGGTGCGCTCGGGCGATCTCTGCGCGGGCCACCTGGGGTTGGCCGGCTCGTGCGGAGATCGTCGCCGCGACCACCCTGCGGTAGATCAGGTGATATGCGCGGCCTTCCGAGATCGCACGATCCCGGTGGTCGATCGCCTCCAGCCTCCTGACCAGCTTCCACGCGCTGTCAGGATTGGGCCTGGTGCTGGCGTCGTGACGCATCAAGGTGAGCTCGCATTCCACGAATTGCCAGTAATCGGGAAATGTTAGCCGCCCACGGCGGCACCACTCGGCGGCCTGCGCGAAGTCCGCGAGCATAAGATCGCTGAAGAAGAGATATTTATAGACGCTTTTGCCTTCGGCCAGATACGCGTCGGCTTCGAGCGCGCGTCGGGCAGCCATCGCGGCCTCCGCCGTGCTCCCTTTGATCCAGAGCAGGTCGCTCAGCGTCGTCCATGCCGTCGCCAGGGTCGAATCACGATCCAGGGCGGCACGCAGATCAGCCTCCGCCCTTTGCACGCGATCCGGCTCGTCAGGCGCGGTCTGAAGTTCACTGACCAAGCGGGAGCGAAGCGTTCCCCGAAGCTCGAGCGCCTGCGCGCTCGTGGGGTCGCGCCGCAGCGCCGCCTCAGAGAGCAGGAGTCCTTCTCTCAGCGCGGCCGTGCGAGCGTCTCCCGTAAGCAGCCCGGCGCGGTCGGCTGCAATCCACCCCCGTTCAATCGTCGGCCGTAACCACATTCGATCCGCGGCTTCGGCCAGACGCAGAAGCGAGTCCGCGCGCACGAGAGTCTCACGCGCAGTGGCAAAATCCTCGGGATGCGGAGAGTCGGCGATCGCCCGCGCGTCCTCCCGCGCCCGCTGGGCCTTGCGTGCCAGCTCTCCCGCCATGGCATTGGCGGTGCCGAGCGGCGCGCTTCGCAGGCGCAGCTCGCGGCCCAGTTGCCTGCGAATCCCGGCCGCGACCTCCTGGGCTATGGCCCGCTCGAACGTGACCGCACCGGTGATGGGGCGCTCCAGCGAGAGGCTGTCGAGGTAGGTATCGGTTCCCGCATCGATCACCTGGATTCGCACCCTGAGGCGGTCTCCCCAGCGCTGGACACTGCCGTCGATGACGGTGTTTACCTGGAGGGCCGCAACCAGGGTGTCCACTGGCACTCGCCGGTCCCGGTACACCGCCACGCCGTTCCTCGAGATCACCTGAAAGGCCTTCACCCCGCTCAGCTCGTAGATCAACTCCTCGGTAATGCTACCGGCCATGCGACGAAGCGCTGAGTCTCCGGAGGGCTCGTCAAAATAGAGCACTGCGATGCGTGGCCGCGCCGCAGCCAGGTATTCTGGGGCAGCGGGAGGGTGTCTCCGCCCTCCCGTGCGCAACGAATACACCGCCACAATAGCCGTGCACAGTGTGATGGTTGCCGCGACGGTGACCGCGATGCGCCGCCAGGAGAGCGCACCGATGCCCGACGCCGCTGCCTCAAGGGCGCGCGCCAACTCCTCAGCTGTGGCGAACCTGTCCGCCGGCACCTTCGCGAGCGCCTTGGCTACGGTGCGTTGCAGCTTCGGCGAGACCGTCGAGCGGACCACCCGCAGCTCCGGGACGGGCGCTTGCATGTGCTTCGCGATGATCGCCTGCGGCGTGCCCCCACCGAACGGCGGCTCGCCCGCGAGCATCTCGAACAGCACGCAGCCGAGCGAATAGATGTCGCTCCGGCCGTCCACCCGGCCGGCGCCGCCGGCCTGCTCGGGGCTCATGTAGGCCGCGGTGCCGACCGCCAGGCCCGACTCGGTCAGCCGGTCGCTCGACGCGGTCTCGATCGCGCGGGCGACCCCGAAATCGGCGACGACAGCGTGGTCCCCGTGGAGCAGGATGTTCTCCGGTTTGATGTCTCGATGCACGATGCCCTGCTGGTGGGCGTAGGCGAGAGCCTCGGCCACTTCCCGCGCGATGCGCAGCGCCTCCTCCACCGGCATCTGGATCTCACGCCGGAGCCGGTGGCGCAGACTTTCCCCCTCGACGTAGGGCATGACGTAGTACAGGAGGCCGTCAGCCTCCCCGGAGTCGTACAGAGGCAGGATGTGGGGATGAGCGAGGTTGGCCGCGATCTCCACCTCCCGGAGAAATCGCTCCGGGCCGAGGGAGGCGGCCAGCTCTGGGTACAGCACCTTGACGGCGACCTGCCGGCCGTGCCGCAAGTCCTGCGCGAGATAGACCGTCGCCGTCCCGCCACGCCCGAGCTCCCGCTCGACCCGATAACGGCCGGCGAGAGCGGCTGACACGCGCGATGCTGGCTCTGTCAAAGGAGAGTCCCGGTGAGTCTCTCCTATAGTATAGGCCCCGCGGCGGCGGAGCCAGGGAGATGGCCGACCTCTTCCAGGTCGTCATGCCGGCAGCTTTATCCCTCCGCGATCGAACCCTTGAAGCAGCCCTCCTCGGCCTGTAGCTTGACCTCGTTGAGGGCCGCCCAACGGAGTCACTGACCTGCAGGCACGTGGGACCATCATGAGAATCGCGGTCGCGGGCGCAACCGGCAGGCTGGGACGGCATCTCGTGGAGGTCCTCGCGGCCAGGGGCCATACCGTCAAGGCGATGTCCCGCTCGACCGGGGTCGACCTGATCACCGGTACGGGCCTGGCCGAGGCCCTGCGAGGCGCGGAGTGCGTCATCGACACGGCGAGCGGCCCGTCGCCCGAGCAACAGCCAGCCACCGACTTCTTCCGTACCGCCAGCCGCAATCTGCAGTCCGCCAGCGCACGGGCCGGGGTGCAACGGATCCTCACGGTCTCCATCATCGGTCTGGACCGGTTCAGCGCCGGGTATATGGCGGCGAAGCAGGTCCACGAGGAGACGATGCGGTCGGGGCCGGTCCCCGTGAGCATTCTGCGGGCAGCCCAGTTTCACGAGTTCGTCGGGCAACTCGTCGACTGGGGAAGGCAGGCCGAGCTGAGCTACGTGCCCAGGATGCGGACCCAACTGGTCGCGGCCCTGACCGTGGCGGAAGCGCTGGCCGCTCTCGCCGCCGACGCGAATCCCTCAGGCGCAGACTCGGCCGGGGAGACGATCCTCGAGGTCGCCGGCCCCAGAGAAGAACAGATGGTCGATGCGGCCAGGCGACTGGCGGCGAAGCGCGGGGACGCCGTACGGATCGAAGCCGTGAGCAGCACCGATGACCCCGATGGCCCGCTCTACGAGTCCGGCGGGCTGTTGCCGGGTCCACACGCGATGCTGGCCGGTCCGACGTTCGACGAGTGGCTCGAGCACACGTTTTGAATGGAGACCGTTGCGACTGACCAGGTCGAGATCGCCTGCGAGACGCACGGCGATCACAAGACCGGAGACCCGGTCATCCTGCTGCACGGGTTTCCCGACGACGCCTCCGCCTGGCGCCGCGTAGGGTCGGCGCTCGCCTCCGCGGGATATTACGCGCTGCTCCCTACACCTGCGGGTGCGGACCGTCGCGGTTTCGTCGGAACGACATTCCGAAGAGCGGCCAGGTCGCCGCTCGGATGCGTGACGTGCAACAGCTGATGGACGCGCTCGGGGTGACCCGCGCCCTCCTTGTCGGGCAGGACTGGGGCGCCGCGACCGCCCAGGCACTCGCGATGCTTCACCCCGAGCGGGTCGAGCGGCTCGTCCTGCTGAATGGCCATGGCTTGTTCAACATGGCCGTCTTTGCGCAAGGGAAGTTGCCTTCCTGGCAGACCATCCACGCAGGCTGGTACCAGTGGTTGTTTGCGACACCAATCGGACGGCCGCTCCTGGAGGCCGACCGCGAAGGATTGGCGCGCTACCTCTGGGGGCGATGGTCACCCGGTTGGGACTATCCACCCGAGGATCTGGAGGCCGTGCTGCAGTCCATCAGGAACCCGGACTGGATAGCGGTGGCCATCTCAGCATACCAGCAATGGCAGAGCGACCCTTCCGCCGACCCCGCCGATGCCGACGCCAGCGCGAAGCTGGCCGCCACTCCGCCGATTCACCGGCCGACCCTGAATATTCAAGGGGCCAGAGACACTGTCGACCTGCCGGCCGACACCCATCTGGGACAGGAAGCTTTCTATCGAGGTGGGCTGGAGTCGGTCCTGCTGGAGGGCTGTGGCCACTTCCTGCATCGTGAACGCCCTGACGCGGTCGCACAACTCATCCTCGACTTTTTCCGCCGCTGAGCCGTCATCCCGAGCGGAGCGAGGGATCTTCTCCGCAGGATCGGAACTCGGCTGCGAGTGTCGGGAGCCGCGGGCAAGATCCCTCGTCGCTGCGCTCCTCGGGATGACAGTTCCTTGTGGGACGACAGCCCCGCTGCTTGATGACGACACGCCCGCTCGGAGGCCGCCGATGCGACGGCCGAGTCCGGGCGGTCTCCGCCGTCCGGACTCCCCTCGATTTCATGACAGCCGACCCGCGCCGCCGCGTCTGGTCAGTGGCTCCAGGCGGGGAACTGCTCCTCCTGGCCCTGCGGACTGAGTTGGGAAATGGTGCCCCCATCGTCTACCGACCAGGAGTAGATCCGGTACACCCCGTTCCAATTCGCGGTGAACGCGATCGACTTGCTCTCCGGTGACCAGGTGGGCTGCCCCAGGAACCAGACCGTCACTCCACCGGGCCCGGCGTCCACCCCCGACATGAGGTCCTGTTGGCCGGTGCCGTCCGCGTTGATCATCGAGAGTCCGCCCGTATCGTGGTACACGATCCGAGTGCCGTCGGGCGACCAGGCGGGCTGGTCCTCCGCGCGACTCCCGAAGGTGAGCTGCTTCACGCCCGTCCCGTCGGCGTTCATCACGAACAGATGCATGAGGGTGCCAACGCCTCGCCGACCTCCGCGGTTGCTCGCGAAGACGATCTTGCTTCCATCGGGCGACCAGTCGGGACTCCGATCGTCCGCCGCGTTGTTGGTCAGCCGGACGAGACCGGTGCCGTCCGGGTTGATGGTGAAGATCTCGCTGGTGGCCGTCCCCATCGTCGCCCGCATGCTGTAGAAGGCGATCCGGTTGGTCTTGCCCCACTTGGGCCCGTGGTCACGCCAGTCGTTGGTGACCCGAACCTCCTGCGAGCCGTCCCACCCGATGGTCCACAAGCCGTTGAGGGAGCCCAAGGCCTGATGCGTCCGGCTGAACGCTAGCCGGGTGTAGTTGGGGGACCACGCCGGCTCGATCTCATCCCCCGTCGTCGCGGCGATCACTTTTCGCCCGGTCCCGTCCGGGTTCATGGAGTAGATGTCGTTGTGCCCGTTGCCCGTCGTTGCCCACTTGGCGAAGAGAATGTGGCTCGACACGACCGGACAACCGATGCAGGCTTGCCCGCTGGGGCCCTTCGAGGGCGAGATCCCCGGGCCTCCGGCGGACGGCGCGGTGGTGTCGCCGCCGTTGCAGGCGGCGAGGGTGAAGCTTCCGGCCACCAGCAGCCGGGGAAGCCAGCAGGTCAGCCATCGGAGCGGCGGAAACTCTTCGCGGTACATGGGGTGCCTCCTCGGGGTGCGGCCCGGTCGAGAGTTGGACTGGTGCGACTCGGCGGCCTCGGATTGGCGGCCGGATTGACGGGGCCAACTTACGCGCGGCACTCACCCTGCAATCACTCCGGAATCACCCAAGGCAACGCGCTGTGGAGAGGCACTTTGGGAGGGTCTACTGAAGGCGGGCGGGAAGCAGCACAGCGATGGCAAGCGGCGTGGGCGTACAAGCAAGCACCGATGTCCGGGCGAGCGCCGGGACGGGAGGTCCGGAGGGGCGCGTCAGTCGACGCCACCCCACTCAAACGGCGGTGGTCTCTTAACGCATGCGTGGCGGCGACTGCAGCGCCCCTCCGGACCTCCCGTTCCCGGCGCTCGCCCAGCCCGCGATCTCTACTCGCGCCGGGTCACGACCCGCCGGCCCGCATCCTCCGCACCAGCGCCGCCAGATTCTGAATCACCATCACCCGCGCCGCCGGACTGCTCCGCACCATGACGAACGTCTTCCCGTCCGGCGACACCCCGTAGTTCGCGTGCGGCGCCGTCCCCACGATGTCGCCGATCGGAAAGAGCCGCGTCCGCTTGGTCACGGCGAGCCCCGGCGTCGTCGCAATGCCGGCCGCGACCAGGTAGGGACCTTCCTGCTTCGTCTCCCGGTAGAACAGCTCCCGCCCGTCCGGGCTCCACACCGGCTCGTTCCCGCCGTCGGCCGAGACCAGCACCTGGTCCCGCTCGCCGGCGAGGTCGCGGACGTACACCTCTTCTCGCCCCGACTGGTCCGACACGAAGGAGATCCAGCGGCCGTCGGGCGACACGCCGACGAACGATTCGTTGAACCGGCTCGCCACCAGCGGCTCCAGCGGCCCTCGGCCCGCGTTCCGGATGATCGCGGCGTCGGTGCCGGCCCCGGCCAGGGTCGAGTCGGGGAGCTTCGGATCGCGCCGAAGGTCGGCCGCGGTGGTGACCATCGCGCTGCCGTCCTTGAGCCACACCCCGGTATAGGCCAAGAGCGGCGAGGTCAGCAGCGTGTCCGGCGCCTCGGCGCTGCCCGGCCCTTTCCGGAGCAGCATGAGCAGCACGCTCCCCGGCCGGTTCACCGGCACGATGTAGGTGAGGAAGCGGCCGTCCGGTGTCCAGGTCGCGTCGTGCCCGTCGCGGTCGAAGGTGGCGCGCGAGAGGGTGCCCTCGCGCAGGTCGAGGATCCAGACGTTCCGCCCCTCGAGCGAGTTGAAATCCAGCGAGAGCCGGCGGCCATCGGGCGAGAACAGCGGGTGATGGAAGTTCCGCCGCTCCGGCGTGGCCAGCCGGCTCGCGCCGTTCCGGTCGACGAATACCAGCGACGCCGGCTCCTGTGGGATGTAGGCGACGTTGCCGTTCCGGGCGACTGCAAACTGGGCCACCCCGTTCCCGGTGACCGACACGTTGGTCGCCACCGTCACCGGCGCCGCGCCGACCCGCCGCTCACCCGGATCAAACGGCGCGGCCTGCAGGCTGCCGTTACCCGTCACGAACAGAAGCAGTCCCTGCGTTACCCGCGCCTCGACGACCGGGGTGCTCAGGATCTGCGTCTCGGCTCCGGTCGAGAGATCCACCAGCACGACCGGGCCGGCGGCATTCCCGACCCTCGTCCGCACGGTGAGCGCGGAGTGTCCGTCGTCCAGGATCTGCAGCAGGTGGTACCCGCCCTTGTGCAGCTTCGCCGCGAGCGAGTCGCTCTCGACCGTGCCGAGGTCGGCGTCGCTGCTGTACCAGAGCTTGCCGTCCGGGGCGAACGCCGCGTCGCTGGTGCTCAGCGACGAGGAGACCAGCTCCTGGGTGCCGCCGTCCAGCGGGAGGCGCAGCACCTGTCGCGTGACGGCCTGCGTCCCCAGGATCCAGTGCCCGTCGGGCGACACCAGCGGGCTGCCCATGCCGACCGCGTTCTCGATCGGTGTCCCCGCCTCCGCGTCGAGCGCGTGGCGCATCAGCCGGAGCGTCCCGTCCGTGCCGCCGACGCCGTACACCACCGTCTGTCCGTCCGGGAGGAACACCAGGTGGCGCAGCTGCGAGCTCGCCCCGCTGCCGCCCAGCCCCGGCACCAGGATGGCGAGCCGGGACGGCGGGAGCTCGGGTCGCGGCCGGCTCAGCGCCCAGGCGGCCGTCCCGGCGGCGACGCCCGCCAAGACCCAGCCCACCCAGAAGAGCAGCGCGCGGCGCGAGCCCGCGGGAGGCCGCACGGCCGCCATCGGTACGGTAGGCGCCAGCCCACTGCGCGATCCGGCGCCCGTCAGCGCCTCGCTGAACTCGCGCGCCGAGCCCCAGCGGTCGGCCGGCAGCTTCTGCAGCGCGGTCATGATCGCGGCCTCGGCGGCCGGCGGCACCGTCGGCCGCTTGGGCCGGAGCGCGGGCGGCTGCTCGGTGAGCACCTTGGCGACGATTGCCTGCGAGCTGGGCCCGGTGAAGGGCGGCTCGCCGGCCAGCATCTCGTAGCTCATCGCTCCCAGGGCATACACATCGCTCCGGGCGCCGATCTCGCGCTCGCTCATCGCCTGCTCCGGCGACATGTAGGCCGGCGTGCCGAGCGACATCCCGGTCTGGGTCATCCGGCTGCCGCCGGCCTGGTGCACGGCGAGGGCGATCCCGAAATCGGCGACCAGCGCCGCGCCGTCCTGCAGCAGGATGTTCTCCGGCTTGATGTCGCGGTGAACCACGCCCTGCCGGTGGGCGTAGTCGAGGGCGGAAGCGACCTCGCGCGAGAGCCGGAGCGCCTCCTCCACCGGGAGCTGCCGCTCGCGGGCCAGGCGGGCGCGGAGCGATTCGCCGGCGACGTACGGCATCACATAGTAGAGCAGGCCGTCGGCCTCGCCCGAGTCGATCAATCCCAGGATGTGCGGGTGCTGCAGGTTGGCGGTGACCTTGATCTCGGCCAGGAACCGCTCGCCGCCGAGCACGGCGGAGAGCTCGGGGTGCAGCACCTTGATGGCGACCTTGCGGCCGTGTCGCAGGTCCTCGGCGAGGTAGACGATGGCCATGCCGCCCTGGCCGAGCTCCCGGTCGAGCCGGTAGCGGTCGGCCAGCGCTACCTGGAGCCGGTTGAGCACCTCGGGCATAGCGGGTCTTTGGGTTGGGAGGTGCCTACAAGATGGCCTCAAGTGGGGCTCGACGCGAGGCCATCCCACAAGGAACTGTCATCCCACAAGGAACTGTCATCCCGAGCGGAGCGAGGGATCTTCTCGTCCGACCCGGACCGACGCGGCGGCCCGAGATGCCCGCGCAAGATCCCTCGTCGCGGATCTCACCTTCGCAGTAAGCAGCTTGACCAATCTGGTCAAGCCTGCTACGCTCCGATATGCCCTCCCGTCGTCCTCGCCCCCGTGGTGCCGTGCGTGAGACCGTCAGCCTCTACCAGGCCAAGACGCAGCTCTCGCACCTCGTCGAGCGCGCCGCCGCCGGCGAGGAGATCGTGATCTCGAAGTCCGGACGCCCGCGCGCGCGGCTCGTGCCCATGGAGGACACCCGCCCGCTCCGGGTACCTGGGAAGGGGAAGGGCCGCTGGAACGTCGCCCGGAGCTTCGACGCTCCCCTGCCCGACGATGTCCTGGCAGACTTCGACGGACCGTGAGACTCCTGCTGGACACCCACGTCCTGATCTGGTGGGACGAGGGCCGGCGGCTCGCCCCGGAGGCGCGCCGGGCCATTCGGGACGCGGAGGAGGTGTTCGTCAGCGCCGCCACCGCCTGGGAAATCGCCATTAAAGTCGCGCTGGGCCGGCTCCGGCCTTCCCGTAGCGTCCAGGAGGCGGCGGCCGACTCGGGCTTCATGGAGTTGCCGGTCACCTTCCGGCACGCCTCTCGAGTCGGAACCTTGGCTCCGCATCACCGCGATCCCTTCGACCGGCTGCTGGTGGCTCAGGCGGACGTGGAAGGGCTCACCGTCGTGACCAGGGATCCGGCGTTCGAACCCTATGGTGTCGAGGTGCTGCGGGCCTGATGGACGCGTTCGGGCGGGAACGAGCGGGCTGTCATCGCAAGCGGAGCTGTCATCCCGAGGAGCGCCAGCGACGAGGGATCTTGCCCGCTGATCCGGACGCTCGCGGCGGAGGTCCGATCCTGCGGAGAAGATCCCTCGCTCCGCTCGGGATGACAGATCTGCCCGGATAACAGCCTCCCCCGCCCTAGCCAGCCCGCCCCCTTGCCTCCATCTTCCTGCACCCCCACCAAAGCGCCCCATGCCCGAGCTCCTCACCCGGCTCCAATCCGCCCTCGCGGACCGCTACCGGCTCGACCGAGAGATCGGCGCAGGCGGGATGGCCACCGTCTACCTGGCCGAGGACATCCGCCACGACCGCAAGGTCGCGCTCAAGGTGCTCAGGCCCGAGCTCGCCGCCGTGATCGGCGCCGAGCGCTTCCTGGCCGAGATCAAGCTCACGGCCAACCTGCAGCACCCGCACATCCTGCCGCTGTTCGACTCGGGGGAGGCGGACTCCTACCTCTTCTATGTGATGCCGTTCGTCCAGGGCGAGACACTGCGCGACCGGCTCACCCGGGAGAAGCAGCTCCCCGTGGCCGACGCCATCCGGATCGCCGGCGAGGTTGCCTCGGCTTTGGATTACGCGCACCGGCAAGGGGTCGTGCACCGAGACATCAAGCCCGAGAACATCCTGATCCACGACAGCCAGGCGCTGGTCGCGGACTTCGGCATCGCGCTGGCCGCCAGCAAGGCGAGCGGCCAGCGGATGACCGAGACCGGCATGTCGCTCGGCACCCCGCACTACATGTCGCCCGAGCAGGCCATGGGCGAGCGGGAAATCACCGCCCGCTCCGACGTCTACGCGCTCGGCGCCATCCTGTACGAGATGCTCACGGGCGAGCCCCCCTTCACCGGCAACACGGCCCAGGCGGTGGTGGCCCGGGTGCTGACCGAGAGCCCCCGCCCCCTCGCGGTCCAGCGCCACACGATCCCGCGCCACGTCGAGGCCGCGGTGCTGACCGCGCTGGAGAAGCTCCCCGCCGACCGCTTCGCCACCGCGGCGGAGTTCGCCGAAGCGCTCAAGGACAAGACCTTCACGTCCACCGTTTCGCTCGGGGCTCAGGCCGGGCCGGCTGGCGCTTCCGCAGGCACCCGAACACGGCGGTGGAACCCCGTCACCCTGGCGCTGATCGGTACCGCAACCGTTGCCACGGCCGCCGCACTCTGGGGCTGGCTCCGCCCCGCCCCGGCGCAGCCGCTGACCCAGTTCAGCCTCTCGTTGCGCCCGGCCGAGTCGCTGCAGCCGGTCGCCAACTCGGGCGGCGCGCGGCTCGCCATCTCGCCGGACGGCCGCTCGATGGTGTACTCCGGACCGGGCGAGGGAGGAACCCGTCTCTGGATCCGGCGCTTCGACCAGCTGAACGCCACGCCGATCTCGGGTACCGAGGGGGCCCAAAGTCCCTTCTTCTCGCCGGACGGCAAACGTGTGGGCTTCATCAAGGCCGGCACCGCGGTGCGGATCGCCTCGCTGGAGGGCGCGCCCACGGTGACTCTGACGGACAAGGCCAACTCCACCGCCGGCGACTGGGGCGACGACGGATACGTCTACTTCGAGGTGGACTCGGGGCTCGCCCGGATGCGACCCACCGGGGGAACGATCGAGCCGGTGTATACCTTCAAGGCGGGCCAGAACGAGGTGGGGTCGGAGTGGCCGTTTGTCCTCCCGGGCTCCAAGGGCCTGATCTTCCGTCTGCGGCACGCGGGCCAGGGGCCGGCCGACTGGGACATCATGGCCATGGCGTTGCCGCACGGGCCGGCGCACGTGCTCACCCACGGCGTCGTCGCCCGCTACTCGCCGAGCGGTCAGCTCCTGGTGGTCACCGCGGACGGGAAGCTCATCGCCATCCCGTTCGACCCCAAGAAGCTGGTGATGACCGGCTCTCCGGTCGCGCTGATCGAGGGAATCGGGGTGCGGGCGGGTGGCTTCAACGTGGACCTGGCACTGTCGGCCAACGGGACCCTGGTCTACACCACGGGCGGTGCCCTCGTCTCCCGGCGCGCCTACTGGGTGAGCCGCGAGGGGTCAGCCGGACCGGTGGACGCGGCGTGGGACCCGCAGGGCATCATCGACGGCGTCGCGCTCTCCCCGGACGGGAAAGCGCTGGCCGTGGGACTGATTCGGAGCGGCAGGACCGACATCTGGGTCAAGCAGCTCCCGACCGGTCCCTTCTCCCGGATCACCTTCGGCGACACCTCGGCCGTCCGTCCGACCTGGTCGCCCGACGGGCATGACGTGTTCTACATCAGCGATCGTGGGGGCTCCGGCGTGGGCGTGCCCTACGCCCATCGGGCCGACGGAACCGGAACCGAGCGCCCGCTGGTCCGGTCCAAGATCGATTTCGGCCAGATCGTCCCCTCGCGGGACCTCCGCTGGCTGGTGCTCCGCACGACCGCGACCACGGCCGGCGGCGACATCGTCGGGTTCAAGGCAGGGGACACCACGCTCGTGCCGCTGGTCGCGACGGCCGCCACCGAGTTCTTTCCCTCGCTCTCGCCCGACGGGCGCTGGCTGGCGTACGGCTCGAACGAATCGGGAACGATGGAAGTCTACGTCCGGCCGTTCCCCGCGACGGCCACGGCCAAGTGGCAGGTGTCGACCGCCGGCGGCAGCGAGCCCGCGTGGGCCAACAGCGGCCACGAGCTGTTCTACATCAGCGGGAAAGGCGAGATGGTCGCGGCTGACATCCGGCCGGGGGCCGCGTTCTCGGTGGGCGAGCAGCACGTGCTCTTCTCGATGGCGCCATTCGTCCGCGCCGGGGCGTTCCACTCGTATGCGGTGGCCCCGGACGACAAACGGTTTCTCATGGTGCGCGAAGGCGACGCGTCGCAGCAGGGGGAGCTGGTCGTGGCGGAGAACTGGGTGGGGGAGTTGAGGGGACGGGTGGGGAGGTAGGCCAAGCGCTTGCGGCCGAATTCCAGTAGGCCGTCCCCCGGCGCTCGCCCCGCGCGCCTACGTCCCGGCCGTCACCGCCCCGCCGCCAGCCGCTGGTGCAGCTCGGTCCGCCAGTTGGGCACCACCACGAGCGGGTAATCCGCCGACTCCGTGCTCGGGACCACGATGCGGGACCCGTCGCGGGTCACGTCGAAGTTCGCCTGGCCGAAGCCGGTGGTGCCATTCAGCACGTTGCTGAACGCCGTGTCCCGCGAGGCCACTCGCAAGCCCGGCGAGGTCGCGAGCTTCGCCTCGATGACCGCCGACCCCGAGACGTAGTAAAGCCGGGTGCCGTCCGCCGACCAGACCGACCCCTGTCCGCCGCCCACCGATACCTGGACCTTCACGTTCGGCTCCGGATACGAGCGCACGTACACCTCGAACCGGCCGGACTCGTTGGTCGAGATCGCCACCCAGCGCCCGTCCGGGGAAAAGCGTGGGTCGAGGTCCTGGGGGCTCGTCGCGCTGTACGGCCGAAACACGCGACTCGAATCCAGCGAGACCCGCAGCAGCGTCCAGGCCGTTTTCACAATGCTCTGCACCAGCAGGGACCGGCCGTCGGGCGCCAGATCGGCGACGGGGGTCAGGGTCGGCACCTCGACCAGCATCTGCGGCGCGGTCGCGCCTCCGACGGCCTGCGCCCAGATGGCATCCTTCGACCCGGTGCCCGGCGCCGAGTACACGATCCGCTCCCCGTCGCGGGTCCATCCGAACGAGGTGATGGTCCCGGCGGAGGTGAGTCGCGAGAGCGTCCCGGTCGCGATGTCGTAGATCCAGACATCCAGCTTCGATCCATCCCCGATCAGCACGGCGATCCGGCGCCCATCGGGTGAGAGTCGCGCGGACGAGAACGGCCGCAGCTCCGGCGTGATCAGGTGCGACGTCCCGCCGCGATCGAGCCAGGTCAGCCGCGAGCGCAGGCCCTCCAGACCCGAGACCAGCGCCCCTCCGGAAGACACGAACACGGCCGAGTTGCCGTTGAGGGCCGAGGACACGCCGACCGGGTCGAGCACCGGCACGGGCTTGCCCGTCACCTTCCCGTGGGGGAGGTCCATCGGCACGGCCATCACGGCGCCGTCCGCCTGGACGTAGACCAGCACGCCGTCGAGCACCGCCAGGGGCCGGATGCCCCTCAGGTCCAGCCGGGTGACGGTCCCGTCCTCGGTCGAGGCGATCGCGAGCTTGGACCGGACGAGCGCGCCGGACCAGATCGTGAACACGACGCTGTGGCCGTCGGGCAGGGCGATCGGCCAGTCATGCTCCACCTCGCCCTTGGCGGAGTCCGGCCGGGTGAGCTGCGTCAGCTCCCCGCCCGCCACGCTGACCTTCGAAAGGCCGGCGCGCGCACCGGTGGCGCCCGTGATGAGCTCCCCCTGCGTGCTCCAGTCCGCGCCATTGTTGGCCCCGCCCTCGGCGATCGTCACCGGTGCGCTGCCGTCGAGCCGAACTTTTTTCTCCTTCCCTGCGGCCTCGAACGCCACCCAGGCGCCGTCCGGCGAGAAGAGCGGTTGACTGGCCTCCTCCGTGCCGGGGATGGGGTGGCCCTCGAGTTGGTCGGAGCGCCGCGCGTACAGGATCGTTCCACCCCCGTGTGCCACCGCGTACACCAGGGTGCCGCCGTCGGGGGAGATCGCCGCGGGCCAGGGATAGTTGACCGTCACCGGCGCGCTGTCGGAGCCGGCGAACACGAAACTGACCGGCGGCGGCTCGGGACGGGGCGTGGGGGGACGGCTTCGGATCGCGGCGACGGCGATGGCTCCTACAAGCGCGATGGCGAGCGCGAGGAAGGCGGGATCGCGGAGTCTGGAGCGCGCCGCGCCGGCGGGGGCCCCGGCGTAAGGCACGCCGGCGGCCGTCAGTCGCCGTGTGGTCGTCGGACTCGCCAGCGCCTCGGCGAACTCGGCCGCGGTGGCGAAGCGATCGGCCGGGAGTTTCTCCAGCGCGGTCAGCACCGCCGCCTCGACGTGCGGCGGGATCGTGTGGCGCTGCGGCTGGATGGGGCGCGGAGTCTCGGTGAGCACCCGCGCCACGATGGC
>JBJMOX010000171.1:0-16494 GCA_045803515.1 Gemmatimonadales bacterium
CGTCATCGAGGCGAGCGCCCGGCCCGGTGTGGAGCTGAGCAAGGTGGAGCACGCGGTGGACCAGGAGGTGGCGCGTCTCCTCGCGTCGGGGCCCACCCCGGCGGAGCTGGCGCGGGCGCGGGCGCGGATCCGGGCCGGGTTCATCCGCGGGATCGAGCGGATCGGCGGGTTCGGCGGCAAGTCGGACGTGCTGGCGCAGGGCGAGGTTTTCGCCGGGAGGGCGGACTTCTACCGAGTGCGGCTCACCCGGGTGGCCGGCGCGACCGCGCAGCAGCTCCGGCGTGCGGCGGTCCGGTGGCTCTCCGACGGGGACTACACTCTGGAAGTGCACCCATTCCCGGAGTACGCCACGGCCACCGCCGGTGCCGACCGCTCCAAGCTCCCCGAGCCCGGCACGCCGCGCGAAGCCGCCTTCCCGGCGCTCCAGCGGGCCACTCTGTCGAACGGCCTCAAGGTGGTGCTGGCCGAGCGCCGCTCGATACCCCAGGTGCGCTTCGACCTGCTGCTGGACGCGGGCTACGCCGCCGATCAGTTCTCTCTGCCCGGCACCGCCAGCATGGCGATGACCATGCTCGACGAGGGCACCCGCACTCGCTCGGCGCTCGAGATCAGTGATCGGCTGGCGGAACTGGGCGCCAATCTGGGCGCAGCGTCCCGGCTCGACGTCTCCAGCGTCACGCTGGAGGCGCTCAGCGAGCAGCTCGATCCGTCGCTCGAGCTCTATGCCGACGTTATCCTTCATCCCGCCTTTCGCCAGCGCGACCTGGACCGGCTCAAGAAACAGCGCCTGGCCCAGATTCAGCGGGAGAAGGCCGATCCGGTCGGCATGGCGCTGCGGGTCTTCCCCCGGCTGGTCTACGGCCAGGGTCACGCCTACGCCAACCCGTGGACCGGCTCGGGCACCGAGGCCTCCGCCGCCAGGATCACGCGCGACGATCTGGTGAAGTTCCACCAGACCTGGTTCAAACCCAATCACGCCACGCTGGTGGTGGTCGGGGCCACCACCATGGCGGAGATCCGGCCCAGGCTCGAGCGCCTGTTCTCCGGGTGGACGCCGGGCGAGGTGCCCCGGAAGAACATCGGCACGGTGGAGCAGCCGAAGCCGGCCGTGTATCTGCTCGACCGGCCGGGATCGCTGCAGTCGGTCATCATCGCAGGCGACGTGGCACCACCCAAGGCGAACCCGGACGAGCCCGCCATCGAGGTGATGAGCGCCGTGCTGGGCAGCGACTTCGGCTCCCGGCTCAACATGAATTTGCGGGAGGACAAGCACTGGTCCTACGGCGCCTTCAGTTTTCTCCGCGACGCGCGAGGCCAGCGGCCGTTCATCGCCTACGCGCCGGTCCAGACCGACAAGACCAGGGAGGCCGTCGTCGAGGTGCAGCGCGAGCTGCACGGCATCCTGGGCGAGCGGCCGGTCGAGCCGGACGAGCTCCAGCGGGCCAAGGCGTCGCTCACGCTGACGCTGCCCGGCTCATGGGAGACCATGGGCGCGCTGGCGTCCACCATCAGTGAGATGGTGGCGTTCGGGCTCGACGACCGGTACTACGACACCTACGCCAACGCGGTCCGGGCGGAAACGGCCGCCGCGGTGACCGCGGCGGCCCAGCGTACCGTGGCGCCGGATCACCTGGTCTGGGTCATCGTGGGCGATCGCGCGAAGATCGAGCAGGGACTCCGGGAGCTCAACCTGGGCGAGATCCACCTGATCGACCCGGACGGGAATCCCGTCGCAGCATCCTGATTCATGAGATGGAGGTCGGATGACGGCTCGCCACGCGGTGGTGGTTATGCTGGTGCTCGCTGGTGTGTGGCCGACAAGGGCGGCCGCGCAGTTCCGCCGCGGCGGCTCCGGACTGATTCAGGGACCGATCGAGGCCGGGATCAGGACCGGACGCGACTTCGAGAACCATGCCTGGAGCCTGGGCGGGCAGTTGCGGATCCCGGTACGCCGGAACCTGGAGCTCCGCCCCAGCGCCGACCTCTTCTTTCCCAAGCACGGCTCGACCGGCTGGCAGGCCAACGGCGACGCGGCCATCCGGCTGGGACAGGGCGGTGGGCTCTACGCCGGCGGCGGCATCGCCTTCGTTCACCTGGGCGACAGCCGCACCGAAACCGGTTACAATCTCTTCTTCGGTTTGAGTACCGCACCGCCGCAGGCCAGGACCAAGCCGTTCGTCGAGTTCCGCTGGACCTTCCTCGACGATACCAGCCCCTTCCGCCTGGCCGCCGGCATCAGCCACGTCCTGTAGGAACAGGACGGATCACCGGAGGAAGATCATGAGCACGAGCAACGCAACGGCCACGTGGGAAGGCGGTCTCAAGAACGGACGGGGCCGGTTCGCCGGACTGTCCGGGCACATCCAGGGCGACTTTACCTTCGCCACCAGATTCGAAGGCGCCAAGGGCACCAACCCCGAGGAGCTCATCGCCGCCGCGCACGCGGCGTGCTTCAGCATGGCGTTGTCAGCAGGGCTGGAAGGGGCCGGCACGCCCGCCACCCGGATCAGCACCAAGGCCGCCTGCACGATCGACAAGGTGGCGGCCGGGTTCAAGATCACCCGGATGCGGCTGGAGGTTCGCGGCGAGGTTCCCGGCATCGACCAGGCCGCGTTCAGCAGGGCCGCCGAGGCCGCGAAGGAGGGCTGCCCGGTCTCCGGGGCGCTCAAGGGGAACGTGCAGGTCGAGCTCGACGCGAGGCTGGCATAGAGCCCTCCTTGAGCTCGCCTCAGTCCGAGGTCACGGTATATCGGATGAGCACTCCCTCCACGAACTCCGCCGTGACCCGGCCTCCGTCCATCGCATAGCTCCGGGTGACCACCTTGAGCTTTCCCTCGGACCGTTGCGAAGTCGACTTGGGAGTGCCGAGGAGGGCGTCGGCCTCATCCAGGAGCATCCCTTTTCTGGGGAGGCGCGACGCGGGAGCGGCGGACGCTGCCTCGGGAGCGTTGAGCGGCGAGGTCGACGACGCGACCGTGGCTCCCCCGAAGTCCACATACTCGGCGAGCGCCTGCATCACCGCCTCGGCCGTGAGCGCGGACTGGGGGACGCCGTCGCGGTAGCGCAGGTTGAAGCGTGAGCCGCCCTCGATCCGGCGCTGGCGGATGTTCTCCTTCTTGTGTTCCTCCGCGTCGGCCACGATGGCGCGGTTACGGGCGTCCTCCCGCTCCCGCTCCTTTTTGAGCTCGTCCAGCTCCTCCTTCATGGCGCGCTTCCTGGCGGGATCGGTCTCCCGCCGGAGCTCGCCCTCGAGGTTTTGCTCGCGCTTGGTCTTGGGAGCGGAGCTGACGTTCACATTGGAAGAGGTCTCGTCGCCGATGGTGCCGTAGCCACCGCCGTCGAGCTGGAACTCGATGAGGTTCGACTTGACCTTGATCTTGGTGACCAGGGCCGACTGGCCGGACTTGATTGCGGTCCCGAAGTTCTTCAGGCGAGAAGCATAGCGCGGATAGTCGAGCGGCTTTTCGGTCCCCTGGTAGATGTCGACCCCGTCTTCGGTGCCGGGCATGGCGAGCTTGAGGGTGACGGGGCGTCCTTCGAACCGGTCCCGGAGCGCGGCTTCGGACTGGGCGTGGAGAGGTGAGGCGAGCAGGCAGAAGGCGAGAGGGAGAACCAGACCGTGGTGCATGGGGCCTCCGGGGCTTGACGAGTCCAGTAATTGGATATTGTATACAGTATATGAATTCAGAAAGTCGCGCGAGCACCAGCATTCCCCGAACTCCGCTCCGCGACGAGGTCTATCGCCACCTCCTCGATCGCATCCATCGCGGCGAGCTCACTCCCGGCGTCCGCGTCCGCGATACCGCCCTCGCCGCCCAACTCGGCGTCAGCCGTACCCCCGTCCGCGAGGCGCTGCTCCGCCTCACGCGCGACGGTGTCCTCGAAGCCGACATGGGTCGCGGCTTCCGGCTCCGTCCGCTGGCCCGCGACGAGATCCGGGAGGTCGGCGCCATCCTGGGGTCGCTCGAGGCCCTCGCCTTCGAGCTCTCCCCCGACTTCCCCGATGACTGCCTGAATCGTCTCGCCGAGCTGGACCAGCAGCTGGAGCAGACCCGGGGGGACGTGGCTGCCTGCCTCGATCTCGAGGACGAGTGGCATCGGGTGTTACTCGCCGGCTGTCCCAACCGCAGGCTGCTGGAGCTGATCGCAGCCCTCCGCCAAGTTCCTCGGAGATACCTCGCCGCCTACATGCGGGCCGCGGGCCGACTCTCCCTCTCGACCGCGCCGCACGGAAAGGTGCTCCACGCCCTGCGCCAGGGTGATCGTACCGCCGCGCTCAAGGTCTTCGAGGATCAATGGCGCCGCGGGATTGCCGGGCTGGAAGCGTGGATAGGGTGATGCCCGCGACCGATCCGGCGGCGCTCGCCCGCTGGCGCGCCGACACGCCGGGCTGCACCAGGAGAGTGCATCTCAACAACGCCGGGGCGGCATTGACACCCCGCGTCGTGCACCAGGCCGTCGCTGCCCATCTCAGTCTCGAAGACGAGTTGGGCGGCTACGAGGCCAAGGAGGCCCGGGTGGGCGCCTTGCGCCAGGTGTACCAGGGCCTAGGTCGGCTCATCGGGGCCGAGGCCCGGAACATCGCCCTGGTCCAGAGCTCCACCATCGCCTTCGCGCAGGCGCTCCTCGCCTTCGACTTTGCCCCGGGGGACACGATCCTCACCAGCCGGGCGGACTACGCGTCCAACCAGATCATGTATCTCGCTCTCGCCCAGCGGCGGGGCGTCGAGATCATCCGCGCGCCGGACGCCGCCGAGGGCGGCATCGACCCGCAGGCGGTACGATCGCTGGTGGCACGTCGGCGCCCCACGCTGGTGGCGCTCACCTGGGTCCCGACCAACTCGGGCCTGGTCCAACCCGTTCCGGCGGTGGGCGAGATCTGCCGCGCCGCCGAGGTGCCATACCTGGTCGACGCCTGCCAGGCAGTCGGCCAGATGACGGTGGATGTCGAAGCCCTGGGTTGCGACTATCTGGCGGCGACATCCCGGAAGTTCCTGCGCGGTCCCCGCGGAATGGGGTTTCTCTACGTGTCGGACCGCGTCCTGGATGCCGGTGCGTATCCGCTCCTGGTCGACATGCATGGCGCGTCCTGGACCGACCCCGACGCCTTTGCCCTGGCGCCCGACGGCCGCCGGTTCGAGAGCTGGGAGATGCCCTATGCGCTGGTGCTCGGGCTCGGAGCTGCCGTGGCCTACGCGCTCGAGGTTGGAATCCCGCTCGCACAGGAGCGGTCCTGGGCGCTGGCCGCGTATGCTCGCGAGCGCCTGGCTGGCGTCCCCGGCGTGCGGATGCTGGATCGCGGCCCCGCGCTCTGCGCCATCGTCACCCTCGAGCTGGTCGGCCGCGACGGGGCCGAGGTGAAGCTGGCACTGCGGGCGCGGGGGATCAACACCAGCTCGCCGAGCCGGGAAGATGCGGTGATCGATATGGACGAGAAGCGGGTGGCCTCGGCGCTTCGGATCTCGCCGCACTACTACAATACCATCGAAGAGATCGACACCGCAGCCGCCGCGGTCGAGGAGGTCCTGTCCTTAGGCCTGCCTTCGTAGCACCGGCTCCAGCACCCTCCACACCGTGCCGGCGACTCGCCGCTGTCCCGCGGCGGTCGGATGCATCAGGTCCGCCTGGTTGAGCGAGTCTACGCCCGCCACACCTTCCAGCAGGAACGGCACCAGTAGAATGTGATTGCGTCTGGCGAGCTCCCCATACGCGGCGCGGAAGCGCCGGGTGTAGGCCGCTCCGTAGTTGGGCGGCGCCTGCATCCCGGCCAGCACGATCCGGGGCCGCGGCTGCTGCCGATTGGCGCGGTCGATGATCGCCTGGATGTTCGCTGCCAGGGAATCGACCTCCTGTCCCCGGAGGCCGTCGTTGGCGCCGGTCTCGATCACCAGGACGGCGACCGGCTCGCGGAACAGCCAGTCGGTCCGGCGCCTCGCGCCCGCGGAAGTCTCTCCGCTCACCCCGGCGTTGACGGCGACGAACGGAAGCCCGGCAGAATCGATCTTCTGCTGGATCAGTGCGGGATACGCCTGGTCGGGATCGAGACCGAGGCCGGCGGTGAGGCTGGTGCCGAGGAAGACGATCCGCCCGCGCGCACCATCCTGCCGCGCCGGCGGCGGGTCGGCGCGGGGTCCGCGCTCGTCCGAGTCGCATCCGGCACCCAGCGTGAGCAGCAGCCCCCACAGGACGTACCGGACTATCATTGACCTCATGCTGCGCTGTGCCTCGTTGACCAAGAGCTATGCGTCCGGCGGCCGCGAGCTCACCGTGTTGAAGGATATCACCTTCACCGTGGAGCCGGGCGGCTTCGTGGCGATCGTCGGCCCATCGGGTAGCGGGAAGACCACGCTGCTCGGTCTCCTGGCAGGGCTGGATCGCCCCACCGCCGGAACCGTTCACCTCGATGGCGAGGAGCTCGGCCGGCTGGACGAGGACCAGCGCGCCCGGCTGCGCGGCGAGAAGATCGGATTCGTCTTTCAGTCCTTCCAGTTGATTCCCACCCTCACCGCCCGGGAGAACATCCAGGTGCCGCTCGAGCTCCGGGGCGAGGAGGGCCGCGCCCGCGCCGACGAGCTGCTTGCGCGGGTCGGTCTCACCGACCGCTCGCATCACTATCCCGCGCAGCTCTCGGGCGGCGAGCAGCAGCGGATCGCGCTCGCGCGTGCCTTCAGCACCCGCCCCCGGGTGCTCTTCGCCGATGAGCCCACCGGCAACCTGGACGCGAGGACCGGCGCCACCATCATCGATCTCATGACGGAGCTGAACCGGGATCTCGGCACCACGCTGGTGCTGGTCACTCACGATCTCGACCTGGCTTCGCGCGCGAGGCGGACCATCCGCCTGGCCGACGGACAGATCGTCGCCGACAGCGCCGCGTGACCGCTCCGGGGTTCGTGCTGCGGATGGCCGCGCGGGAGATTCGCGCCGCGCCGCGCCGCCTGCTCCTGCTCACGGCTTCCGTGGCGGTCGGCGTCGCCGCCCTGGTGGCGATCAACTCCTTCACCGACAACCTGCGCGACTCGGTCCGCTCGCAATCGCAGGCCCTGCTCGGCGCCGACCTGGCGCTCTCCAGCCGGCGCCCGCTCACCCCCAAGGCGGAGGCGATCCTCGACACCCTGGTAGCCGGCGGCGCGGGCCTCGCGCGCCTCACCAGCTTTTCAGGGATGGCGTACGTGCCCCGTACCGCGGGCACCCGGCTGGTCCAGGTGGCGGCCGTCGAGGGACCCTACCCGTTCTATGGGGAGATCCGCACCGAACCCGGAGTCGCATGGAGCGAGCTGCAGGCCGGGCGGCACGTCGTGGTCGATCCCTCGCTCCTGAGCGCGCTCGGCGCCCGCCTGGGCGACACTCTCGCGCTGGGCGAGACTCGCTTCGTGATCACGGGCTCGATCGCGAGCGCGCCGGGAAATGTCGGGATCCGCACCGCGTTCGGCCCCCGGATCTTCATCCCCGCTCGTTGGCTGGCGGATACGCGTCTCCTCGGCCTGGGGGCGCGGGCGGAGTACGAGGCATATCTCCGGCTTCCACCGGGACAATCGCCAACGGCGATTGCCGACCGGTATCGTTCCGGGCTTCAGGCGGAGCGGACCCGCGTCCAGACCGTTGCGGAAGACCAGCAGAACCTCAACGACGCGCTCGGCCGCCTGGCGGGATACCTGGGCCTGGTGGCACTCATCGCCCTGCTGCTCGGCGGGATCGGGGTGGCGAGCGGCGTGGTGGTGTTCATCCGCCAGCGGCTCGACACCATCGCGGTGCTCCGCTGCCTCGGCGCAAGCGCGGGGCGGGTGCTCGCGATCTATCTCACCGAGGCCGCGGCCATGGGACTCGCGGGCAGCCTGCTTGGCGCGTTGCTCGGCGTAGGGGCGCAGCAGCTCCTGCCCGGACTGCTGGCTGGCCTGCTTCCGGTGACCGTGACCCCGGAGCTCTCGACCCGTGCGATCGCGCTCGGTGTGGGGATGGGACTCTGGGTGGCATCGATCTTCGCGCTCTCTCCTCTTCTCGCGGTGCGGCGGGTGCCGCCGCTCGCGGCACTCCGGCGCGACGTGGATCCCGGGGCCCGCCGGAATCGCGACCCGTGGCGCTGGCTCAGCCTCGCGGCACTCGCCGCCAGCACGGTGGCCCTCGCCGCCATCCAGGTCGGGAGCTGGCGGCGAGGCGGAATCTTCTCCGGCGGTGTTGCCGTGGCCCTGCTGGTCCTCTGGGGAGCGTCCTGGACGTTGATCCGCATTGCGCGGCGGTGGCTGCCCGCAGGATGGCCCTACGTCTGGCGGCAAGGTGTGGCCAACCTGCACCGCCCGTTCAACCAGACGACCACTGTCGTCCTCGCCATCGGCTTCGGGGCGTTCCTGCTGGGGACCCTCTTCCTGGTGCAGTTCAATCTGCTGCGGCAGCTCCGGCTCACCGGCGGCCCCACCCGGCCCAACCTCGTGCTCTTCGACATCCAGCCCGACCAGCAGCCGATTGTCCAGCGGGCACTGGCTGACGCCGGTCTGCCCTCCTTCGGGCCGGTGCCGATCGTGCCAATGCGGATCCAGTCGGTCAAGGGCAAGCCCGCGAGCGCGATGCTGGCCGACACCTCCGCGGGTCCGGACGGATCCAGCAACGCCTGGGCGTTCCGGAGGGAGTACCGCTCCACCTATCGGGATACCCTGGTCTCTTCCGAGCGGGTCGTGGCCGGCCGCTGGTGGACGCCGGGGGCCAAGACGACCGAGATCTCGGTCGAGACCGGTGTCGCCCGCGAGCTGGGCGTCCGGGTAGGCGACGAGATCGTCTGGGACGTGCAAGGCGTGCCGCTCACCACCCGGGTGGCCAGCCTCAGAGAGGTGGAGTGGGCGCGATTCGAGCCCAACTTCTTCGTGGTGTTCGCGCCGGGCGCGCTGGAAGGTGCACCCCAGTCGCTGGTGACGCTCACCCGGATCGATCGGCCTGCGGAACGTGGGGTGTTTCAGCGCCGGCTGGCAGAGCGGCTCCCCAACGTCACCACCCTGGATCTCTCCTCGGTGCAGGAGACCCTCGAGCGGCTGATCGCGCGGGTGCTGCTCGCCATCCGCTTCATGGCGCTCTTCACCCTCGGCACCGGCACGCTGGTGCTGGTCGGGGCGCTCGCCACCAGTCGCTTCCAGCGCGCGCGCGAGGGTGCCCTGCTCCGAACCCTCGGGGCCACCCGGGGACAGCTCTTCCGCATCGTGATCGCCGAGTACGTCTCGCTGGGGCTCATCGCCTCCGCGGTGGCCGTGGTTCTCGCCTCGGTGGCCGGATGGGCGCTCGCGCGCTTCCTGTTCGAGGGCAGCTTCACCTTGCCGGTGGTCCCGCTCGCGCTGCTCGCCGGCGGAGTCGTCACCCTCACGGTCGTCGTCGGGCTCGCCAACAGCCGGGAGGTGCTCCGGCTCCCGCCGCTGGAGGTGCTGCGCGCAGAGTGATCACGCCGGCCTGGCGCGGGATTTCTCCCAGTTGACGAACAGGAATCCGCCGGGCGCATCGAACGGCGGCTGCCCCGGTGACGGGGTCACCTGAAGCTGCAGCTCCTCCACTGGGTTCTTCGAGCAGTCCCAGCACTGGAGCGCGAAATCACCGTTCCGCCGGGTGCGGGAGAGCAGCATGACGTGCACCATCGCCGTGTCGGTGACCAGCGAGTCATTGCGGTAGACGTGCGCGAACGCCCAGAGCGCTACCGCGCTCCTGATGGTGGGAACCAGGGGAGTATGCACTCCGGACGCCCCATGGTAGTAGAGTCCCATGATCACGCCGCCGAACCGCGGGTTGAACGGAATGTCCTTGGTCTGCACCCGGTCCATGACCACCCGCCAGCTCGCCCCGTCCTGGGTCTTGAACTCCGCGGTCCCGGTCACCGAGTCCCGGGTCGGCCCCAGGTCCCACGCGCTGATGGACATCGTCCCCGCGATGCGCGCCACCCGGTTCGAATAGGGTCCCTCCTGCTCCTTGTGGGTGAGGTCCGCCTGCTGGTCCACCGGGCGGGCGCGGATGACCGCGGCCGCGCTGTCGGCGAAGGGAAAGGGACCGGGGAGGATCTGCACAACCGTTCCGCCACCCGTGAGCGAGAGCGCGCGCGGAGGCTTCGTCTCCGCCTCCTCTTTCGGCGTTCCGGCGGGCGTGGTACCGTACCGAGTCCCCCCGGTCACCTCGAGATGCGCGAGCATGCCCAGCTTCTTGTGGGAGTCTTCGCCGACCGGGCAGTAGACCTCGTAGCGTCCCGGTGCGAGCGCCAGGGTCAGCGTCGTCGTCGCACCTGGCTGGACCAGCGGCGTTTCCTTCTCGATGCCGCGGCCTTCCAGCTCGAAGGCGTGAGGAATGGTTCCGGCGTTGGTGATCTGGAACGTCACGGTCCCGGCCGGAACCGAGGCCGAGCCCAGGTCCACCTTCCACTCGGCGAGTCGCACGGTGATGGGCGGTCCGCCGTCGCCGGCGGCAGCGTGCCGGGCGGTCCCGGCGGCACCGGGCAGAAGAAGCAGGAGTGAGAGCAGGGTTCGGGTCATGGTGGGCTCCGGGTCTCGGGGTGCGCGAGCGGATTGCTCGAATTGCACGGAGGACCCCCGGAGCGCCGGAAATATTCCCGCCCGCCGGCCCGGGCGCCCGGATGGAATAAATTCCCGGCCTGTGTAGTCTCCAGAGGGCGCCCCGACTCAGCTGAGGAGACGCTTGACCGAAGCGCTCGCCCAATTCGAAGACGCGATGCTGCCGCACCTCGATGCCGCGTTCAATCTCGCGCGGCATCTGACCGGTGACGACCACGAGGCGGAGGACGTCCTGCAGGACGCCTGCCTCCGCGCCCTCAAGTATTTCGCCTCGTTCCGGGGCGGAAGCGGCAAGCCGTGGCTCCTCCGAATCGTGCGCCACACCTTCTACACCCGGCGGCGCCGCCGGGGGATGCACGAGGCGCGGACCACGGTGTTCGATGAGGAGGCGCACGGCATGGATTCATCGGAGCACGGTGGCCCCGAGCGGTCCATGCTCCGTGAGGACGCCCGGCGAGTCCTGAGCGAAGCGATGGCCGCGCTCTCACCCACCGCCCGCGAGGTCATCGTGCTGCGCGAGCTCGAGGGGCTCTCCTACGACGAGATCAGCAGGGTCACGCGGGTTCCCATCGGAACCGTGATGTCGCGTCTGGCCCGCGCGCGCGAGCGGCTGCAGGCGGCCCTTTCCGCCCATGCATCGGAGTGGCCCTGAGATGACGTGTGACGACGTAGCGGTGCGGCTGGGCGCTTATCTCGACGGCGCGCTTCCGGAGGAGTCGGCCGAGGAGGTGCGGCACCATCTGGAGGGCTGCCCGGCCTGTGTCCGGCGGCAGGAGCAGGCATTCGCCCTGGCGGCGGCCGTCCGCGCGGAGCTGCCCTACCATCGGCTGGGAGACGAGGCGCGCGGGCGAATCCGCCAGACGCTCGCCCGCCGCGCGGCACCCGAAGCTGTTTCCCAGGCCCGCCGCTTCCCGATCGCGCGTCGCTGGCTCGCGCTCGCCGCATCGCTGGTGCTGGGGCTCGCCGGAGGCTGGGGATTGGGCGTCCGGCATGCGCCGCAGGCGTCGGCCGAGCTGAGTCTCTCCCGTGACGTGCTGGCCGGCCACGTCCGTTCGCTCATGGCCGACCATCTGACCGACGTGACCTCGTCCGACCGCCACACCGTGAAGCCGTGGTTCGACGGCAAGCTTGACTTCTCCCCCCCGGTGCACGACCTCGCCGCTCAGGGATTCCCGCTGGTCGGCGGTCGGCTGGACTATATCGCCGGACGAACGGTGGCCGCCCTCGCCTATGGACGGAACCGGCACGTCATCAACGTCTTCATCTGGCCCAGCGCGCCGGAAGAAACCGGACCGGACAGCGGGGCGGAGAGTCGCCAGGGGTATGCTCTGCTCCACTGGCGGCACGGCGGGATGACCTTCTGGGTCGCCTCGGACCTCAATCCAGCCGAGCTCGGCCGCTTCGTGAGCCTGCTGCAGCACGGAGAGCCTCCCGGCCCATCCTGACTGGCCCCGCACGCGGATCTCCACCGCCCTCCACCCGCCCCGCTATATTCCCGCGACCCTTCCCGAGGATTCCTCCGGATGCTCGCGATCGACCTCACCGGAAAACGTGCTCTCGTCGCCGGCGTGTCGGATGATGGCGGCTTCGGCTTCGCGATCGCCAAGGCGCTCGCCGAGGCGGGCGCCGCCGTCTGCGTCGGAAGCTGGCCACCCGCCCTGGGGATCTTCACCAAGCTGCTGGAGCGCGGAAAGATGGAGGAGTCGCTCCGGCTCTCCGACGGCCGGAAGCTGGCGTTCGAGCGGATCTATCCGCTCGACGCCGCCTTCGACACGCTGAACCAGGTCCCCGGCGAGATCCGGGAGAACAAGCGCTACAAGGAGCAGGGCGACTTCACCATCGAGGGCATGGCCGGCCGCATCCGCGACGACTTCGGCGAGCAGGCGCTGGACATCGTGGTGCACAGCCTGGCGAATGCCCCGGAGGTTCGCTCGCCCCTGGTCGACACCAGCCGGCAGGGCTATCTCGCGGCGGTGAGCGTCAGCGCCTACAGCAACGTCTCGCTGGTGCGGCACCTGGCACCGCTGATGCGGCCCGGCGGCTGCTTTCTCTCCTTGACCTATATGGCGGGCGAGCGGGTCATCCCCGGCTACGGCGGCGGCATGTCCTCGGCCAAGGCGGCGCTCGAGGCGGACACCCGCACGCTCGCCTACGAGGCCGGCCGGCGCTGGGGGGTCCGGATCAATGCCATCTCCGCCGGGCCCTGGGCCTCCCGCGCCGCGTCCGCGATCGGGTTCATCGACACGATGATCGCGTACTCGGCCGCCAACTCACCGCTGCCTCACCCGATCCAGGCCACCGACGTGGGACACGCGGCCGCCTTCCTCTGCAGTCCGCTCGCCGGGGCGATCACCGGAAGCGTGGTCTACGTGGACAACGGGTTCCACGCCATGGGAATGGCGGTGGTCGAGGGCGGCGGCTGAGGCATGTCCGGCGAGCTCCCGTACTCGGTCGAGGGCCCGGTGCACCGGCTGACGCTGAATCGGCCGAGCCGGCGGAACGCGCTCACGCCGGCGCTGGCGCGGGAGCTCGCGCTCGCGATCGACGGCGTCGAGGAGATCGCGGAGGCAGAGGCGGTGGTCCTCGGCGGAGCCGGCGGGCACTTCTGTGCCGGGCTCGATCTCCATTGGCTCCGCTCGCTCGGGCCCGAGGCGAGCGTGGCCGACCTCCAGCGCGGCTTGAGCGATTTTCAGGCGGCGGTGCTCTCCATCGTGCGCTGCCCGGTCCCCGTCATCGCGATGATCGCGGGCACGGTGGCCGGGTTCGGCCTCGACCTCGCGCTCGCCTGTGACTTCCGCGTGGCCGCCGCCGGTGCCAGCTTCACCTCCGCTTTCGCCCGCATGGGGCTGGTGCCGGACGGCGGATCGACGTTCACTCTGCCTCGTCTCGTCGGGACCGGCCCGGCGCTCCGCCTGCTCCTGGCCGGCGAGTCGATCGACGCGAGTCGGGCCCAAGCGATCGGCTTGGTCGATGAGGTGGTGGACGACGCCGCGCTCGAGCAGGCGGTCCGCGGACTGACCGAGCGGCTCTCCGCCAACGCGCCCTCCAGTATCCGGACCATCAAGCGGCTGGTGCGGGCGCCGGAGATCGGCGCGCTGGAACAGGCGCTCTCGACGGAGGGAGCCGCCCAGGTTCAGGCGCTGCAGGGCGCCGAGTTCCGCCGCCGGCTGGAGAGCTTCGCCGCCCGGCTCACCGCTCGCACCGACCGGGCATGAGCCAACCGGAGCGCGGGATCTTCCGTCCCGATCTCCTCACGGGCCAGGTCGCCGTGGTCACCGGCGGAGGCACCGGGATCGGCTTGGGCATCGCCGGCTGCCTCGCCTCCGCCGGCGCCACCGTCGTCCTCGCCAGCCGGAAGCCCGAGCATCTCGATGCCGCCGCTCGGAGCCTCCGCGCCGGGGGGGCGCGCGTCGACACGGTCGAGACCAACGTGCGCGAGCCCGAGGCGGTGGGACGCATGGTCGAGCGGGTCTCCCAGGAGCACGGCCGGATCGACGTGCTGGTAAACAACGCCGCCGGCAACTTCTACGCCCCGTCCGCCACGCTCTCGCCCAACGGCTGGCGCGCGGTGCTGGAGACCGATCTCTCCGGGACCTTCCATTGCGCGCAGGCGGTCTATCCGGTGATGAAGGCGCAGGGCGGCGGCCGGATCGTGTCGATCTCGATGACCCTGCACTACCGCGGCTGGCCCCAGATGGCGCACGCCACCGCCGCGAAAGCCGGAGTCGATGCGCTGACTCGGACCCTGGCCCTGGAGTGGGCGCCGGACCGGATCACCGTCAACGCCGTGGCGCCGGGGCCGATCCCCACGGAGGGCGTGAGAAAGGCGTTCACTCCTCCCGACGAGCGCGCCCCGGATCTGTTCCGGATGGATCAGTACGTGAGCCGGGCGATTCCGCTGGGCCGATGGGGAACGCCGGAGGACGTCGGACAGATGGTCACTTTCCTGGTGAGCCCCGCCGGTGAGTGGATCACCGGGGCCATATTCGTGGTCGACGGGGGCTCGTGGCTCGCGGGCGGGAGGGCCTGAATCCATGTTCCTGGGACACTACGGCGTGGCGCTGGCGCTCAAGCGGGTCGAGCCCAAGATCTCGCTCGGCACACTCTTCTTCGCGACCCAGCTGGCGGACCTCCTCTGGGGCTGCTTCCTCCTGCTCGGATGGGAGCACGCGCGCATCGTTCCGGATCCCAATCCGCTGCTGAGCTTCGAGTTTCTCGACTATCCGATCTCCCATAGCCTAGTCGGTGCGCTCGGCTGGGCCATCGCCGCGGCGGCGGCGTACTACTCCTGGCCCACCCGGAATACCAGCCGCCACTGGCAGGCGTCGGCGCTGGTGGGCGCGGCGGTCGCGTCTCATTACCTGCTGGACGTGCTGGTGCACCTTCGGGACTTGCCGCTGGCGGGCAACGATTCACCCAAGCTCGGCCTCGGGTTGTGGAACCACTTCGGGGTCAGCGTTGCCCTGGAGGTTGTCACCTTGGCACTGGGGCTTGCCGTGTACCTCCGGTTCCGCTCTCGACGGCATCCGGTGCGCGTGGGGAGGCTGGCTGTCGTGGTCGTGGTCCTGGTGGGCACCTACGCCGCGGCGCTCCTCGGACCGACGCCTCCCAGCATGACCGTGGTCGCCGTGAGCGATATCGTGTTCCTGCTGATAGCGGCGGCCCTCGCCGCCTGGGCCGACCGGCAGCCCAGCGCCGCGGAGCTCGCGGCGGCTCCGCATGCGCCGAGGTGAACGGCGTGCAGCGCCTCTTCTTCGTCCTCGGCGCCGTTTCTGCATTCCTCGCGGTGGCCGCCGGTGCCTTCGGGGCCCACGCGCTCCGGGGGCGCCTCAGTCCCGACCTGCTGGCCGTCTTCGAGACCGCCGCCCGGTACCAGATGTACCACGCCCTGGCGCTGATCGCCGCGGCGTGGGCCGTGGTGCGCTGGCCCGGATCATTGAGCCACTGGGCCGGCTGGCTCTTCGCGGGCGGCACCGTCCTCTTCTCCGGCAGCCTCTACGCCTTGGCGCTTTCGGGCGTCCGGTGGCTCGGCGCGATCACCCCGCTCGGTGGGATCGCGTTCCTGGCGGGATGGGTCTGCCTGGCGCTGGCCGCGCGGCAGGGGTAGGCCCCCGCGTGGTCAGGAGACCGATGCCTTGGCAATGAAGTTCGCCACCTGGAACGTCAACGGTATCCGGGCCCGCGCCTCCCAGGTGCAGGAATGGCTGGAACGCGAGCGGCCGGACGTGGTGTGTCTGCAGGAATTGAAGGCGGAACTGGCCCAGGTTCCCGAAATCGTACGGCGTCCGGACTACCACGCCTTCTGGCACTGCTGCAAGGGGTATTCGGGAGTGTCGCTGCAGCTTCGTAAAGAGACGTTCCCCGATGAGCCGGTCTACCGGCATCCTCCCTTCGATCTCGAATCCCGTGTCGTGACGGCGGAGCTCGGCGATCTGGTCATCGCCTCGATCTACGTTCCCAACGGCGGAAAGGATTATCCCGCCAAGATCAACTTTCTGACGCGGTTGATCGAATGGGCGCGCGAGCTGCGAGCCGGCGGTCGCGAGCTGCTGCTCTCTGGCGACGTGAACATCGCGCGCACCGAAATGGACGTGCACCCGCGGGAGCGAAAGCCTCTGGCGGTCGGGCAGCGACCGGAGGAACGGGCCATGTTCGAGGCATTGCTCGGCACCGGCCTGACCGATGTGGGGCGAGCGATGGATCCCGACAACGCCGGCTTGTTCACCTGGTGGGCGCCTTGGCGTAATCTCCGCGCCCGCAACATCGGCTGGCGATTGGACTACCTGCTCGCGTCTCCAGGGGTGTTTGCTCGCGCCCAAAGCTGCGTGGTGCAGGCCGACGTCGGCACCAGCGACCACGCGCCGGTCGTGATGACTGCCGCCTGAACTGCGTCGATGCCTTAATCCCGCATGAAGTGGCAGGAGTATCCGCCGGGGTGCTTGCGCAGATAGTCCTGGTGGTA
>JBJMOX010000172.1:0-8791 GCA_045803515.1 Gemmatimonadales bacterium
ACCACGTTTTCCAGCACCGTGCCGAACATCTGGGTCGCCGCGTAAATCTCAGGCTCGGTGTCCGGCCGAAGCCGGATCACCTTGGCGTAACACCCGCCTTCGAA
This sequence comes from Gemmatimonadales bacterium, assembly GCA_045803515.1. GTDB lineage: Bacteria > Gemmatimonadota > Gemmatimonadetes > Gemmatimonadales > GWC2-71-9 > CAVVWJ01. The sequence continues at coordinate 105 of JBJMOX010000172.1, forward strand.
GTTGAAGACACCGCGGTCGCTCCAGCCGTGCTCGTCGTCGCCGATGAGCTGGCGCGTGGGATCGGCGGAGAGCGTAGTCTTGCCGGTGCCGGAGAGGCCGAAGAAGATCGCCGTGTCTCCCTCCGGTCCCACGTTGGCCGAGCAGTGCATCGGCAGGACCCCTTGCGCGGGCAGGAGATAGTTGAGCGCGCTGAAGATCGACTTCTTCATCTCTCCCGCGTACCGCGTACCCCCGATCAGCACCAGCCGCTTGGCGAAGTTGAGGACGATGAAGGTCCCGCTCCGAGTGCCGTGGCGCTCGGGATCGGCCTGGAAGTCCGGCGCGTGCAGCACCGTGAACCCCGGCCGGAAATGCGCCAGCTCGGCCGGCAGGGCGCGGATGAACATGTTGCGCACGAAGAGCGCGTGCCACGCGTTGGGCGTGATGAACCGCACCGGAAGCCGGTACGCCGGATCGGCGCCGCCGAAGAGATCCTGCACGTACAGCTCGCGCGCGTCGAGATAGCCCCGGACGTCATCGTAGAGCCGGTCGAAGGCCACCGGGTCGAGCCGAGGATTCCTCTCCCACCAGATCAGGTCCGCCGCGCCGGTCTCCTCGATCACGAACTTGTCCTTGGGGGAGCGTCCGGTGTGGGGCGTCGTGACGGCGGCGAAGGCGCCGCGATCAGTGAGCTGTCCTTCGCTCCGGCGAACGGCGTGCTCGATCAGGGATGGGGGGGCCAGGTTGGCGTGAATCCGGATGGGAAAGAGGCCGTGCTCGACAAGCGTCAGACTCTCGCGAGAGATTGCGGTCGTCTCGGTGCTCATACGCTCCTGGTGCGCGTGGCGCGGAAAAAGGACCTGCCGGCCTCGGCCGCGGCCGAGGCTCGGCCGGAAATCTCGACTCGTTGTCCCTCCGGGGCAACCGCGAAGTCGCGCGCCTCCGGGCCGTCCCGACGCGACAGCCAGAGCGAGGGGGTGAATACGTTCCCTAAGAACGAGTTAGGGGCCGACGATCTGGAGCGTCGACGGGACGTGGTACAGGACTTCTGCGGTGTTTCGATCCCGCTCGCTGGGCTGGGAGACGGTAGGGTCGCCGAACATCAGGTCGGTCGGCGTGGGCGAATGTCGGAAGATCCCCAGCGAATGGCCCAATTCGTGGGTGGAGGTGAGAGCCACGCATTCGGGGACGCCGGGGGCATCCGGGATCGACTTAGCATCGACATAGATTCGGATCGGTAACCGCAGGTCCCGATGATCGTCGCTGATATCGAAATCCGTCTCGCCCGAGCATTGGGGCGCCAGGGAACTGTGAAGCCGCATTGTCGAGAGCTTCGGACCTGGCGGCGGACCCGAGCGCACGATGATGTCCGCGCGGATCGAGTCTGTCACGATCACGGCATCGAACTCATGGTAGAGAAACTGGCTGCGCCAGATCGTGATCGCCTGGGAAATGTCCGCAGGCAGCTCTATGGCGTCCTCGACCCATACCCGGACCGGCAGCCGCTCCTGGGGCCAATGGAAGCTGAGGGTGTCCGTGCCCGTGGCCGACGCCTCGAAGCGACGCCACTCATAGAGGTCGCTCCGAAGCGGGGCGGCGATGTCATCGCAGGAGAGGCCGAGGAACGCGAGCGCAATGGCGGCCCAGCAGTGGCGCGGGGTCATCGGGTACTCCGGGCGAGACCGACGGAGAGTGCGAACCGGTTCACGCTCTGGGTCTGACTGAAGCCCCGCGCGTGAAGCTCTTCGGTACTGAAACGGTGGAACTCGTAGCCGATGGTCCCCATGATATCCCACTTGGGGAGCACGGCCTGCCTGTAGTCCAGCCCCGCACCCGCCAGGAAACGGGTCGTGCCGCCCAACAGGAAGATCCCCTGCTTGTCCGATGGCCAGTAGTGGATGGCGCCCAGCCCCGCCCGCCAGCGGATTGGCCGGACCACCGTACCCTGCACGTTGACCAGCAGCGTCCCGGTCCTGAGGGTGCCAAGCTCGGTCCGCGCCTCGCCCTGCGAGCTGTGATACTTCCCCGACGCAAACGTGCCCTCCAGCCCGACGCGGTAGCCCTTGGGCCCGATCGGCAGCGAGCCGCCCAGCGCGAGCATCGGCGCGATCGACTGCCGGACGGTGATCTCGGAGATGATCACGTCGCGCACCAGATTGCTCGCGCCGACCACACCCACGCGGGCATAGTACTCCGTCTGGGCGGTGAGGCCCGGCGCCCCGGCCGGCAGAAGCAAGGCCAGGAGCAGGATTGTCTTTGGCATCGGTGGAAGATGCGGGAGGATGGAAAGGCGGTCAACGCGCCCGTGGGCGGGCGTAGGCCCGAAGACGGCGCAACATGCGACGGTCCTGAGTGAAGTCATCGTCACCTTTCGGAGTCTCCAGAATCTTCATCACGCCGGCGAATCGCGGATCGCGCATGATCCGGCGGAACGGCTCCGCGCCCAGGGATCCCTCGGCGATGAGCTCGTGCCGGTCGCGCCGGGAGCCGAACGGGGTCTTGGAGTCGTTGAGGTGAAGGCAGTGCAGGTGCTCCAGCCCGATGATGGAGTTCCACTGCTGCCAGACACCGTCGTAGTCGCCGAGCAGATCGTACCCGGCCGAATAGAGGTGGCAGGTATCCGCGCAGAAGCCGACCCGGTGGCGGACCTCGTCGCCGATGGCGGCGCGCAATTCCGCCAGCTCCTCGAAGCGACTCCCCAACGCGGTGCCGGTGCCCGCGGTGGTCTCCAGCAGGACCGTCACCGCGCCCGGGACGGCCGCGAGGCAGCGGGTATACGCCGCCGCGTTGCGCCGCAGACCGGCCTCGCGGGAGTCGAGGTAATTCCCCGGATGGGACACCACCTGGGGGATTCCGAGGGCCACGCAACGCTCGAGCTCGGCCCGAAACGATGCTTCCGAGCGCTTGCGCAGCACCGGATCGGGCGAGGCGAGGTTGATTAGATAGGAGTCATGCGACACTATACGTGCAATCCCACTCCGCTCGAACTCGCGGCGGAACGCGGTTTGAGCGTCGATCGGCAAGACCGGCTCGCGCCATTGACTGGGAGTCTTGGTGAACACCTGGACTGCGGTGGCCCCGATCTTCCTGCCGCGGACCGGCGCAGTGGCCATGCCGCCCTGCACCGACACGTGGGCGCCGAGCAGCTCATGGGCCGGCTGATGCATTCAATCCTCGCGATCATGTGACCAACGGAACTCATCCCGAGCCACTGGCCCGCCTGCGCCTCGTTCTGACGGGCGACGCGTCGGCCCGACCCGAGGGACTCGAGCGCGCGCTCACCCGCGCCGGGTTCCACCTGACCGAAGTGCTCCCTGCCGCGGAAGAGGCTCCGCCCGATGCCCTGCTCATCACGCTGGCGCGCCACGACGATGAACGGCTGAGCCAGGCACTCGAGACCATCGGCCCGGTCCCGCCGCGGGTGGTTTTGTTTGCCACCGAGAGCTATGAGGGCCCCACGGCCGCGATCAGGGCGGGCGCGGACGACGCGCTCTCGGCCCCTGTACATTTCCCCGAGCTCTGCGCCCGGATCGAGGCCCGGATCCGCGACCGGCAGACGCCGCGGCGAACGCCATACGAGGCTCAGGTCCGCCACGCCCTGGAGGATCTGCTGGCCGAGGCGCGCGGGACCCTCCAGCCGGAGGAGATCGTGCTCGCCCTGGTTCGCCGCCTGGCCCGGGCATTCTCGCTGGCGCGCTGCGCGTTTGTCCTCACCGGGCCCGGAGAGGACCAGGGACGGATCATCGCCGAGCAGGAGAATGGCCAGGCGGAGCAGCCGCGCCTGGATCTCTCGCGCTATCCCGAGATCGGCGAAGCCGTGCGGACCCGGCGCGCCATGACCATGCCCGACGTGCAGGGTGCCACCTCGCCGGACTCGGCGGCGACATTAGTGGTTCTGCCCGTGCTCGCAGAATCGTCGGTGCCTGCCGTGCTCCTGCTCCGGCCCGGCGCCAGTCAGCCGCCACTCAGCCCCGCGCAGCTGGACATGGCGGAGGCCCTGGCCCAGACGGCCGCCCACGCCCTGGAGAACGGCTCCGGGACCCGACCCGATGCGCGGCCCGATGCCCAGCTGCTCGACCGGCGGCTGCAGGAGGAGTTCGAGCGGGCGCGGCGCTACTCCCTGAGCTTCAGCCTGGTGCTGCTCGACGTCGAAGCCGGCGCGGGGACTCTCTCCACCGGGGCGGGCGAGGATCTCCGGCGCGAAGTGGGCGTCCGGCTCCGCCGCGAGCTGCGGTTGCCCGACTTCGTGTCGCGCTACGAGCGGGACGAGTTCGCCATCGTACTGCCCGAGACCGGCTCGCAAGGCGCCCGCCGGAGCGTGACCCGGATGCGGGAGCGGCTGGGGACTCTGGGCGCGGAGCCGGGAAGTGCTGAGCGTCCCAGCTTCAGCGCCGGCATCGTCTCCTTTCCCCATCCCGCCGCGGCGCAGCCCGATGACATGTACGCACTGGTCGAGGCGGCGCTCATGCGGGGGAAGGCCCAGTCCGGGGAACGGATCGGCATCGCGGAGTAACTACTTCCGGCGCAGCCACTCGGCCGGGTCGAGCGCGACCTGGTTCTCGCCCCGGATCTCGAAGTGAAGGTGGGGGCCATAGTCGGAGTTCTGCCCTCCGACCGCCCCGATGACCGCCCCCTTGCTCACCGTGGTGCCCAGCTTCACCGCGGCGCTCAGAAGGTGGGAGTATACCGAGTAGTATCCGTTGCCGTGCTCCAGGACAATGGTGAGTCCGTACGTCCCGAACTGTCCGACCAGCCGCACCTTCCCTGATTCCACCGCCGTAACCGCGGTTCCCACCGCCGCCGCGATGCCGAGTCCGTTCCACCGGATGATGCCGCCGCTCGGCAGGGTGTCGCGCCCGAAACGGTAGACGATGGTTCCCTCCACCGGCCAGTCCAGCTTCCCCAGATCGGCCGTGGTGATCGAGCCCGGCGTGCTCACGGCGCCGCGCAGCGTCCCCCGGGCCGCCTCGTCTCGGCGGGCACGCTCGAGGGCGGCCAGCAGGCCGTTGAGCCGGGCCTCGTCCTTCTGCAGGGCGCTGAGCCGCCGCTCGGTGCTCCGCGCGGATTGCTGCAGCGACTCCAGGCGGCGACCCCTGGCCCTGGCCAGCTCGCTGTACTTGGCGTACTCCGCCTCGCGCTCCTCCCGCGAGCGGTCGAGCTGGTTGCGGACGTTGAGGATGTTGTTGCGCTCGCTCACCACCCGGTTGCGCAGATGCTCGACGTCGGTCACCAGCGCCTTGTCCTGCCGACTGGTCAGATAGAGGTACTTGTACCGGCTGAGCAGCTGGCCGAACGACTCGGCCGCGAGCAGGGCCTGGAAGGTGTAGAGCGGCCCGCGCTTGTAGATGTCGACCAGGCGGCGTTCCAGCACGGCGTGGCGCTCGGCCAGATTGTCCTCCGCCAGGATGAGCTCCGCGCTGGAGCGATCGAGCTGTGAGGCCAGCCCGCCGATCTGGCGCTCGATCTCGCTCACGATGCGCTGGGTGGACTCCCGCTGCCGCTCCAGGTTGCTGAGCTCGTCGTGCACGTCGTGCACCTGACCCTGGAGCCTGAGCTGCTGCTCCTGCAGCCGGTCCCGCTCCCGCCGGATCTCCTGCAGGCGCTGGCGGCTCTCCTCCAGCTCGGAGGGCTGCTGGGCGTGGGCGGGAAGGACGGGAAAGACGGGAAGGACCGTAAGGGCCGTGATGACGGTGATGTGGTTCGTCCAAAACCTTCCCGTCCTTCCCGTCATTCCCGCCCTTCCCGCCCTACACATGCCTCAAATGCCTCCCCACGCTCACCAGACTGCCCCCCAGCCCGAGCATGAAGCCAAAGACCAGGATGAGCAGCATCTGCTCCGGTCGGAAGAACACCAGCCCGGCGAAGGTCCCGCCGCTGCTGTCCCGAAAAAGCAGATAGCCGGCGTAGCAGAGCAGCAGCGACAGGAAGCCGCCCAACAGGCCCTTGAGCGCGCCTTCCAGCAGGAACGGCCCCCGGATGAACCAGTTGGTGGCCCCGACCAGCCGCATGACGCTGATCTCCCGGGCACGTTGCAGCAGGGTGAGCCGGATGGTGACGCCGATGATGACCACGGCCACCGCGGCGAACGCCAGTCCGATGACCAGACCCACCAGGCCGGTGATGTTGCGCAGGTGATCGAGCTTGCGGACCCAGTCGCGGCCGAAGCGCACGTCCTCCACGAAGCCGAACCCCCGGAGGCGCTGGGCCACCCGCTCCACGTTGGCCGCGTCCCGGTAGCCCTCCTTGAGCCGCACCTCGATGGAGGCGGGCAGGGGATTCACCTGCAGGTCCCGGTACGCGTCGCGAAACTCGACCAGCTCCTGCCGGGCCCGCGCCAGCGCCTGCTCCTCGGTGACGAAGACGACGTCCTTGACTTCGGGGAACGCGGCGATGTCCTGGGTCGCGAGGGCGATGGTCTCCGCCGGGGTCCCGCGGAGCACGAAGGCGACGATCTCCACCCGCTCCTCCAGCCCGCGGAGTGCCTCGCGGAGGTTGATGGCCACCAGGCCGAACAGGCCCAGGGTGAAGAGCGAGAAGGCGATGGTGGTGACGGAGAGCGCCGAAAGCAGCGGCGCCCGGCGAAAGGAGAGCAGCGCCTCCCGGGTGAGCAGCCTCACGGGGCCGCCTCCACCGCGTCGGTCTCATCCTCGGCGCTGTCGTAGACCACCGCGCCGTCGCGGAGCTCGATCGTGCGGTAGGTGGTCTGCCGCACCAGGTCGAGGTCGTGCGTGGCCATCACGATCACGGTGCCGCCCGCGTTGATGTCGCGCAGCAGCTGGAAGACGCCGCGGGTGGCGCGCTCGTCGAGGTTGCCGGTGGGCTCGTCGGCGATCAGGATCGCCGGGTCGTTCACCAGGGCGCGGGCGATGGCCACCCGCTGCTGCTCTCCGCCGGAGAGCTCCCGCGGATAGGCGCGGCTCTTGGCCGAGAGTCCCACCTGCGTGAGCACCCGCATCACCCGCGCGGCGATGGTGTCGCTCCGCGCGCCGGTCACCTCCAGCGCAAAGGCGATGTTCTCGGCCGCGGTGCGGTCCTCCAGCAGCCGGAAATCCTGGAACACCACGCCCAGCCGGCGGCGCAGCTTGGGGATCTCCGCGGGACGCAGGTCGCCCAGGCTGTAGCCCGAGACCCGCACTTCGCCCGTGCTGGGCCGCTGCTCGGCGAAGAGCAGCTTCATGATGGTCGATTTCCCCGCGCCCGAGTGCCCCGTCAGGAAGACGAACTCGCCCTTGCTGATGCGGAAGGACACGTCCTTGAGGGCCAGGGCGCCGTTGGGATACGACTTGTGCACATGGGAGAGACGGATCACGGATGGAAAATAATCACCCGAGCGCCTGCGCCAGATCGGCGATGATGTCGTCGCTGTCCTCGATCCCGCAGCTCAGCCGGAGAAAGCCGTCCGGAATGCCCAGCGCCGCGCGGGCCGACGAGGTCAGCTCCTTGTGGGAGGTGAGGCGGGGCTCGGAGACCAGCGACTCCACGCCGGCCAGGCTCGGCGCGTGGAGCACGAGCTTGAGCCGCTTGAGCAGCCGCTCGGCCGCCTGGGGCCCGGCCTTGAGCTCGAGTCCCAGCATTCCGCCGTAGCCATCGAGCACCTTTTTGGCCCGCTGGTGATCCGGGTGCGAGGGGAGACCGGGATAGTGGACCTTGGCGAACGCCGGCTGGGTCTCGGCCCAGCGCGCGACGGCGAGGCCGTTCACGTTGTGCCGCTCCATCCTGAGCGCGAGCGTCCGCATCCCCCGATCCACCATCCAGGCGGTGTGCGGGTCGATCGCCTGTCCCCAGCGACGCATCAGCCGGTTGACCTCCTGGATCAGCGCCGCGGACCCTGCCACCGCGCCGGCAACGACGTCGCTGTGCCCGTTGAGATACTTGGTGGCGCTGGTGATCGCCACGTCGGCGCCGTGCTCCAGGGGGCGGAAGTTGATCGGGCTGGCGAAGGTGGCGTCCACCAGCAGGGCGAGCCCGAACTCCTTCGCGACCTGCGCCACCGGAATCATGTTCACCAGCCGCATGAGCGGGTTGGTGGGCGTCTCGACGAAGATGGCGCGGGTCGATTTGCGGACCGAGTTGCGCCAGAGCCGCGGCTGGTCCGGCCGGACGTAGGTAATCTCGATGCCGAAGCGGCCCAGCTCCTCGTCGAACAGCGCCTGGGTGCCGCCGTAGATCCAGCTGCTGCTGAGCAGGTGATCGCCGGGGCGGAGCACCGCGAGGTGAGCCAGCGCCGTCGCCCCCATGCCGCTGGCCAGGAAGATCGCCGCTTCGGCACCCTCCAGCAGCGCGTACTTCTCCGCGACCGCGACCTGATTGGGCGTGTTGCCGTAGCGGCCGTAGAGGATGTCCTCCTCCGAGCCGACCGGATTGGTGAAGGTGCTGCTCTGCACGATGGACGGCGCCACCGGCGACCAGTCCGGTCGCCGGTGAGGATTTCCATGGATCGCCGTCGTCGAGAGTCCGAGTCGGCGGGGACTCATGTGATGGGGAGCGAGTGATACAGCTCGCCGTCCGGACGCACCAGGCGGTGGCGCTCCAGCACCTCGAGCGCGTCGCGGCTCCGGGGCTGGCTCCAGCTGAGCGCGCGTGCCAGGTCGGCCGAGCTCAGCGGGCCCAGCTCGCACACGTAGGCGAACGCCGTCCGCGCATCGGCGGAAACCCAGCCGAGCAGCCGGGGAACGCCCTGGACGTCACCCGGCAGCGCCACCATCAC
>JBJMOX010000173.1:0-29826 GCA_045803515.1 Gemmatimonadales bacterium
GATTGGCTCGAAGTCGAGGATGTTGAAGGCCCAGGGATAGAAGTAGCCATCCCAGCCCACCACGTCGAACGGGTGATGGTCGAGGATGATCTCGTTGAGCCCGTCGTACTGCTTCACCAGGATGGGGAAATCACCCTGCTCGTCGTGGGTCCGGAGCGTAGTCGGCCGGCGGATGTCCCGCTCGCTGTAGGGCGCGCCCTCGATGAGCTGGCCGAACTCGTTGCGATAGCGCTTGGGCCAGCGTACGTGGCCGCGGCTCTCCATCACCAGGAGCTTGGTCGGCGGTCCCGCGAGATCCAGCCTCCAGCGGTGCAGGATGCCGCGGTGGATGACGAGGTAGTCGCCCTCGCCGTACGGGAGGTCCCCGAACACGGTCTCCAGAGTTCCGCTTCCCTTGCTCACGTAGACCAGCTCGTCGCCTTGCGCATTGCGGTAGAAGTGCGCGTCGTTCTCGTCCGGCTCCACGTACAGCATCGCGATGTCCTGGTTGAACAGGAGCGGAATGCGGTCCAGCGTGGGGCTGCCGCCCTGCTTCACCTGGGAGGTGCGGAAGTGCCGGTGTCGCAGCGTCTGATCGGGATCCGCCTCGTAGACCGTCTCCCGCAGGCGGCGCACGGACTTCACCGTGGTCGGAGGATGGGTGTGATAAAGCAGCGACGAGGTGCCGGTGAACCCCTCGTGGCCCATCAGCTCCTCGGCATAGAGTCCCCCGTCCGGCCGGCGGAACGCGATGTGCCGCTTGCGCGGAATTTGACCCATGGTGTGGTAGATCGGCATAGTCCGTACCCTCTTGAATCCTAGATCATTGCCCGTATCAGATCATTGCGCATCAGGATCCGATTCACCACGGAAACACGGAAGACACGGAGAACTGCCGCGGAAAAACAACAAACATATCTTGCTTCTTTCCGTGAATTTCCGTGTCTTCCGTGTTTCCGTGGTGAAGCCATAACTCGACCTTCAGAGATGCCCGCTCGGTCCAGAGATACCCGCCTGATCCCCCGCTCAGAGATTCCCCCGCAGCGCCTGCTCCCGCTCGATCGCCTCGAACAGCGCCTTGAAGTTGCCCTTGCCGAAGCTGCGGGCGCCCTTCCGCTGGATGATCTCGTAGAACACCGTCGGCCGGTCCTGCACCGGCTTGGTGAAGATCTGGAGCAGGTATCCTTCATCGTCGCGATCGACCAGGATGCCCAGATCCTTGAGCGGCGCGAGATCCTCGTCGATCCGGCCGACGCGATCCAGCACCGTGTCGTAGTAAGCGGTCGGCACCCGGAGGAACTCCACCCCGCGATCGCGGAGCGCCGCGACCGTGTGCAGGATGTCACCCGTCGCGATGGCCAGGTGCTGGACACCCGGACCGCGGTAGAACTCAAGGTACTCGTCGATCTGAGACTTCTTCCGGCCGGCCGCCGGCTCGTTGATGGGGAACTTGATCCGGTCATTGCCGCTGGCGACGACCTTGGACATGAGGGAGCTGTACTCGGTCGAGATGTCCTTGTCGTCGAAGGAGATCAGGTTGCGAAACCCCATCACCTCCTGATAGAACGCCACCCACTTGTTCATCGCCCCCAGCTCCACGTTCCCCACGCAGTGGTCCACGTGGAGCAGCCCGATCGGCTGGGGCACGAAGGCGCTCCTGACCGGCTGAAAGCCGGGCAGAAACGCGCCGCGATAGTTTCGCCGCTCCACCAGGCTGTGAACGGTATCGCCGTAGGTCCGGATGCCTGCGATGACGACCTCGCCATTGCCGTCCTGGAGGACAGTCGGCGGCTGCACCGGTGACGCCCCGCGCTCCACGGCGGTGGCGAAGGCCTCCCGTGCGTCCTCCACCCACAGTGCGATGTCGCGGACGCCGTCACCGTGCCGGTGCACATGAGCCGCGATCTCGTGCTCCGGCGAGATGGCAGTCGTGAGCAGCAGGCGAACCTTGTTCTGCTGCAGCAGGTAGCTGGCCCGGTCCCGGGTCCCGGTCTCGGGACCTCGATACGCCAGAAGCTCGAAGCCGAAGGCCGAGCGGTAGTAGTGGCTGGCCTGCTTGGCGTTGCCGACCCAGAATTCGATGTAGTCGGTGCCGTTGATGGGGAAGGTATCGGTGGACGTGGCCGGCGCGGCCAGCGTGTCGGTCTGCATGCGATCCTCCGTGAGCGCGGCGTGGCTCCCGAAAAGATACCCGCCAGCAGGTGCCGCCGCCACGTCGCCGAGACACCTCCGGATGCCGTGACCCACATCACATGTGGTTGGGCCCTCAGCTTTTGCGCCCGGTCCGCGCATTGCTTATTATCTCTCCCTAGAGATTGCCGAGCGGAGGCGCTTATCTCGCCCGGGCAGTCGGGACCCGAAGTAACTCAGCAGGCCAACAATGAGCGGTTCTGGATCGGCGAGCCCCACGGCATCCGGGCGGGACATCATCGTCATCGGTTTCTCGGCTGGCGGTGTGGACCCACTGGTGCGGCTCATGACCGAGTTCCCGGCCGATCTCGCCGCCGCCGTGTTCATCGTCCACCATTTCCCCGCCAAGAGCGTCAGCGCCTTGCCCAGCATCGTGCGTCGGGCCGGGCGGTTGCCCGCGAGCCATCCCGAGCAGGGAGAAGCGGTCGTCCCGGGCCGCATCTACATTGCCCCTCCGGACCGGCACATGCTGCTCGGTGAGGGACGCATTCACCTGGCGAGCGGTCCACGCGAGCACGGTCACCGGCCGGCGATCGACCCCCTGTTCCGCACTGCGGCACGCACCTATGGCCCGCGAGTGGTCGGCGTGCTGCTCTCCGGCACGCTCGATGACGGCACGGAGGGTCTGCTCGCGATCAAGCGCCACCACGGGCTCAGTGTGGTACAGGACCCGGCCGAGGCGCTCTACCCTGGGATGCCGAGCAGCGCCATCGAGGAAGTCGGCGTGGATCACGTGGAGCCGGTGGGCCGAATCGGGTCGCTCCTCGTGCGCTTGGCGGCCGAGGCCATCGTGGTCCGGGACTGGACCCGTCCTTCGGCCCCGCTCGATCCGCCGGATCCCGCCGCGGCCGGTACCCGGTCGCTAGCCAGGCAGAGGCCACCCGGGGTGCCCTCCGGCCTCACCTGCCCCGAGTGTGGCGGTGTGCTCTGGGAAGCGGACGAAGGCGGCTTCTTCCATTACCGATGCCACGTGGGGCATGCCTACAGCGAAGAGACCATGCTGATGGCCCAGTCCCAGGGCCTCGAGGCGGGCCTCTGGACCGCGGTGCGCGCGTTGGAGGAGAAGGCCGAGCTCGCCCGTCACCTCGCCCGCCGCTCTCGCCGCCGGGGCATGCACCGCTCGGCCGAGCGGTTCGAGCAGTCGGTGGAGGATGCCGAACGCGGCTCCACGGAGCTCCGCAAGCTCCTGCTGCGGGGCGTTGCCAGCCCGCCGATAGCCCCGGAGGAGGCGGAGATCGCGGAACAGGCGGGCGGCCTCTCCGGAGCCCGCACGCCATGAGCCTCTCATGAGCCAGCCCAGCGAGCCGTCCCAGCTCGCTCCCGCGCCCTCAGCGCCTGAAATGGAGCGGGAGTTCGAGGCGCTGCTGCTGTTCCTCAAGCAGAACCGCGGGTTCGACTTCACGGCCTACAAACGCAGCAGCCTGATGCGCCGGGTCACCGTCCGCATGCAGATGGTCGGCACGGCCGGGTTCGCCAACTACCAGGACTACCTCGAGGTGGTTCCCGAGGAGTTCACCCGGCTCTTCAATACCATTCTGATCAACGTCACGACGTTCTTCCGCGACCCGCAGGTCTGGGAGTACCTGGGCGCGAACGTCATTCCCGAGCTGGTGGGGGCGCCGGGGTCGACCGAACCGATCCGAGTCTGGAGCGCCGGGTGCGCCTCCGGCGAGGAAGCCTACAGCGTCGCCATGCTCCTGGCCGACCGCCTCAGTCTCGAGCAGTTCCGCGAGCGGGTGAAGATCTACGCCACCGACGTCGACGACGACGCGCTCAATCAGGCCCGGCAGGCCGTGTACTCGGAGCGCGCGCTGGAAAACGTCGCCCCGGAGATGATCGCGAAGTACCTCGATCGGCATGAGGACCGGTTCACCGTCAGCAAGGATCTCCGGCGCGCCGTCATCTTCGGACGCCACGACCTCATCCAGGATGCTCCGATCTCACGGATCAACCTGCTCCTCTGTCGCAACGTGCTGATGTACTTCAATGCCGACGCCCAGGGCCGGATCGTGACTCGCTTCCACTTCGCCCTGGCGCCGGGGGGCGTGCTCTGCGTCGGCAAAGCGGAGACCCTGCTGGGGCACGTGGCGACCTTCAGGACCCTGGATGCAAAGCGGCGGATATTCGCCAAGGTCGAGCGCTTCCCAGCCCTGGAGCGGTCTGCGGGGATCGCCGCGCATGCCCCGGAGACGGAGCCCGGCGACAACGCCAGGCTCCGTGAGGCGGCCGCTGAGGTGGGCCCCATGGCGCAGCTGGTGGTGGACCGTGAGGCCACGGTGGTCCATGCCAATCAGCATCTCCGCACCGTGTTCGGACTCAACGCCCGGGACATCGGCCGGCCCCTCAAGGACCTGGAGCTCTCCTACCGGCCATTTGAGCTTCGCTCCTGCCTGGAACAGGCCTTCGCCGAAGGCCGGGCGATCGGGTTGAGCGATGGCCGCTGGAGCAGCCCGGGCGGCCAGGAGCTCTACTTCGATCTGCTGGTGGTGCCGCTCTCCGACGGCGCCGGCGGTTTCGCGGGTGCCTCGGTCTTCTTCACCGATGTGACTCGCCCGCGTCGCCTGCAGGAGGAGGTTCAGCGCGCGCACCAGGAGCTCCAGACCGCGCTGGAGGAGCTGCAATCCACCAATGAAGAGCTGGAGACCACCAACGAAGAGCTGCAATCCACGGTGGAAGAGCTGGAGACCACCAACGAGGAGCTCCAGTCTACCAATGAAGAGCTGGAGACGATGAACGAAGAGCTCCAGTCGACCAACGAGGAGCTGCAGGCCCTCAACGATGAGGCCCGGGAACGCACCGACCGGATGGCAGACCTCAATGCCTTTCTGGAGTCGATTCTCCGGGGGCTGCGCAGCGGCGTGGTCGTGGTCGACCGGGACCTCCACATCCGGCAGTGGAATCATCACGCCGAGGAGATGTGGGGGCTCCGGTCGGAGGAGGTGCTGCAGCGGAACTTCCTGAATCTCGACAGCGGGCTGCCGGTCGAGCAGCTCCGGGCACCGATCCGCGCCTGTCTCCAGGGCGAGAGCGAGTACCTCCAGGTGCAGGTCCAGGCGATCAATCGCCGGGGCAGGCCGGTTCGCATCCGGGTGACCTGTACCCCGCTCACGGCGGCCCTGCCCGACGTGCGCGGGGTCATTCTGCTGCTGGACGAAATCGAGTCGTGAGGCGGTCGCATCCACCACCCCACCGGGGGAGGTCGCGATGAGCATCGACGAGTTCGCCGAGCGAATTGCGGCCTTGCGCCGCCGGCTGGAAGGCGCCGGCTCCGAGCGGGTGTCTCCCGAGGTGCTCGAGGATCTCCTGGTGGCGGCGGAAGAGCTGCGGGTCTCCGAGGAGGAGCTCCGGCAGCAGAACCAGTCCCTGGAAGACGCCCGCGACGCCCTGGACGAGCAGCGGCGCCGGTATCACGAGCTCTTCGATTTCGCGCCGGACGCCTACTTCTTCACCGACCTGTCCGGGATCATTCAGGAAGCCAACTTTTCCGCCTCCCGTCTGCTCCGGATCGACGCCCGCTTCATCCCCGGGAAGGCGCTGGCGAGCTACGTCGCCATGAGCGACCGGAGCCGGTTCCGGGCCGAGCTCACCAGGCTCCGCTCGGAGCCGGCGCCCCACGACCTCGCCCTCACGCTGCAGCCGCGGGATGGGCCACTCATCGAGGCGGCGGTGACCCTCTCGGTCGCGCGGGCCCCGCAGGGTGGCGCGGTGGGACTGCGCTGGCTGGTGCGCGACGTGACGGCCCAGCACCGGCTGGAGGCGGAGGTGCACACCCTCAACGAGCTGTTGGAGCAGCGGGTCGAGGCCCGGACTCGGGACCTGGCGGCGGCACATCGCCTCACCGAGGAGCTGCTGGCCCGCGAGCAGGCGGCACGACGGGCAGCGGAGGCGAGCGCGGCCCAGTCCCGGCACGTGCAGAAGCTGGAGAGCATCGGCGTGCTCGCCGGCGGCATCGCCCATGACTTCAACAACCTGCTGCACGTGATCCTGGGAAACGCCGAGCTGACCCGGACGCACCTCCCGCTCGGTTCGCCCGCGCTCGAGACCCTCGCCGAGGTGATCCGCGCGGCCCATCGGGCCACCGATCTCACCCGCCAGCTCCTGGCATATTCCGGCAAGGGAGCCTTCGTGCTGCGGCACCTGGATCTCTCCCGGGAGGTGCACGAGATGGCGATGCTGCTCCGCACCGCGATCTCCAAGCAGGCCACCCTGGTGTGGGAGCTCGACGAGAATATCCCCAGCATCAACGCCGACGAGACGCAGATCCGGCAGATCGTCATGAACCTCATCACCAACGCCTCGGACGCACTGGAAGACGGTCCGGGAACGATCACGCTCCGGACCGGCACTGCCCGCGGGGAAGAGCTGGATGCGGCCGGCGAGTTCGTCTACCTCGAGGTCGCGGACAGCGGGATCGGCATGGCCTCGGAGACGCTCCAGCGGATCTTTGACCCCTTCTTCTCCACCAAGTATTCCGGCCGGGGCCTGGGACTCGCCGCCGTCATGGGGATCGTCGAGGCGCACCGCGGCCTGATCCGTATCCGGACCGCCCCCGGGGAAGGCACCGCCTTCCGGGTGCTGTTCCCCGCGGCGGACGTGGCGGCGGACGCGACCGATGCGACGCCGGCGTCGCCCGACGAGTGGCGCGGCAGCGGGACGCTCCTGATCGTGGAGGACGAGGAGGGGGTTCGCGCGGTCGCCGAACGCATGCTGGAGGGACTCGGGTTCCGGACCCTGACAGCGGAGGACGGGCGCGACGCGCTCAAGCTCCTGGCGGCGCAGAGCGAACAGATCTCCGCGGTGCTGCTGGACCTCTCCATGCCGCATATGGGCGGCCCGGAGACCCTGCGCCGCCTCCACGAGCTGCAGCCGGGGCTGCCAGTGGTGCTGATGAGCGGCTATACCGAGCAGGAGGTGGCGTCGCGCCTGCTGGACGAGAATCCGGGCCCCGTTGCCTTCCTTCAGAAGCCGTTCCTCCCCGGCGATCTCGTGACCGTGCTTCGACGGGTCCTCGAGGCCGCACCAGCATCACTCCAGCGCTCCTCCTGATCGTGCCGCGCCCGACTCCGCCCAAACCGGCCCATCGCTCCAGGGAGCGCCGCAAGTCTGGCGCTGAGGCCGTCCACGCCGGTCTCACCAGCGGACGACATCGAGTGATCGACTTCAACGCCCTGGTCTGGCGAACCATCACCCGCACCGGCTCGACGCACGGCGGCTCACCACTGTGCGCGGCCAGCCTCGATCCGGCGCTGGCTCCGGTCAGGGTCGACCCGGACCAGATGGAACGGGTGGTCCGCGATCTGCTCGCCCGCGCCCTCGACGGTCTTCCCGCCGGCGCCAGCCTCCTGGTCGAGACCAGCAACATTCCTCCGGGTGACGCCGACCTGAGACGGCAGGACGGCTCGGAGGCTGGACCGTTCGTGCGGCTCGCGGTGCACGACATGCGGCAGGGCGACTCGAAGCCTGCCGGCGCGCCCCCCTCCTTTCCCCGCCTTACCATGGCCCTGATCCGGCAGCTGGGTGGCTTCCTCAGACGAGCGACCCATTCCGACGGCGGGAGCAGCCTCCGCATGTACCTGCCGCAGGCCGCGCGGGTCCGGCCGTCCCTGCCGGCCGGCACCGGCGAGGCGAGTGAAGAGATGATCTGAACGTGCAACTCCCTGCCGGCGGCGCATCTCCCGCCGTTCCCGAGTCAGGGAGTGCCGCACCTGGCGCCTCTGTTTCCCACCGCCTCTCCAAGGATCAAGTATCGGATTGAAGCCGTGGCGCCGCACATCGGACCTCCGGGCGCGACGGACTTCGCCGCAGGCAGGAAGGGTGCTAACTTCTCTGCGGTCAAGCCGTTGCAGGACAGCGAGTGAGCGGGACGAGATCGGGACTGATCTGGGGCAGGCCGATAGGATCTCAGTCACAGCGCTCCTGGCGTTCAGCCGGCATATCTTCAGTTGGTGCGAATGTTGCCGGGTATTGCACCCTTGCTCTCCGCCGGCGGTCCGATCGTCATCCGCGGCCGGCGGGGCAGCGTCGGGATCGCCCCGTCGGGAATCGAGAGATGGAGCCCAGGGCAGGTGGATGCCCTGCTCCGCAACTTCAGGGGTATCCGCAACTTCAGGGGTACATGACGGCCGACCTCGCCCAGTTGTTCGAGCAGTACTATGCCTCGCTGGTCCGGATGCTCTATCGCCGGACCGGCGACCGCGACCGGGCGGAAGACCTGGCGCAGGAAACCTTCGCTCGCGCGGTGTCCGCGCCGCCGGACAATCCCCGGCCGTGGCTGTTCGCGGTGGCACTGAACCTGGTGCGCGAGGATGGCAGGCGCGCAGTCACCCGGGGGCGCCGGCTCGAGCTGCTTCGGTCGGAGAGCGATGGGCCGGCCGTGGGCCCCGAGGTCGACCTGGAGCGCAACGAGAGCACGGCCCGGGTCCGGGCGGCGCTTGCGGTGCTGAATGAGCGTGACCGGGAGGCGCTCCTGCTCAAAGCCGAGGGGTTCAGCTACGACGAAATCGCCGCGACGCTGGGGTTGGCCAAGGGTGCCGTCGGCACGACGCTCGCCCGGGCCCGGCGGCGACTGGTAGAAGCGTATCGCTCGCAGGAACGAGGGAAGTATGCCGCATCTTGACGAAGGCACACTGCACGCGCTGCTCGATGGCGAGCTCGAAACCACCGAAGTGATGGAGATCCAGGCCCACCTCGGAAGCTGCGCGAGCTGCGGGTCGCGCCTGAAGGACATCCGGGAGTTCATGGGCGAGGCGGACCGGCTACTGGCCAGCGTGGACCTGCCCAGGTCGGCCAGCCAGTCCATGCCCGCCGCGGCGCCCGTCCGCGCGTCCGCGCCGGAGCCGCTCCGCCCGGCCCGCGAGGCCCCGGCGCGCGCCCTCGCGCCCAGCCGGCCTTTGCCTCCACCGGACCGGTTCCGGCCTCTGGAAGAGCCTCCGGTTCTGCTCATTCCCGATAATCCCGACCAGATCGAGCTCAGGCGGCGCTGGCTCCATGGACTGGGCTGGGCAGCCACCGTGGCGGTGGCAGTCGGGGCGGGATTCATGGTGAATCAGGCGCGCCATGCGGCGACCCCCACGCCGGTGGGACCCGCCGCAGACGCCCGGCAGGCACCGGCGTCGTCGAACGCCGTAGTCAGCACCGAGGAGACACCCCGGGCCGACTCGGCCGCGTCACAGAGCGCCGCTCCCCCTCGCGAATCGGCTCCCCCTCGCGAC
Source organism: Gemmatimonadales bacterium (assembly GCA_045803515.1). Lineage (GTDB taxonomy): Bacteria > Gemmatimonadota > Gemmatimonadetes > Gemmatimonadales > GWC2-71-9 > CAVVWJ01. Next base: position 9,381 of record JBJMOX010000173.1, read on the forward strand.
GCGGCTCCGCCCGGGGCCGCACCTCGTTCAGCGACCGTGGCCAAGTCGGCCGTTCCCAAGCGGGTCAAGCCGGCGGAGAAGAAGCCGGCCGAGAAGCAGCCGGCCGAGAAGCAGCCGGCGGAGAAGCAGTCGCTGGCCGCCAGAGATGAGGTGGCGCCGACCGCCGAGCCCGGATCAGCTCAGGACAGTGAGCCTGCCGATTCTCTCGCCTCGGGCGACTCGGCATCGGCGGGCCGCGAAGACCCTGCGGTCATCCGCGCGCGCGCGGCTCAGGCGCTGGCGGAGCTGGATCGGGAGCGGATCCGCTCCCGCGCGGCCGCGGCCACCGCCGCCCTGGATGCGGAGGGCCGTGCACGCGCCGCGCAAGCGCCGGCGCCCGCGGCACCACCTCCGCCTCCGCCGACCCTCGAGCAGCGCTCGCGCATCTATCTCCGGATTGGTCTGGACGAAGCCGCCCGCCAGCTCGGCGGCCCGGCCCACGTCATCGAGGGACTGAATCCCGCCTTTATGGGGCTGGCGCAGGGTGGGCTTTCAGCCGGCGCCGATACGACACGCCCGGTCGTCCGGGTAGTCTATCAGGATGTTCAGGGACGGATGATCCTGCTGGACCAGCAGCGGGTGCGGCCGGGCCAGCCGACAGCGACACGCCGGTCGAACACACCCATCTGGACCCTCGATGACGTCCTGCTCCATCTTCAGGGCGAGGTCGGGCCCGAGATCCTCCGCAACCTGCAGCCCCGCGTGCGCTGAGCCCGGGGCTCAGCGCGTCTCGGCATCGAGCAGGTCCCGCACCTTCCGCAACAGTTCATCCGCGGCGAACGGCTTGTGGATCAGCTCCACGTCGCTCACTCCGCGACGCAGCACCTCGTCATTGGTGTAGCCCGAGATATACAGCACCCGAAGATCGGGGTGGAGCGGCGTCAGCGCCTCGACCAGGTCCCTCCCGCCCATCTCGGGCATCACCACATCGGTGACCAGCAGATGGATCGGCTGCTGGTAGCGCTCCGCCAGCAGGAGCGCGTCGCGCCCGTGGCGTGCCTCCAGGACGGTGTACCCGTGCTCATCCAGCATCTTCCGCAGCAGCTCGCGAACCGCGTCTTCGTCCTCCACCACCAACACGGTCTCGCTGCCGGTGAGAAGCCGTTCCGCTCCGGCCGGCTCGGGCTCGTCCTCCTCGTCGTGCAGCGGCAGATAGATCTTCACCGTCGTGCCCTGATCCGGCTCACTGGCCACCCGGACGGCGCCGCCGTTCTGGCGAACGATGCCGTACACGATCGAGAGTCCGAGTCCACCGCGCTGGCCACGACCCGGCGTGCTCTGGAAGACCTCGAAGGGGTGGGCCAGCATCTCCGGATCGAACCCGCTCCCGGTATCCGAAATTGCCAGCACCACGTACCGGCCCGGTCGGACGTGGCGACCCCGGCCGGTGCGACTGATCTGCCGCTCCGTGGTCTCGATCGTGAGCACGCCGCCCGAGGGCATCGCGTCGCGGGCGTTCAGGATCAGATTGACGACCAGCTGCTCCAGCTGACCCGGATCGATCCGGACCTTCGCGGCACCGGAAATCAGTCGCAGGTGCACCTGGATGTCGGCGCCGGCGAGGCGCTGCACGAATCCCTGCATGCCGCGGAGCAGCTCGTTGAGGCTGGTGGGCCGGGGCTGCAGGGCCTGCCGCCGCCCGAAGGCGAGGAGCTGCCTGGTGAGCAGGGCGCCGCGGTCGGCTGCCTTGCAGATCCGATCGACGTCCGCCCGCCGGCGGTCCTCCGGATCCAGATCCCGAAGGAGCATCTCGCCAAAGCCGCGAACGGTCGTCAGGATGTTGTTGAAGTCATGGGCCACGCCGCTGGCGATCCGGCCCACCGCGTCCATTCGCTGCGCGTGCCGAAGCTGCTCCTCGCTCTGGTGCAATGCGGCCCGGGTGCGGGTGCGCTCGGTGATGTCGGTGGCCAGGACCAGCCGTCCCTTGTGCCCATCCATCTCCAGCGCGTGAGAGACGATCTCCATGTCGACGATGGAGCCGTCCTTTCGCTGATGCTGCGCCAGCGCGACCCCTTCCCGCTGGTGTCCGCGCTCCAACGATGCGGTCAGACCGGGCGTATCGTCGGGGGGCAGTATGTCCATGATGGACATCCGGAGGAACTCGTCGCGGGAGTACCCGTAGTGCCGGACGGCGGCGTCGTTGACCGCGAGAAAGACCAGGGTCTCCACGTCGAAGACCCACATCGGCTGAGGGTTGGCGTCGAAGAGCAGGCGGTAGCGCCGGTCGGCCTCCACCGCCTCGCGGTGGAGATAGGCGTTGTCCACCGCCAAGGCGGACCGCGCCGCCAGCTCCTCGGCGAACTTGACCTCGTCGGCCTCGAAGCGCCGGCCCGATTCGCTACTGATGACCAGCGTGAGGACGCCGAGGGTGCGGCCTCGGGCGTGCAACGGGACCCGAAGCACCGAGCCCGGCGCCAGCGCCCGATAGAGCTTGAGATGCTCGGCATCCTCCGCGCGCTGGCGCAGCAGCGCGTCGCCGACCTCGGTGAGATTGGACGTGGCGTCGGGCTCACCGAAAGGAAGCGCGCGGACGCCGTACTCGCACAAGGCGCGGACCACGAGGTCTCTGGCCGGGTCCCGGTGGGCCCCCGCCACGAACTGCATCATGCCCTGCTCGGTCGCCACGTGAATGGTGCACCAGTCCGCCAGGCCGGACACCATGAGGCGGGCCAGGTCACGAAGGGTGACCTCGTACTCCAGCGAGGAGGCGAGTCGCTCCCCGACCTGCTCCAGAAACGACAGCCGGCGGTCGAGCGCCTCGGCCTCCTTGCGGGTGAGCGCGATTTCATCGCCACGGCTCGCCCTGGCGCGAAGCCGGGCCACCACGACCGCCGCGATGGATGAGGTGGCTCCGACCACGACCAGGCTGGCCAGCCCCGCGTGGGTGTAGTGGAGAGTCGGCCGGGTCTGAGAGAAGAAGTGGGCTGCGTATACCGTCGTCACCACGGTGCTCACCAGCGCCGGCCACAGTCCGCCCCAGTATGCCGCGCAGACGACCGTCAGCAGCAGCACCGGAAAGGGATAGATGAATGCCACCCCCTGCCGGGCGAGCACGTCGATGGTGATCGCCACGGCCACGGTCAGGAGTGGTCCGCGGACGCCGGCCCCGGCCCGACCCCAGTCCGCGGCCGTTTTGGCAAACGTGGCTCCGGCTAGTGAGCGCAGACCGTCCATCGCGTCAGTGATGCTGGTTTGGGTCATGCCTCCGTCCGCAGGTAGGACCAACCCCTCGGCCAGGTATACAGGGGGGATGTGGTAAGCTCCACCCGGGCACGCAGCTAGTCTGTGACAGGCCACACACCCGGGCGGTCCGCCATGACCGGGCGGTCAGGTGCTGCGAAGCGCGACCATGGGGTCGACGGCGGTGGCGCGGCGTGCCGGGGCCTGGCAGGGCTGGTTCGAAGGGGACCCGGCCGGCCTGGAGCTGGCCGTAAAGGACGCGGCGCGCGGCGGATGGAGCTACTCTGGCTTCGAGCAGGACCGGGCCGGTGCCACGGCCGGTGCGTTTCCGCCAGGTCGCTGCCGGGACTGTCACACCACGCATGCGCCCGGGACAACGTCTTCGCGCAGTTTTACCCCACGCTCCGACATCCGCCGCGGTGACCCGCCGGCGTCTTGCGACGTCTCTCTCGGCGCGGTATGCTATCCCGGTTCGATTCCGACCCGACAATCAGATTCTCCCAATCCTCCAGCCCATCCGGGCAGATCCGCGTGCGCAGGCGGGCCCGCCTGCAAAAGAGAGAGAGACTGCCGATGACGTTGCTTCGTCCGATCCGTGCGACCGCGCGACTCCTGACCGGCTTCGCGCTCCTGGTGATCTCGAGTGAACTGCATGCCCAGGCTCAGGCCAGCACGGGGGTGATCCGTGGAACCGTGAGCGATTCCTCCGGCGCTCCGCTCGCGAACGCGACCGTGACCCTCCGGAACGTGGAGACCAACGCTGAGCGGACGCTCACCACCAACGAGCGCGGCGTCTACGTGGCGACCCTGCTCCGGGTCGGCAGCTACGACGTGGCGGCCCGTGCGCTTGGCTTCCTGGAAGAGAAGAAGACGGCGCTTGGCCTGCGATTGGGTGAAACGCTGGACGTGCCGTTCGCGCTTCAGCCGCAGGCGGTGCAGCTCCAGGAGATCACGGTGGCAGCGGAGGAGCGGGAGGTGCCCGCGACGCGGTCGGAAACCCACCTCGGCGTCGCGGCGGTCGAAGGGCTGCCCAACAACGGCCGCAACATCTTCAACTACACCACCCTGACGCCCAACGTGGCCGTCGTGCAGGGCCCGGACGGCGACGAGATCAGCGTCGGCGGGCAGCGAGGCATCCACAACAACGTCTCGGTGGACGGGGCCGACTTCAACAACCCCTTCTTTGGTGAGCAGCGCGGCGGCCAGCGCCCCGCCTTCACCTTCAACCTGGATGCGGTGCAAGACTTCGTGGTGGTGGCGGATGGGGCGAACGCCGAGTTCGGGCGGTCGAGCGGCGGCTTCATCAACGTGATCACCAAGTCCGGCACCAACCAGTTCCACGGCTCGGCGCACTATTTCGGGAAGTACGACGGGCTGTCGGCCGACTTCAGCCATACCTTCGCCAACGGAAGCACGTCGGGCTTTCAACCGGATTTCCGGCAGCACCAGTTCGGCGGAACCATCGGCGGCCCGCTGGTCCGGGACAAGGCGTTCTTCTTCCTGGCATACGATCAGCAGGTGTACGACGAAACCAAGCAGCAGACGAGGATCGGGCAGATCGATCCGCTGCTTCTGGCCTTCGTCGATACGGCATTCGGCGGAGCGCTCCGGGGAGATTTCGGCCCAATTGCCCGGACCAACGACGGCAACGCGCTCCTGGCCAAGCTGGATTTCCGGCTCAGCCCGAAACACAGCGCGTCGCTCAAGTACAACTTCACCTACTCCAGGCAGCAGAACGGCACCTTCGACGTGGATTCGTGGGGCCGCAGTGCCAACGCGCTCGAGAAGGACTACTCCCACGCGGTCAACGGCAGCCTCAGCTCGGTCTTCTCCTCGTCGCTGTCCAACGAATTCCGGTTCCAGTGGGCTCGCGAGGCACGGCCCCGGCCCTATGACGGTCCGATCAACCCGGCCACGAGCCGCCCGTTCCCCGACACCGACATCGATTTCGGAGGTCAGTACCGGATCGGAATGCCGTTCTTCATCCCGGTGGCTGACCACGACGTGCGGTTCCAGGTGCTGGACAACATCTCGGTGCTGAAGGGAAATCACCTCTTCAAGCTCGGAGCAGAATGGAACCGGACCGCCACGACGCAGACGTTCATCGGGTTCGGGAACGGGCGGATGGCGTTCGGCTCGGTGACCGGGTTCCTGAACTACGTGGCCAACGGCAACCTGTACGTCGAGTGCGGCCAGGACGTGACCCACGTCTTTGTCGTGAGCAGTAACGACGGCACCTGCCCGCCCGGGACCCACATCGATGGCCCGGTAGTGCTCTACCTCCAGCAGGCCGGCGTGCCGCCACTCTCGCTGGAGGAGTCGGGCACCCAGACGATCACCCAGAACGACCTGGCGCTATTCCTGCAGGACAGCTGGAAGCCGCGATCGAACATCACCCTCAACTACGGGCTTCGCTGGGAAGCGCAGGTCGAGCCGGGGCTGATCACGCCGAAGGCCGACTTGTTCTACGCCCCATTCATCGGCCAGACCGTCACCAATGCGCAGGGTACCTTCGAGTTCCCCGGCGATGGGACGATTCCCTCCGACTACACCATGTTTCAGCCGCGACTGGGCATCGCCTATGACTTCAAGGGTGACGGCAAACAGGTGCTCCGGGCCAACGCGGGCCTCTACTATGCCCGAATCCCGGGACTCAATCTGGCGAGCAGCCGGAGCACCGACGGCTCCCGGGGCCAGACCCTGTTCCGGAACAGCGCACTCACCGGGGTCCTCGGCGCGCCCCCCAACTGGGGCGAGCTGGTGGCCAGCCCGTCAGGCGGTCCATTCGATCCGGACGTCTTCGTGTTCGACAAGGATTTCCAAAACCCCCGCACCGTCAGCGCGACCGTCGCCTTCGAGCAGGAGCTGACCCGCGGCCTGGCCGCATCGCTCAGCTACACCCATGCGAGGACCGATCACCTCACCCGGTTCTTCAATGCGAACGACGCGGTGTTCGGAACTCCCTGGCGGACGGGCCTGGGCCTGGCAGGTGCAAACGGCATCGGCAACCTGACCGTCATTCAGAGCACGGCGAAGTCGCGATACAATGGCGTCACGGCTGAGCTCAGAAAGACCTTGGGCCAGCATCTCCAGTTCCAGGCGAACTACACCCTTTCGTTCGACAAGTCCGACGACGACAACGAGCGCGACCCCTTCACCTTCCGGTATGCCCGGGCGGATTCACTCGAGCGAGAGTACGGCTACAGTGATCGCGACCAGCGCCACCGGTTCAACGCCTGGCTCCTGGCCGTACTGCCTGGCGACATCTACCTCAACAATCGGGTCAGCGCGTACTCGGCGCAGCCGGTCTCGGAGAAGTGCGGTGCCAACAACCAGGGCACCGGAGAGCCCGTATCCTCATTGGGGCAGACGGGGCAGGCCGAGCGGATCTGTCCGGATGGCCACATCCTCCAGCGGAATACCATCCGCAAGGACAACGCATATTTCTCGTGGGATATCCGGGCATCGAAGCCGATCAATCTTGGCGCGCAGGGCACGTTCGAGGCGATCTTCGAGGTGTTCAACGTGACCAACAGCGATAACTTCCTGGCGCCCACGGGGTCGAGCGTGTACCTCAACTTCGACGGTACCCTGCGGAGTGGCCTCGGGACGCCGCGGCAGTTCCAGGTCGGAGGTCGCTGGCTGTTCTGAGCTTCAGAAGGTGAGCACCAGCACCACGCCAAAGGCGCGATTCCGCACCTCCGCGCCGCCGAGGATCGAGCGGAGGCCGGTGGTGTAGCGCCCCTCGAGCGACAGCGCGGACTGCCCCCAACGGATCTCGGCACCCGCCCCGGCCACCAGGCCGAGGTCCAGATCTCGGACCGAGAAACCCGCCTCCGCGCAGGTGGCGCTCACGGGCTGGTTGGGCAGGATCACCTGGAAATCGCAGCCGATCTTCAGAGCCGGGGCCGGGCCGGCGAACAGCACGGGACGGACCCGGCGCCGGAGGGGCGTGATCTTGAGCAAGATCGGCATCTCGAGGTAGGCCAGCTCGATGTCCAGCAGGGCGGTGCCGCCACCTTCGACGACCGTGGTGGCCCGGCCACCCTTGAGCGCGAACAGCAGCTCAGGCCTCAGGCTCAGTCGTCCCGCCAGCGGCGCCTCCAGGTATACCCCGGTAAGGGCGCCCTGGCGGCCTGTCACGCCCGTCGCATCCGCTCCCTTGAGATCGCTCCGGGAAAAGCCCAGCTCGGCACCGACCGTGGCCCGCTGCCCCTGCGCGACCGCCGCGCCGAGCGGGACGGCCAGCAGCCAGACCGCGGTTCCCAGCCTCGCACGCGATCGCATCGCCACCTGCCGGTGAGTGGTTGGTCGGATCGCTGCGAATGTAATCGGTCGGGAGGGGAATCTCGCGAGGCCGTGCGACGGCCGACCCGGGTCGCGCATCTGTGCCCTGACCCTTGATGAATCCGGGCGACTTCGATTATCCTCGTGCCTGTCCAATTCCCTGACCCTGCGCCGGTATGACCTTCCTGGCATTGGAACAAGTCTCCAAACGCTTCGGCGACGTGCCCGCCGTCGATGACGTCTCCTTCGCGATCGATCGTGGTCAGGTGGTCGGCTTCCTGGGGCCTAATGGCGCCGGGAAGTCGACCACCATGCGGATGATCACCCAGTTTCTCGAGCCCGACGCCGGATCCATCCGGATGGAGGGCACCCCGCTCGCCCAGGCCGGCCGCGACGCGAAACGGCGGATCGGCTATCTCCCCGAGAACAACCCGCTGTACGGCGAGATGCTGGTCTCCGAGTATCTGGAATTCGTCGGCCGCCTCCGAGCGCTCGGCGCCGAGCTCCGGAGCGCCACCGAGGAGGCGGTGGCGGCCACCGGCATCGAGCCGGTCTACCACCGGCCGATCGGGGAGCTGTCGAAGGGGTTTCGCCAGCGGGTCGGGCTGGCCGCGGCCATCCTCCACCGGCCCGACCTGCTGGTGCTCGACGAACCGACCGAAGGCCTCGACCCCAACCAGCGGGTCGAGATCCGGCGGCTGATCGGCCACCTGGGGCGGGAGCGGACGGTCCTCCTCTCCACCCACGTCCTGCCCGAGGTGCAGTTCACCTGCTCCCGGCTCCTCATCATCAACCGGGGCCGCATCGTCGCGGACGGCCCGGTGGATGAGCTGCTCACCCGGGCCAAGGGCGGTGCCCGGATCGCCGTGGAGGCCTCCGGCACCGGGATCGCCGAGGGGTTGGGCGCGCTGGAGGGTGTGCACGTGGTGGAGCCGCGGGAGCCGGACGATGGCCGGGTCCGGCTCACCCTGATCACTATCGGCGCCGAGGATCTCCGCCCCCGGATTTTCGAGCTGGCCAAGACCAGCGGATGGACCTTGTTCGAGCTGCACCAGGAGGCCGGGAACCTGGAGGACCTCTTCCGTCAGCTCACGACCGACCAGGAGCCCGCATGACGCGCATCTGGATTGTCGCGCGGCGCGAGCTGAAGTCGCTGTTCGACCTGCCGACCGGCTACGTGCTGCTCGTGGTCTTTCTCACCATCAACGCCTTCCTCTTTTTCAGGGAGGCCTATCTCTCGCAGGTGGCCAGCCTCAGGCCGATGCTGGACCTGCTGCCCTGGGAGCTGCTCTTCTTCGTTCCCGCGGTCAGCATGCGGTCGCTGGCGGAGGACCTCCGCGGGGGCCAGATCGAGGTGGTGCTCGCCCAGCCGCTGAGCGAGCTCGAGCTGCTGCTGGGCAAGTATCTCGGAGCGGTGCTCTTCCTCTGGGCGGCGCTGGCGCTCAGCCTGGCCATCCCGCTGGGCCTCTCGCTGGGGGCGGCGCTTCCCTGGGGAACCATCATCGCCCAGTACGCCGGCGCAGCGCTGCTGGCGGCCGGGCTCGCCGGGGTCGGCGTGTGGGCATCGAGCCTCACCCGGAGCCAGATCACCGCCTTCATTCTCGCCGCCGGACTGATGTTCCTGCTGGTCCTGCTGGGCCTCAATCCGCTGATCGTCGGGCTGCCCGCCGGGTTGGGCGCAGTGGCGGCGCGCGTCGGGGTGCTCTCCCACTTCGAGAGCCTTGGCCGCGGGGTGGTCGATCTCCGGGACGTGGTCTACTTCCTCTCGCTGGCCGGGGTGTTCCTCTCGCTGGCCTACGGCGCCCTGCTGGGACGGAAGCTGGCGCCGCGGGGCGGCGCCCTTCGCCGCCTCCGGACCGGCGTCGGGGTGCTGGTGGCCTCGCTCATCGTGGTGAACCTCCTGGGCAGCTACATCGGTGGCCGGCTGGACCTCTCGCCCGGGAAGGCCTACACCCTCTCCCCGGCGACGCGAAAGATCCTCGGCGGCCTGGATGACCTGGTGACGATCAAGCTCTACGCGTCGCCCGAGCTCCCGACCGAAGTCGCCCTGATGAAGCGGGACGTGGACGACATGCTCCGGGACGTCCGGGCCGCCGGGCATGGCCGGATCCGGGTAATCGAGCGAGACCCGTCCAGCGACGAGGCCGCCCGGCGGGAGGCCGAGTCCGCCGGCATTCAGGCGGTGCAGTTCAACGTGATCGGGCAGTCGGAGCTGCAGGTGAAGCAGGGATATCTCGGGCTCGCGATCCAGCACGGCTCCCAGACCGAAACGGTGCCGTTCGTCCAGCAGACCAACGACCTCGAGTACCGGCTGATCTCCTCGATCCGGAACCTCACGCGGCAGCACAAGCCGGCCGTCGGCCTGGTGGTCGCCACCCCGGGACCGGAGGCGACCTTCCAGCAGCTCCAGGACCAGCTCTCCAAGTCCTACGATGTGCGGACCGTGAGTCTCAGCGACTCGACCCAGCCAGCATCGGACGTCATCGCGCTGGTGCTCGCGGGCACGCCGGATTCGCTTCCACCGGCGCAGGCTGCCCGGCTCGAGCGGTTCCTGGACCGGGGCGGCAGTTTGCTGGTGCTGAGCGGCGGTATGGAGGTCTCGCAGGAGGCGCCGTCGGCCCGTCCGCGCCCGGTGGCCTGGAACCCGCTGCTCAAGCGATTCGGGGTCGCGATCAAGCCTGATCTCACCTATGACCTGGTGGCCAACGAGGCGATCCCGGTTCCCAGCGACTTCGGCCGGGTGCTCCAGGTCTACCCCTTCTTCATCCGGGCCCAGAGCACGCGCCTCTCCACGATCAATCAGGACCTCGGCGCCGTGGTGGTCACCTGGGCCAGCACGATCGACACCACCGGCGCGCCCAAGGGAACGGTCACGCCCCTGCTGCTCTCCAGCGCGGCCGCCGGGGTGTACACCAACGCGACTTCGATCGAGCCCAGGGAAGACTTCCCGCAGACCGGGCTGGCGCGGCGGCTCCTGGCCGTGGTGGCCGCTCCCTCGGGGAAGGGGAAGGGACGAGCCGTCGTGGTCGGCAGCCTGGACTTCGCCACCGACCGCTTCGTGCGCTCGGCGCCGGAGAACCTCGCCTTTACACTCAACGCCATCGACTGGCTGGCGCAGGACGAGGGGCTCATCGCCATCCGCTCGAAAGATCGCCGGCCGGTGCCCCTGGTGTTCGCCAGCGCCACCGAGCGGGAGGCGGCGAAATACCTGAACCTCATTGGTCTGCCGCTGCTGGTTGCCCTCTGGGGTGCCATCCACCTCATCCGCCGGCGGCGGCGGACCCGAGAGCCGTACCGGCCGCTGGTGCCGGTCTCGGAGGGAGCCCGGTGAGCCCGCGGCAGCTGGCGCGGATCGCCATAGCCTTCGGGGTGTTGCTGCTCCTCTGGGGGGCCGCGGCCCTGGCCCGGCGCCGGGAATCGATTCCCCCGGCAGCCGATCGGTTCACCCTGCCCCACGTTGCCCGGAACGCCGTGGACAGCGTCCACATCGACCGGCCGGGAGATACGACTGTTCTGGTCCGCCGGGACACGGTCTGGAGGGCCAACGGCCATCCTTCGTCCGCCCAGGCGGTGAGCGACTTCTTCGCCGCGCTCGCGGACACGGCCCCCGCGAGCGAGCTGGTGGCGGAGCGGCGCGCGTCGCAACCCGGGCTCGGCGTCGACAGCGTCGGGGGAACTCGGGTACGGATCTTCGGCAAAGGGCGGACCCTGGCCGACTTCGTCGCGGGTCATCGGACCCCTGACCTGGGGGGTATTTACCTGCGGCGCAGCGGCCAGGAGGTCAGCTACCTGGTGCGCGGCGGCCTCGCCGCCGCGCTGGATCGGAGCGGCAGCGAGTGGCGGGATCGCCGCATCGCCGGCGTGCCCGCCGAAAGCATCGCGGCGGTCGAGGTCTCCCGCGGTGCGCGCCACTACGCGCTCCGCCGGTCGGCCGGCCGCTGGGGCCTCGCCCCGGGCGGTGCCGCCGATTCGGGGGCGGTGGCCTCGCTCCTGGGCCGCTACCGGACGATCGAAGCCGCCGGATTTGCCTCGCCCGCGCAGGCCGACTCGGCGCGGTTCGAGCGTCCTGACCGGCGTGTCCGGCTGCTCCGGGAAGACGGCACACCGCTCCTTGCCCTGCAGTTCGACTCCACGGGCACGGGGTTCTGGGTTCGGCCCGACACGGCCAAGACCGTGTACAAGCTGGAGGCATGGACGGCGGATCAGCTGACACCGGCGGACAGTACTCTTCGGGTGCGGGCTTCCAGGGCCTCGGACTCTAGCCGCTCTGGTCGGAGACCCGGGTCCTGAGCCCCCTCAGCTCCGGGGGCCGGCCGCGCCCGCCACGGAATTCGAAGTGGCGTGGATCGCAGCGCCGCTCGGCCAATGTCGGTGGCGGCAAGGCGGCGAGCTGCTCCGCCAGGAGCCAGGCCGGCTGCCAGACTCCTGGGGCGATGCCCTGGTAGACGGCAGCATATTCCTGCTTGAGGCGGGCCTGGCGCTCCCGGCCGAAGGCGGTATCCCTTCCCATAGGCGTTCCCAGCTAGGCGTTCTCAGGGTGTTGAAGCGCCTCACGATAACACCCGGAGGAGCCACCCGGCGGCAGTGGCCGCTCACCCTGCCCTTGCGGGACCGGCGGATTTTCGTTAGTGGTGACAGGAACTCAACGCGAGATTGCGGTATGGCCGGTACGGTAGCGCACACCGCCGAGGAAGCCACCGTGCGAGAACTTCGCCGGTCGGCCCTCCGTCTGCTGTTCATGCTGGCCGCGCTGGCCCTAGTGGTCGTGCCGCTGCTCCAGGAGCTCCCCCTTGGGGAGAGCTCGCAGACGGGTCTCCTGGCGTGGCTGCTGGTGGTGCTGGGGTTCTATTGGCTCTACGCCGGGCTGGGCTACCGGCCGCTGCTGCTGGCGCAGCTGCTCTGTTTCTCGGCCGCCGCCACGTTGTTGAGCACCAAGATTCTGCTGGTCATCGTCGACGTCCACAAGCTCACTTTCCTCCGGCACCTCGCGACCGGCCTGATTCTGGTTGGCGCCGCCTGCGCGGCGGCCAATCTCGGCGGCATGCTGGTGTCGCTGTACCGGCGGACGCGGGGAGTGGTGGACGAGACGTAGCAGATGCCGCGGTCACTGCGCCGGACCGGCGGCTCTCGTGCTGGCCGCGTGCGTCCCGCGCGCCGGCGCGCCCCGGCCGCCGCCGCCCACCGCCTCAACCACGTTCACCAAGCCCATCTCGTTTGCGATCCGACCTGAGCGCGGTCGCACGGGACTTCATCCGCTTCCGCGAGCTTGGCGTCACCGTCTGGCGCGGCAGCTGGTCAGGGTGACCGGCCACTCACCAGGCTCGGCGCAAAAACCCTTCGGCGAAGAATGAGCCTGTTGGCTATGATTGGTGGCGCGCGTCCCTCGGGGACGGCGCCTCCGTCCTCTCCTATGCCCAAACGTCCTTCCTTCCGCCGCCTGGCCGTATTGGCCATCGCCGGGCTCTCCGCCGGGGCCTACCTGTGGCAGCGCGGCAAGCGGCGGCGCGCGGGTCACTCCGCCGAGCGCGACTCCTGGCCGCGACAGGTCCGCAAATTCGTTCGCCTGCTGAAGGACCGCGGGAGCACCGTGGCGCAGGTCCGCCGGGTCGAGAGCGCCACCGCCGCCTCGTGGGTCGTCGAGTGGGACCATGGGCGGTCCCTGGTTTTCCCCGATGAGCCCCGCAGCGACGAGCTCCACGCCACCGATCCCACAGCGTAGTTCTCCGGTGACCGCGCTCACGGACGCTTGGTCCCGACGGGCGCTATCTGTCTCGTCCCTCTCTCTCGACCACGCTGAGGACCGCATGACAACAACACGCGTCGCCCGAGGGCTCGGCTGGTTCAGTGTCGGACTGGGTCTGACCGAAATCGCCGCGCCACGCGCTCTGGCCAGGGTGATCGGTGTCCGGCACGCTGAGCGTCATCGCAAGGCGATGCTCGCTCTGGGCGTCCGGGAGCTGATCAGTGGCGTCGGGATCCTGACGCAGCCCCGCTCCCCTGGCTGGGTCTGGGTCCGGGTGGGCGGCGATGTCGTGGACCTCGCGCTCCTGGGGTCCGCCCTCAAGTCGGAGGCCTCGAACCGGGGCCGGCTCGCCGCCGCAACCGCGGCCGTCTTCGGCGTCACCTTGCTGGACGTGCGCACCGGGCAGGAGCTGGGCCGGAACGCCGGGAACGGGAGCGGCCGAACGAACGAGCGTGGCCTGGCCGAGGTCAACAAGGCGATCACGGTTCGGCGGATGCCTGAGGACGTCTACGCGTTCTGGCGCGATTTCCAGAATCTGCCCCGGTTCATGGAGCATCTCGAGTCGGTGCAGGTTCTCAGCGATCAGCGATCGCGTTGGAAGGCGAAGGCGCCCGGCGGCGGGACCGTCCAATGGGAGGCGGAGATCGTCGAGGACCGGCCGAACGAGCTGATCGGATGGCGGGTGGCCGGAGACGCCGACGTGACCCAATCCGGGACGGTCCGGTTCACCCCCGCGCCGGGCGGCAGAGGAACCGAGGTCCGGGTCGAGCTGCGGTACGACCCACCCGGAGGCGTGATCGGCACCACGATCGCCATGCTCTTCGGGGAGGAGCCCGGACAGCAGGTCGACAGCGACCTGCGGCATTTCAAGCAGGTGATGGAAACCGGCGAGGTCGTCCACTCGGACGCCAGCGTGCACCGCGGTCCACACCCCGCGAGACCATCCGCCGAGCTCATGTGAGGGAGCAGCGATGAAAGCCAACTGCTGGATCGGCAAGCGAAAGGTCCGGGTCGAAGAGGTGCCGGATCCGAAGATCCTGAATACCCGCGACGCGATCGTCCGGATCACCTCCACCGCGATCTGCGGGTCCGACCTGCACCTCTACAACGGATTCGTGCCCACCATGGAACGGGGCGACGTGCTGGGACATGAGTTCATGGGCGAAGTGGTGGAGCTGGGGCCGTCGGTCAAGAATCTGAAGGTGGGCGACCGCGTGGTGGTCCCGTTCCCGATCGCCTGCGGACAATGCGCCATGTGCCAGCGGGACCTCTTCTCGCTCTGCGAGAACTCCAACCCGAATGCCTGGATGGCGGAGAAGCTGTGGGGCCATTCGCCCGCCGGCCTGTTCGGGTACTCTCACATGCTGGGCGGCTATGCCGGCGGTCAGGCGGAGTATGCCCGAGTGCCGTTCGCCGACGTCGGCCCCCTCAAGGTGCCCGACAGCCTGAGCGACGAACAGGTGCTCTTCCTCTCCGACATCTTTCCGACCGGCTACATGGGAGCGGAGATGTGCGCCATCCAACCGGGCGACGTGGTCGCGGTCTGGGGAGCGGGTCCGGTGGGGCAGCTCGCCATGGCGAGCGCGGCTCTGCTCGGGGCCGAACGGGTGATCGCGATCGATCGCTTCCCCTACCGGCTCCAGCTGGCACGGGAGCGGGCGGGCGCGGCCGAGACGATCAATTACCAGAAGACCGACGTCCAGGAGGCGCTCAAGGAGATCACCGCCGGTCGAGGTCCCGATGCGTGCATCGATGCGGTGGGCATGGAGGCCCACGGTCATGCGGCCGTCTACGCCTACGATCGCACCAAACAGGCGCTGATGCTCGAGACCGACCGGCCGATCGCGCTTCGGCAGGCGATCATGGCATGCCGCAACGGCGGCACCATCTCGGTGGTCGGGGTGTACGGTGGGTTCATCGACAAGTTCCCGATGGGGGCGGTGGTCAATCGCTCGCTCACCATCCGGAGCGGGCAGTGCCACGTGCAGCGCTACATGCGCCCGCTGCTGGAGCGGATCGAGCGGGGTGAGATCGATCCCAGCTTCGTGATCACCCACCGGATGAAGCTGGGTGACGCGCCGCGTGGTTTCGACATGTTCCTCAACAAGCGGGACCACTGCGAGAAGGTCGTGCTCACGATGTGAGCGCGGCACCCACGGAAGCGACGGCCCTGGTGCTGCAACGCCAGGGTCGGAGCGTGATCCATCTCCTAGCGGCGAAGTCCCTCGCACCCCAGCGTGGAGCACGCCGGCGTGCGCGGGAATCGCGCGTTCCGCGAATGTCGAGTAGATTCCGGTGAGGTGGCGGCCCGATCCGGTGGCACGCGAGGGGGTGAGGAATGGGAAACGTGGAAACGCCCTGGCTCGTGGCGATGGCAAACTGGTGGTACTGGCACCTGCCCTTCGGGCTCCGGGTGCTGCTCCTGGTGTTCATGGCAGCCTGGCTGGCGCTGCTGCTCCACGAGTTGGCCCACGCGCTCATGGCCCGGATCCTGGGGGTGAGGGTGTGGAGCATCTCCCTCGGGCAAGGCCCGTTGCTGTGGGAGGGCACTGTGGGCCGCTGCCGGCTCCGGCTCGCGCTCTTCCCCTTCCACGGGGAAGTTCGCTTGCATGACCAGGACGCCGAAGCCCTGGGCTACCGGGATGCCGCGGCGGGTGGTGGGCACTTCGAGTGGCGCGCGGGAAGCTCGTGGCGCGCCCCATTCATCTCTCTGGCGGGAAGCCTGGCCAACATGCTTGCGGCCAAGGCCGTGGTGGCCTACTGGGGCTCGGCGCCGAGGCCCGAGCCCCCGGTCTTCATCCTCTCGCTCTCGATTTTCCTGGTCAACGCGTTCATGCTGCTGAACCTGATGCCGCTCAGGGGGTTCGACGGCTGGCGCATCGCGGTGCATGCCGCCGCTTGGCGTCGAAGGGATCCGGCCCTCCGGGTAGGCTGAGGAAGGCCCCAGCGAACGATTGTCTCAGAGTGTACCGCTGAGCGCCGCGTCCGCCGCCACGGCCCTCGGATCTTCCACCAGCCGCTCCGGCGCCGCCACCCTCGAAATCGACCCACCCCGAAACTCGAAATGGCCGGCGTTCAGCGCCCGGTCACTCAGGATGAACCCGCTGCTGGGAAGCAGCAGGCGACAGGCGAGCACCTTCTCGCCAAGGACGGCGGCCGATTCCCAAACGCCGGGTTCGACCCCGGGATACAGATGCGCATGTTCCACCCTCAGGCGAGCCTCGCGCCTCATGCTGACCTCCCACTGATCGAGGCGATTAGGTGATAGGGACGAGTCAATCTACCGTTGGGGGGAATCGATTCAAGCGCTCAATTTTCTTCGGGGTTATGCACTGCCGATGTGGACCCGGTGTTGAGAGTAACTCATGCGTCGGAACCCAGTTCCGCGATCGGTGTACATCTGTGTAGGATGTGAACAGAAGAGAAGATACAGAGACGTGCGAGTGAGTCGTCGATCACTGCAGCAGAATGCACACCGCTTGCCGCCGTACTCTCTCGATCCGGGCTGTCGAGGATCTCGCCGCTCTAGCGCCTGCTGGGCACACCCGCCAACACGTCCCGCAGCTTGATGGCCAGCGCGTGAGGCGTAAACGGCTTCTGGATGAAGTCGGTGCCCGCCTGGAGCACCCCATTGTGCACGATCGCGCTTTCGGTGAAGCCCGACATGTAGAGCACCCGGAGATCGGGCCGGGCCGCGAGCAAGGCCTCTGCCAGTCTCGAGCCGCTCATTCGGGGCAGGACGACGTCGGTGAGAAGCAGGTGAATCGGCCCCTCGTGCTGTTCGCTCAGCCTCAGTGCCTCCTCCCCCGTGTGAGCCACCAGCGGGGTGTAGCCGCGGACGAACAGGGTGCGAGCGGCCAGCTGGCGCACCGCCTCCTCATCCTCCACCACCAGGACGGTTTCGGATCCGCTGGTGTTCGTGGCCGGCGCGAGCGACTCGCTCGGCGGGGTCACCGGTCCGGCCAGCCGAGGAAGGTAGACCTTGAACGTGCTGCCACGCTGAGGCTCGCTGTACACTGAGATGCTTCCGCCGCTCTGCCGGACGATGCCGTACACGGTGGCGAGCCCCAGCCCGGTTCCCTTGCCCAGCCCCTTGGTGGTGAAGAACGGCTCGAAGATCCGGTCCTGCGTCGCCGGATCCATGCCGATCCCGGTGTCGGTGAAGGCGATCAGCACGTAATCGCCGGCAGGGGCTCCGATATGCTGGCTGGTGGACCCTGGCTGAAGCGTGACGTTCTGGGTCTCGATGGTGAGCTTCCCGCCCTCCGGCATGGCGTCTCGCGCGTTCACCACCAGATTGACGATGACCTGCTCCACCTGGGCGGGATCGGCCTGCACCTCCCAGAGCGCGGCATCGGGCACCACGGTGATCTCGATGTGCTCCCCGACGAGACGGGTCAGCATCCGCATGGTCTGGGCGAGGGTGGCATTGAGGTCGAGGGGCGTGGGTTTGAGCATCTGCTTCCGGCCAAAGGCGAGAAGCTGGTGGGTGAGCTCGGCGGCGCGGGTGGCGGCGCGCTCGATCTCGCGGATGTCCGCGTGCCGGGGGTCGTCCACCGGGGTCGAGGCGAGCACGAACGCCGCGTTTCCCAGAATCGCGGTCAACAGGTTGTTGAAGTCATGGGCGATGCCGCCCGCCAGCTGTCCAATGGCCTCGAGCTTCTGGGACTGCTGTCGGCGCTCGGCGAGCTCGGCCCGCTGGCGCAGCCAGCGGTCGACCGTGGCACCGAGCAGACCGAGCGCCAGAATCACCATGGCGCCGAGGGTCACGCCGATGGCGAGTTGACGAGTCGCCAGCAGGCCGCCTGCGGAGGCCCCGGTCCGTCCCGGCGTGCTGAAATGGGCGGCCGCCATGCCGGTGTAGTGCATGCCGGCGATCGCCACGCCCATGACCAGCCCACTGCCGAGCCGGCGGGCCATCCCGGCCGCAGTCTGGTCGAGACGGAAGTGATAAGCCAGTGCCAGCGCGGCGAACGAGGCGGCGATCGCGATGGCCACCGAGGCGGCCACGAGGAGGGAATCGAAGTGCATCGCGGCGGGGATGTTGAGCGCCGCCATCCCGATGTAGTGCATCCCCGCGATTGCCGGGCCCATACAGAGCGCCCCCAGGGCGAGCGCCGGCAGGCCCACGTGGGGGCGGCTGACCACGACGAGCGCCAGCGCCGACGCCGCCACCGCCACCAGCACCGACAAGAGCACGCGTCCCAACGCGTAGCCGATGGGCACGGGCAGGTGGAAGGCGAGCATGCCGACGAAGTGCATGCTCCAGATCCCCACCCCCATGGCCAGGGAGCCGCCGGCCAGCCATGCCAGGCGCTCCCGGCCGTGCGCCGCCGTGACCCGTCCCGCGAGGTCGAGGGCCGTGTAGGACGCGGCGCTTGCGATCAGCACCGAGAGCACGACGAGAAATGGGGTGTAGGCCGCGTGGAGCGGCATCCGAGACTCCTCCGACCAACTCCGGAAGACCGGCTCCGGCGTCCGGGATCGCCTTGCAGGATGCTGTCGTGAAAACCTGGGGATGCTTCGGGACCGCCGGGAGCCCCGGCGGCGGGTGATGGTGATTGTGACGGAGGGGTCGAGGAATGTCAATAGGAGAGGCGGTGGCCGGGCTCGAGCGCCCCAGCGGGTCTTATGGCGCGGGGCATCAGGGCAGGTCGCGTTACACGCGCTTCCTGGCCCGCGCGCGGCACGATACCGCCGTTTTATGACTCGTCTCAGCCCAAGGGATACGAGACGCGACATGAAACCCGACACGCCGCATGCGACTGCTTCGCCACTGAGAATCTCGCGGCTTGACGTGCCAAGATCCACGTCCCATAGTAGGCCGATCAACCCCCCATATGGTGGATGCGAAGTGAGGTAGGGCGCGCGGGCGGTGGCTAGCTGTTCATCCACCGGCTGTTGCTCGACCACTTCGCCGACGGTGGCGCAACGTCCGCGCCGCCTTCCGAGACCGTGGCATCGCCCGGCGAGACCTCGATGACAACGGGGCCGGGCGTCGGCGCCATCGGCGTCTAGCGGCGTTCCGCGCGCACCCCGATGGCCTCGAAGTTGAAGTTGACCCGATCGGCCACCTTCACCGTGCCGCCCGGGCCGCCACGGAAAGGCTTGATCCCGAAGTCGGTCTGTTTCACCGAGAAGGTGCCGGTGGCGCGGAGTGTGTCGCCCGTGGTCTTCACGACGACATCGATCGGGACATCCCGGGTGACGCCGACAAGCGTCAAGGCGACCACGAGATGGTAGCCCGCTTTCGTGGGCGTCACCTCCTTGGACGCGAAGGTGATCTGGGGGAACTGGTCCACGCGCAGGGTCTGGGTGCGCATCGCCTCCGTCACCTTGCGAATCTCCGCGGTGTCGGGTGGCGTGAGCACTTCGAGGCTCTCGCTCGGAACCGTCAGCTCCAGGTGCGACGTGCCGACGGCCCCTTGGTAGACCGCTACTCGGCCTGCAACCGCATGGGCGCGAATCAGATGACTGTGGCCGGCGAAGCCGAACAATCCGGCCTTGCCGGTCTTGACGTCGAGCCGACTCGCCGGGATGAGGCGGTAGATGACCGAGTCGGGCGGAGCGGCTTGCCCGGCGGCAAGGCGTGGGGCCGCCAGGGACAAGGCGGTTGCCAGAGGCAGCCAGGAGCGAGGCCGGACGAGACATTCAGGCACCTGCAACTCCTCTCTCTTCGAATTCCCTTGGGCCGCATTATAAAATGCCGCGGGTGGTGAACTAAAGGTACACGGCTTACCGCTCCCGGTTTGCGTCGCCCTGCTGGTGAAGCTGGGGAACCACTGCTCCAAGTCAAAATCGGCCGGACCCGTTCTCGCCACGACTGGCGCTCCCCTTTTCATTCAGCCGGATCGTTCCCGGGGGCAGCTTCACCTGCGGCATCACCACCGCCGGGCGCGCCTACTGCTGGGCGGCCAACCGAAAAACGGTGAGCTTGGGGACGGGACCCTCATCACAGCGTAACGTTGAGAATGGCACCGGGGTAAGGACCCCAGGTTGTCACAGGTCGTTTGCAACTGATTGGAAATTTCGTTAGGTGGAGAGCGATCGTGACACAATCAGAGATCCACATCCGGCATGCCGAACCCGCTGACGCCCATCAGTGGAGGAGGCTACGCGCCGCGCTCTGGCCAGATGAGGAGTCCGCGGCGCTTGCGGCCGGCATCGTCCGGTTCTTTGCGACGCCGCGGCGGAGCC
>JBJMOX010000174.1:0-4843 GCA_045803515.1 Gemmatimonadales bacterium
ACGATGATCTTGGCAATCATCGAATCGTAGTACGGGCTGATTGTGCAGTCGGAATGGGCGAGCGTCTCGACGCGCACGCCCGGGCCGCCCGGCACGCTGAACACGTGAATCACCCCGGGTGAGGGCACGAAGGTGTCCGGATCTTCGGCGTTGATCCGGCACTCGATGGCGTGGCCGGTGAAGGTGACGTCCCCCTGCTTCATCGACAGCCGCTCTCCCGCCGCGATGCGGATCTGCTCCTTGACGATGTCGACGCCCGTGATGAATTCGGTCACGGGATGCTCCACCTGCACGCGCGTGTTCACTTCGAGGAAGTAGAAGTTCTGCTTGTCGTCCAGCAGGAACTCGAACGTGCCGGCGTTGGTGTACTGCACCGCGCGCGCCGCGTCGACCACCGCGCCGCCGAGCCGGCGGCGCATCTTGTCGGTGACGGCGACGGAGGGTCCTTCCTCGAGCAGCTTCTGATGGCGCCGCTGGATCGAGCACTCCCGATCGCCCAGGTGGATGGTGCGCTCGTGGTCCGCCAGGACCTGGATCTCGATGTGCCGGGGCCGCTGGATCAGCTTCTCCAGGTAGACGCCGGCGTCGCCGAAGGACTTGAGCGCCTCCGAGGCGGCCGCTTGGAGCGCGCCGGCGAGCTGGTCGGGCGTCTCGACCACCCGCATGCCCTTCCCGCCGCCGCCGGCCGTCGCCTTCACCATCACCGGGTAGCCGACCTCGCGCGCCAGGCCGAGTGCCGGGCCGAGGTCGTCGATCGGCGCGCTGGCACCGGGGACGATGGGCACGCCGGCCTGCTTCATCCGGCGCCGCGCCTCGGTCTTGTCGCCCATCGCGCGAATGGCCGTGGAGGGCGGTCCGACGAAGGTGAGCCCTGCGCGCTCCACCGCCTCGGCAAACGCCGCGCGCTCGGCCAGGAACCCATAGCCCGGATGGATGGCGTCGGCCTCG
Organism: Gemmatimonadales bacterium; assembly: GCA_045803515.1. Taxonomy (GTDB): domain Bacteria; phylum Gemmatimonadota; class Gemmatimonadetes; order Gemmatimonadales; family GWC2-71-9; genus CAVVWJ01. Next base: position 949 of record JBJMOX010000174.1, read on the forward strand.
GTCTCGAGGGCGGCCTGGATGAGACGATCGATGTGGAGGTAGCTCTGCGATGGGGCCGCGGGGCCGATCGCCACCGCGCGATCGGCAGCGCGCACGTGCGGGCTCACCCGGTCGACGGCGGAATAGACGGCCACCGCCTCGAGCCCTTCCTCGTGGCAGGCGCGGACGATCCGGAGCGCGATCTCCCCGCGATTCGCCACCAGCACCCGCTTCACCGGCGGCCGTCCCCGGCTACGGCCGGCATGCCAGCGGCGGCGTGTCTCCGAAAAGCGTGAGCAGGCTGCTGCAGAGCAGGGCGTTGTAGCGGGCGGCGTTGTCGTAGACGCCGCGAACGTCGTCGACCCAGGGCGAGTCGCCCTGCAGCATCGCCTTCAGCAGCTCGGTCGTCGTGAGGGCCCCGGCATCCGGGGGCGCGGGCCGGTTCACCCGGACCAGCCGAAACGGCACCCAGGCGAGGGCCGGTATCGCCGCGCTGTCCGTCCCGGGACTGAGACACAGGGTCCGCCGGGGCGCGACGGCCGCCAGCGCGCGCTGCACGGAGAGGTGGGGATCGACCCCCATGGCCGCCGCCATGCGGGCCCGGTAGAGCGAGTCGGTAGCGTAGAGATCGGGGCGGAGCGGAAGGACGTCGAGAGAGGAGCGATCGATGCTGCCGGACCAGACGGAGAGCGCTTCGAGATCGCCTCCCGTCAGCAACACTCCTCCAGCGGGACACGAGGTCAGCAGATTGCCGCCCAGCTCGACGATGAACCCGGGCATCTCCGGGAGGTCGGCGGTGGCGCGAGCGTAGCGCGACGCACTCCACCCCGAGTCCTCCACCAGGAGGAGCGCGCGCTCGACTTCGGTCACGCCGCGGAAGATCAGGCCGGAGTCCACCGAGAGGCGGCGGGACTGGTCCAGCGCGGTGGCGGCGAAGTCGAGATAGAGCGTCCCGTCGGGATCGCCACGGTGGCCGTGGAGGTGCCAGTCCCGGGCGTCGAACAGATAGAAGCGGCCCAGCTGCAGCCAGGCTCGGCCGTCATCCGGCGCGGTCGCCAGGTAGCGGCCGAGCAGGTCGATGGCGGCCTGGCGCTCGCCCTCGCGCTCGAGCGCCGCGGCCCGGGGGGCGACATTGGGGTCGATGGCGGCCTGGGCCGGGAGTCGAGCGGGCACCGTCGAGCCTGCCAGAAGCACGGCGAGGCCACAACGAACCGCCGCGCGAACCCAGGGGAGGACGGGCGCAGCCGCGGGGGGAGGGGCTGGATGCATGTATGTCAATAATGCCAATGGGGTTCGATCTTGGCTAGGCCCGGCCGCGCGGGAGCCGGCCAGCCCTGCCTCCCGGGCTTACAGCGGGATGTTCCCGTGCTTCCTGGGATGGTTCCGGTCCCGCTTGGTCCGAAGCGTCCGCAGAGCGTCGATGAGGCGAGGGCGGGTGTCCCTCGGATCGATGACATCGTCGATGTAGCCTCGCGCCGCCGCGGCGTACGGGTGGGCGAACTTGGTGGTGTACTCGTCGATCAGCCGCGCCGTGGCGGCGGCCGGATCGGCGGCCCGGGCAATTTCGTCCTTGAACAGGATCTCGACCGCGCCCTTGGGACCCATCACCGCGATCTCGGCCGACGGCCACGCGAGATTGAGATCGCCCCGGATGTGCTTGGAGCTCATCACGTCGTAGGCACCGCCATAGGCCTTGCGAGTGATCACGGTCAGCTTGGGAACCGTCGCCTCGCAGTACGCGAAGAGCAGCTTGGCCCCGTGCTTGATGATGCCGCCGTGCTCCTGGGCCACGCCGGGGAGAAACCCCGGCACGTCCACGAAGGTGACGACCGGGAGGTTGAAGCAGTCACAGAACCGGATGAAGCGCGCCGCCTTGAGGGACGCGTTGATATCCAGCACCCCGGCGAGCACCGCCGGCTGGTTGGCCACGATGCCCACCGGCCGGCCGCCCAGCCGGGCGAAGCCGACGACGATGTTCTCGGCATACTCCCGATGCACCTCCAGGAAGGCGCCCTCGTCCACCACCCGCCCGATCACGCCGTGCATGTCGTACGGCATGGCGGGGCTCTCGGGCACGATGTCCAGCAGGGCCTCGTCCCTCCGGTCGACCGGATCGGTGCTGGCGCGCTCCGGCGGCTCATCCAGATTGTTGAGCGGCAGAAATCCCATCAGCTCGCGCACCGCCTGCAGGCACTCGGGCTCGGTGTCGTGGGTGAAGTGAGAGACGCCGGAGGTGCCGCCGTGGGTATCCGCTCCGCCCAGCTGGTCGAAGCTGACCTCCTCGTGGGTCACCGTCTTCACCACGCTGGGGCCGGTGACGAACATGTAGCTCACGCCCCGGACCATGAACACGAAATCGGTGATGGCCGGGCTGTACACGGCGCCGCCCGCGCAGGGGCCGAGCACGACGGAGATCTGGGGCACCACGCCCGACGCGAGCGTATTCCGGAGGAAAATGTCGGCGTAGCCGCCCAGGGAGACGACCCCCTCCTGGATCCGCGCGCCACCGGAGTCGTTGAGTCCGATCACCGGCGCGCCGTTCCGCACCGCGAGGTCCATCACCTTGCAGATCTTCTCGGCGTGCGCTTCGGAGAGTGAGCCGCCGAAGACGGTGAAGTCCTGGGAGAAGACGTAGACCAGCCGGCCGTCGATCCGCCCATAGCCGGTGACCACGCCGTCGCCGGGGTAGATCTGCTGGTCGAGTCCGTAGTCGGTGGCGCGGTGGGTGACAAAGCGGTCGAGCTCGACCAGGCTGCCCGGATCCAGCAGGAGATCCAGCCGCTCCCGAGCCGTGAGCTTGCCCTTCTTGTGCTGCTGCGCGACGCGGGCGGGCCCGCCTCCCTCTTCGGCGAGGGCCTGCCGGTGGTGCAGCTGATCGAGCAGTTGACGGGGGTCGGACATGGCGAGACAAGATAGTCGCACCGATCGGCTTCCGCCTATACGGCCTGCGCCTCGGCACCCCGCGGGCGGACGCAAGAACGGGCCCCCTGCAGGGCCCGTTCAGTGTGCCGCGCGGAACCTGGTGCCGCCCCTACTCGGCCTTGCTCTCTTCGTAGACCGGTCGGACCGGCGGGATGATCGGCTCGTCGGGGTATCCGATCACCGCGAGGACGATGCGGTGGTGGATGGGATCGACCTCCAGGACCTTGAGATCGAGCACCTGGCCTTCCTTCACGGCGTCGCCCGGGTTCTCGATGTTGGCCACGCCGAGCTGCGACATGGGGACGAAGCCCTCGATGTCGTTGCCCAGATCGACCACCACCCCCTTGTCCATCAGCCGGACCGAACGGCCTCGGAGCTCCATGCCGATGGGATAGGTCTCACCGATGCGGAGCCAGGGATCTTCCTCGGCCTGCTTGAGACCTAAGGAGATCCGCTTGTTCTCGGCGTCGATGTTGAGGATCACCACGTCGACCGCGTCGCCCTTCTTGACCACCTCGGAGGGATGCTGCACCCGCTTGGTCCAGGACATGTCGGAGATGTGGATCAGGCCGTCGATGCCCGGCTCGATCTCCACGAAGGCGCCGAAGCTGGTGAGGTTCCGCACTTTCCCCGAGATCCGGGTGCCCACCGGGTACTTGAGCGGCAGCACCATCCAGGGATCCTGCTCGGTCTGCTTCATGCCGAGGGAGATCTTCTCTTCGGCCTCGTCCACCTTGAGCACCACGGCTTCGATGGTCTCGCCGATGCTGACGATCTTGGACGGGTGGCGGACGTTCCGGGTCCAGCTCATCTCCGAGATGTGGACCAGCCCCTCGATGCCGGGCTCGATCTCGACGAAGGCGCCGTAGTTGGTGATGGAGACGACCTTGCCCTGCACCCGGGTGCCCACCGGGTACTTGGCGGCGACGTTCTGCCAGGGGTACGACTGCAGCTGCTTCATGCCCAGGCTGATGCGCTCGCGTTGCCAGTCGAT
>JBJMOX010000175.1:0-4901 GCA_045803515.1 Gemmatimonadales bacterium
CGGGTCGCAGGGGGCTCCGACCTCATGAAGGTGAGGATGGACCGACGGTCGGGTGAACGGCTCGGGAGCCCGAACCGGGTGATGAGCCACGCGCCCTTTGGCGAGTTCGACATCGCCGCCGACGGACGGACGTTGGCGTACCAGAGAGAAACCCCGACCAGACAGATCTGGGCCTTGACTATCGAAGGGCCGGCTGCGAGGACTAGAGTCAACGCCCGACAGCTCACGTCGGGGACCAACCAACACGGGACTCCGGCCATCTCCCCAGATGGCAAACTGGTCGCCTTCGCACGGGACGACGAATCCGAGCGGAACTTTTACGTGACGCCCTTCGCCGGCGGTGCGCCCCGGCTCATCGGCGCAACCCGCTCAGACCAGCTCTCACCGTGCTGGTCATCGGATGGCAGGCGCCTCGCCTTCGCGGCAGCGGACTCGTCCGCCCCGGGGGTCCTGATCGCCGATCTCTCAGGCCAGCGTCCGCGGCAGTTCGGCGGAAGGCCGATTCGTCTGTTTCTCGGGACGACAGCGTGGTCACCGGACGGCAAGACACTGCTGTACCCTTCTGAAAACGCCCGACGGTATATCGTGCTGAACTTCGAGCAGAACCACGAGTCCGTTCTCACTCCGCCCGACTCCGTCGGTTGGCTCTATGCTCCGCTCTTCTCGCCCGACGGCCACGACCTCGTGATCACGGGTGTCCGTGACAACTTATCGGCCCGCCTGTGGCAAGTTGCTCTGGCGGACGGCCGGTGGACGCCTCTCGGGGGGTCCGAGGCGGGGTTCGCCAGGCCGCTCGTCTGGGCCGACGACGGGTGGATCTATTACGTGGTCGAGCGGGAAATCCGTCGGATGCGCGCCAACGGCGGCCAGGCAGTGTCGTACGCCACCCTGCCTATCGCGTGTGACTGGACCCAGTTGTCCATGGCTCGCGATGCCCGTCATCTGGTGTGCACCGTCACCGAATCCAGACCCGACATCTGGATCGCGACCGATTTCGATCCGGACGTGCGGTAGGGAGGAGCGGCCCAACCACGAGGTTGTGGAATACGTTCATCTGGAGGTTCTCTCGCCTTCAGCTGCAGAGGTGCCATCGCGAGTCTCCTGTCTTGAGGGTCCGAGCTCTTATGGACGAACACGCGTTCGCGGCGCACTTAGTCACTTGGAGGCACCAGCTCGTGAAACGGCGCATACCCACGCAACGAGTCGAGCTCCGGCACCGCGTGAAGGTCGTTAACCCCAGCGTTGCGCTCCTGTGCACGCTATTTCTGACCGTTCTCTGGAGTGAACCAGCTCGCGTCGCGGCTCAGACGCCACAGCCTCGTCAGACAGGTTACGTGCAGCTCGGGCCGCTGCGTATGTACTACCAGCTCTATGGCCGAGGGAGACCGCTCGTGCTGCTGCACGGGGGTGGCACCACGGTCGAGGAGTCCTTTTCGCGCCAGATCCCTTACTTCGCTCGATCACGCCTGATCGTCGCACCGGAACAGGTGGGTCATGGTCGAACCCATGACGTTGCCGGCCCGCTCAGCTACATGGAGATGGCCGAGCACACCGCGACCTTACTCGACAGGTTGCACATCGAGAACGCGGATGTGCTCGGGTGGAGCGATGGAGGGGACGTGGGGCTCATCCTTGCCGCCCGCCATCCACGTCTGGTCCACCGACTCGCGGTGACGGGCGCTAATATCACTCCGGCCGCGGATTCCGACACTCCGGAGGTGCTCACTGAGCTCCAGGGGTGGATACCGAGCGAGGACAAGGACGGGCAGGCACGGTATGAGCGCCTCTTCGCCGATTCGGCCGCTCACTTCGTGGTATTCGCCCAGAAGTTGAAGCAATTGTGGCTGACGCATCCGACGCCCGACGAGCTCAGTACGGGCATTCTCAAGCAGATTCAAATACCCACGCTGGTCATGGCCGGCGATCACGACGTTGTCCGACTCGAGCACACGATCGGCATCTTCCGAAGCCTCCCCCGAGCCCGCCTTTTCATCGTGCCGAACTCGCCGCATAACACGCTCAACGAGCATGCCGATTGGCTGAACCCAGTGATCGCGTCATTCTTCGCGGAAAAATGAGAGAGGATGCGACCGTGATCATCCGCGGTGACACTGACTCCTGAAGAAACCGCTCGGAGTCGGCAGCCGCCCAGAGCTGGGGCCTGAGCACCTTGATCGCGACGGGGTGCTGGTGCTTGAGGCTCTTGCGCTCAGACCGAAGTCATGCCGCTGCAGCCTACAGGTTGATGGAAGGGGCGCGCGTGACCCTCGCGGGTAAGCGTTGAGACTCGGTTCACGATGGTGGCTATCGGCCATGTACCTGAGTCCTGCAGGAGCGGGGGAGAAAGAAATGGTGTTAATCCTGCGATCCCGCTGCCCCCTTGGATCTGGTGCAGCCGGCACTGAACTCTGAGCGGCGATCGACCGATTCCTTTGCAGCCTGAGTGGGCGGCTTCCAATCTGCGGCGCTGAACCACGTCCCGGAGGGCGGCCGCCGACCATTTCAAAGAAGGCCGGCCGAGCGCGAATCTTGGATTGGGCTTGCAGGGGCGGCCCCGGTTCGAGCTCACGCCCGCAGGTTGCTGGCGGAAGGTCGGCGAGCTCGCGCGAATGCCAGGTAGAGAACGATCCCGAGTAAAACCGCTATGCCTGCCAGGCGCATCTCGTTCCAAGGGCTGTTGGAGAGAAGCCATAGGCTCAAGATCACTGCAACCAGTGCGACGAGAGTCCCAGCAGGCACGAGGAACGCCGGTGGTGGCGAGCCAGGATCCCGTCGTAAGACCGGCAGCGCCGCGCATGTGGTCGTGTAGGCCATCAGCCTGACGACCGCGCTAATCGTGAGGGCTGAGATGAACGTGCTGAGCAGGGTGAGGCCGAGCGTGACCATCGCCGTGAGAACGATCGCCGCCATAGGCGTGCAAAAGCGTGGATGGGTTGCGGAGAATATTTGAGGCAGTTGTCGGTTTTCGGCCATGGCAAACAGGAGCCTAGGCGTGGCGAACATGAGCGCATTCAGCGTCCCGCCGATCGATACCAGCGCGCCAAACGCGATGAGCGATGCGCCTGGCGCTCCCAGAAAACGCAGGCTGGCATCTGAGAGGGGTCTCTCAGAGTGCGCCAGGTTTGGCAGAGTCCCGATGCAAACGATCTGGACCAATACGTACACGAGCACGACCACGCCAAGACCTGTCAGGAGCGCAAATGGAAGATGCCGTCCAGGGTCGCGCATTTCACCTGTCGGTATGGCCGCCCCCTCGAATCCCATGTAGGTGAATACGAGCAGGAGCGCCGCTTGCGAGAAGGAGCCGTAGCGCGGCAGAGTCGCCACCGAATAACGCTGTGGATCGACAAAGAACAAGCCAACGCCAGCCAAGAGGAACAACGGGATCAGCTTCCCTACCGTGAGTGCGTTCGTGACCGTCGTCGTCACGCGGATGCCGACGATATTTGCGATGGCGAGAGCCGCAACCATGGCAACAGCCACGGCCAACTGCGCCTGCTTGGCACTGGCAGCAGGGATGAAATAGGCAAGGTAGCCTACGAACAGATTGGTTAACGATGCAAACGCAGCGATTCGCCCGAGCCACATCAGCCATCCAACCTGAAACCCAATCAGAGGGCCGAACGTCAGCCGGGCATAGAGATAGGGACCACCAGTCGCGCTGAAGCGGCTGCCGACCTCCGCAAAGCAAAGAATGATCAGAAAAATGGCGACCGCGGCGACCGCGTATGCCAGCAAGCTATACGTCCCAGCGAGCCAAAACACTCTCGACGGAAGACCGAAGATCCCGGCGCCAATGATCGAATTGATCACAAGCGCGACGAGATCCCACCTACGAATACCTCGTATCAAGCGGGCCGTGGCTACTTCGTCGCCTCTTTTGGAAAACGTTGAACAGACGTTGCACCGTGAGCCGGTGAGGAACTAGCTCGGACGTTGAACATGTATCGCCACGTACCGTCGGAAGACGTCAGCCACCGATCAAGGCTTGGTGGATGTCACCAGCCCGATGTCCCGCACCAAGTCCGCAAAGCGGGGGTCACTCCGGATCCCGTCGTACCACGTCGCCACATTGATCCACATGAGTAGAAAGGACCGCTCCTCATAGGCGCGCCTCAGCCAGCGAAAGGCCTCGTCCGGCTGCCCCAGCGCAGCATAGAGGAGGGAGAAGTCCATGGGGCGGACATCCTCTCGCTCGACACGCGCGACCAGACTGCGGAGGATTGCCTCGGTTCAGGCTCGCTTTACACCGGACCATCTTGCGCAATTGAGTAGCTTCGCCGAACCCTTCAAACAGATAACTCCACCGCTAGTGGATTTCACCGATCACCCGCTTCAAACCCTCCCGAGCCTCCACGACGTACGGCCGAAGCTCGGGATCAGCGTTGCGCCAGACGTCAGCGACGAACCGGTACGATTGGGTAGCCTTTTCCCGTTGGCCGAGGCGTTCCGCGATCCGGCCTCGCTCGAGCGTCCCCAGCACGCCCATCGGACTGAGATGTCGCCCGAATATCCACCGGTCGAAGATTTCAGCCGCGCTCCGGTCCTGACCCAGCGCCGCTGCCAGCCGCATCTGGGTGAGTTTGTCGAAGAAACAGTCGGTCAGGAGGCACAGCGAGTCGGGCAGCGCCGCAAAGGCGCGCAGCGCGCCGGCGGAGTCACCTTTCGCCAGGACGAGATAGGCTCGGGCCGCGTCGGCAAGCCCGCGGAGATGAGCCCCGTCGATGGGGTTCGAGCGGTAACGGGCGGCTGAGTCGGCCCGCCGGGCGAACAGGGCGAGGGACGCGCGGTCGCGAGCCGCGTTCCACCACGGCAACCCGTCGCGCTGCTCGCCGTCCGCCGCCAATAGCGAATCGCCCCGGAGCATCCGGCCGAACACCGCGGCCGGGGAGTCCGACGGA
>JBJMOX010000176.1:0-3520 GCA_045803515.1 Gemmatimonadales bacterium
CGCCACCATCGAGGCGGCCCGGGCCGGGGAGGCCGGGAAGGGCTTCGCCGTGGTGGCCAACGAGGTGAAGGAGCTGGCCAAGCAGACCGCCCAGGCCACCGAGGACATCAGCCGCAAGATCGAGGCGATCCAGGGCGATGCCCGGCAGGCGGTGGGGGCGATCCGGGAGATCAGCGAGGTGATCACCCGGATCAACGACTTCCAGACCACCATCGCGGGCGCGGTGGAGGAGCAGACCGCCACCACCAAGGAAATGGGACGCAGTGCGGCCAACGCGGCCCGCGGCACTCGGGAGATCACTGCCAACATCAGCGGGGTGGCGACGGCCGCCGGACAGACCAGCAGCGGGGCCCAGAACACCCAGCAGGCGGCCCAGGCGCTGGCCCGAATGGCGAGCGAGCTCCAGCAGCTGGTCGGCCAGTTCCATTGCGACATCGACTTCGCGGCCTCCCAGCCCAACCCGCCCGTGTCTCTGGCCAGGAGAATCGATGCCGTTGGAGGTGTGCGATGCGTGAGCGGCTGAACCGCTGGCGGCGTGCTGCCCGGCGGTCGATCCGGGTTCGTCTGCTGCTGACGGGCGGGATCGCCGCGGCCGGGCCGGTGCTGCTCATGCTGCTGCTGACCCTGGGGTTGGAGCGGAGGATGAACACCCAGCTGGACGAAGAGCTGCGCCGCCAGACGGACGAGCGTCTCGGCAGTGTGGTGCAGGGCGTCACCTCGCTGCTGCAGAACCAGTTCGAGTCGCTCCAGCAGACCCTGCTCGCCAATCTGAACGTCCTCCACGCCGTGGTGCGGCGGCATGGGGCCGTCCATCTCGTGTCGGGCTCCGTTACGTGGCAAAGCAAAAACCAGTTCACCGGCGGCACCGGCACCATCTCACTTCCCCGCCTGGAGGCCGGAGGGACGTGGCTGGGGCAGAACGTGGAGCCGGGAATCCGCACGCCTCTGGTCGATGAGGTCGTCGACCTGGTCGGTGGGACCGCCACCGTGTTCCAGCGAATGAACCGCGAGGGAGACATGCTGCGGGTCGCGACCACCGTCATCAGCAAGGACGGCCATCGCGCGATCGGCACCTACATCCCGGTCACCGGACCGGACGGGAAGGCGAATCCGGTGCTCGCCGCCGTCCTCACGGGCACGACGTACCAGGGACGGGCCTTCGTGGTGGACGCCTGGTACCAGACGGTCTATCAGCCGATCCGCGACGGGTCGGGCGCGGTGATCGGGATGTACTATGTCGGCGTCAAGCAGGAGAGTCTCGCCAGCCTCCGCCAATCGATTGCCGGGATGCGGATCGGACAATCCGGCTTCGTGACGGTGCTCGGCGGCACCGGCGACCAGCGCGGCCGCTATCTGATCTCCCACGGGGGGAAGCGCGACGGCGAGAGCATCCTGGACGAGACCGACGCGGTGGGCCTGCCGATGACCCGCGAGATCCTCCACTCGACGGTCGATTCGGCCCCGGGCCAGATGAGCGTGCACCACTATCGCTGGCAGGACGCGGGTGAGACCGAAGCGCAATCCAAGGTGGTGGCCTCGATCTACTTCGCGCCGTGGGACTGGGTCGTTCTGGTGACCGGGTACGAGGCGGAGTTCGCCGAGGGGCGCCACAACCTGAGCGCGATGATTCTGACCCTGGTGTTGATCTTGACGGCCACCGGGGTGGCGGTCGCCGGCGCCGCGCTCTATCTGACCGCGCGGGTGGCGCGGAGCGTCACCGCTCCGGTCTCCGCGCTGGCGCGAACGGCCGATCGCATCGCGCTCGGCGAAGTGGACCACGAGGTGCAGAGCGCCGGCGAGGACGAGGTCGGCTGGCTGAGCCGGTCGGTCGGCCAGATTCTCGCGTCCCAGAAGGCCCTCGCCGGCGCCGCCGCGAGGCTCGCCAGCGGCGACCTTTCGGCCGAGATCACCCTCCGGTCCGACAACGATGTTCTCGGCCGGTCGTTCCAGCAGGTCCGAGACACCCTGCGGAGCCTGGACGCGGAGATGCAGCGCCTGGCGAATGCGGGCCACGAGGGTCGGTTGACCGAGCGGGGCGACACGACCCGGTTCAACGGTGCCTACCGCGGGCTGGTGGAGGGGATGAACCGCACACTGGATGCGGTTGTGGCCCCGGTGCGCGAGGCCACGACCGTATTGGAGCGGGTGGCCCGGCGGGACCTGACGGCGGAGATGGATGGGGAGTATCAGGGCGATCACGCCGCGATCAAGACGGCGCTGAACACAGCGGTCGGTGAGATGCGGGCCGCGCTCGGGCTGATCGGGCAGCACGCGGAGACCCTGGCTACCTCGTCGGAGGGGCTCTCGACGGTGGCGATGGAACTGGGAGCAACCGCCGAGCAGGCATCGGCGAAGGCGGTGGTGGTCGGAACCGCCTCGGCGGAGGTCTCGAAGAACGTCCAGACGGTAGCCGCTGGGGCCGAGGAGATGACGGCCTCGATCCGGGAGATCGCCAAGAACGCCAGCGAGGCGGCGAGAGTGGCGGCCGAGGCCGTGGGGATCGCGGAGCAGACCGACCACACGGTGGCCAAGCTGGGGCAGTCGAGCGCGGAGATCGGGCAGGTGATCAAGGTGATCACCTCGATCGCGCAGCAGACCAACCTGCTGGCCCTGAACGCCACCATCGAGGCGGCCCGGGCCGGGGAGGCCGGGAAGGGCTTCGCCGTGGTGGCCAACGAGGTGAAGGAGCTGGCCAAGCAGACCGCCCAGGCCACCGAGGACATCAGCCGCAAGATCGAGGCGATCCAGGGCGATGCCCGGCAGGCGGTGGGGGCGATCCGGGAGATCAGCGAGGTGATCACCCGGATCAACGACTTCCAGACCACCATCGCGGGCGCGGTGGAGGAGCAGACCGCCACCACCAACGAGATGGGGCGGAACGTGGCCGAGGCGGCAGGCGGCAGCCTCGAGATCGCTTCGAATATCCGTGGGGTCGCCCAGGCGGTCGAGCAGACCAGCAGCGCGGCTCATGATACTCAGCAGGCGGCCAAGGGCCTGGCCCGGATGGCGGCCGAGCTGGACCAGCTCGTCGGCCAGTTTCGCTACGAAGCAGGGGTGGAGAAACCTGGCCCGCTGCCCAGCCGCGACCCGCCCAATGGGAACGGCAAGAGCGGCGCCCGGAAACCGGGCAACCGGATCCCGCATGGTCGGTTCTGAGCCACGCGCGGCTGCCTTGACCGAGGGGGGCAGGCCGATCAGATTGCACCCGCGCAAGGCAGGTGTGCTTTCCCGAGTAGCTCAGTTGGTAGAGCAGGTGACTGTTAATCACCGGGTCGGGGGTTCGAGTCCCTCCTCGGGAGTGGTGGATAAGAGGGGTTGGCCTATCCGGGCCTGCCCCTCTTTCTTGCTCCGCACCTTCCGATCCGATGTCGTGGTTTTCCTGGCCTATTTCCGGCCCACGACCGAACAGCGATACACCTCATCCGTCACCACGATCGTGATCTCCGGATTGGGCCCGGCGGCAGCGGCGAGGACCTCGTCTTCAGAGACGAACTGGTGCGGCGTGAACCCCGCGTTGAAC
>JBJMOX010000177.1:0-19615 GCA_045803515.1 Gemmatimonadales bacterium
GAACGTCCGGCCGAAGAACTACAGCTGGACCGAGTTCTACGACGGCCTCATCGACGTCACCCGGTACTCCTTCTCCTGGCGCGCCATTGCCCGCCGGGTGCCGGCGACGCCGACCGCGATTCCCAAATGGATGAATTTCGTCCGCGCGGTCTCTTCCGAGGGGTTCGGCCGGATCCGCTACCACACCATGATCCGGAAGCTGCTGAGTACCGATGCATCGGTCCGAGACTATCTCGAGGGCGAATCCGACACGCTGCCGGAATTCTACCGGTCACGGATCCGGCGCGAGCTGGGACCGATGTATCAGCATCTCCCCGCGGGTGCCATCCTGCACGACCAGAACGCCTATCTGCAGACGGTCAAGGAAGAGCCGGCCCTGGCGCCGGTGCCACTCCGGGCTCGCCGGGCGGGCTGAGGCTAACTGCCGGCCAGGCGCGTCCGGGTATCGATCCAGGACCCGGCGCGCCTCTGGCCTCCGCGGAAGTCGAAGTGCTCCTCCTCCATCAGCCGCTCTCCCGCCGGCATGGCCGGCGCGGTCAGGTGCCAGAGCAGCAGTTGCTGGCCGATGACCGATGCCGACATCCAGATCCCCGGCTTCAGTCCAGGGTACAGTGACGCGTACTCCGGCTTGAGCCGGGCCTCCCGAGTCGTGCTCTGCACGCGGATCCTCCCCTGCGAGCGGTGATGCTGCGGTGTGGGTTGCTCGAGTCGGGTTGACGCTGGCCCCGGGGGGGCGCTCTTTTCAACTCGCCGATCGACTCGACCCACGGGAGCGCCATGACGAACCAGGCATCGGTGGAACTGCTCTGCAGCCGGGCGAAAGTGGAGCTGGTCTTCCTGCTCGCCCACCAGCGGCACCCCAAGACCCGCCAACGGCGTGACTGGTCGCTGCTCCGAACCCTGGTGCGTGAGGCCCTGGCCTCGGGCGCGCACCCGGAGCATCTGCAGGATGGACCGTGGCAGATCGGCCAGCGGCCGCTTCGGAAACCGGGACGCAACGGACTTCGTTTCGTCCCCATGGTCACGCGTGGCGGCACGGAGATCATGATGCCCACCCCGGAAGAAGCCGAGGAGCTGGTGGCCTTCCTCAACTGGTGTGGGATGCCGGAATTCGGGGAGCGCTAACGACCCCGCCGGCCCGCTCTGGGTGCGCCAGCCGGCGTCGAAGCATCCCGAAGTTACGGGCTCGGGGCGCAGGGCGGAATGGGTGGGGGAGAGAAGAGAGATCCGGCTCCCGGAGGCGACCTGGTGTGTTCGATGGAACGATGAGCAGGTGGATGGAGGTCCTGTCCTGGGTGGCCGGCCTCGCGCTGGCGGGACTCGCCGCGGCGGGGCCGGCGCCAGTCCTCCGGGTGTGTGCCGATCCGAACAATCTGCCATTTTCCAACGCGCGGCAAGCGGGATTCGAGAACCGGATCGCCACGGTTCTGGCCGATGAGCTTCACGCGCGTCTCGAGTACACCTGGGCGCCCGAATTGCGCGGGTTCATCCGGAAGACCCTCGGCGCGGGCCGCTGCGATGTGATCATGGGAGTACCGGCCGAGAGCGATCGCGTGCTCACCACGCATCCCTACTACGCGTCGACATACGTCTTTCTTTCCCGCCGCGACCGGGGAATCCGGATCCACTCCTTCGACGACCCGGCCCTCCGGACTCTCCGCATCGGCATTCATTTCATCGGCGACGACTACGCCAATCCTCCTCCGGCCCACGCGCTCGGACGCCGGGGCATCGTGGGTAACGTCGTCGGCTACAGTCTCTACGGTGACCGCTCCAGGTCAAACCCGCAGGCGGATCTGGTACACGCGGTGGCACGGGGTGACGTGGACGTCGCCATCGTGTGGGGACCGCTCGCCGGATACTTCGGAGCGCGCGAAAAGGTGCCGATGACAATCGCACCCGTGACGCCCGCGATCGACCCGCCGGCGTTGCGCTTCACGTTTGCCATCGCAATCGGAGTAGCTCGAAACGACTCCAGTTTGCGAGTCCGGCTGGATACGGCACTGGTACATCGGCGGCCAGAGATCGACCGGATTCTGCGCCGGTACGGGATTCCGCTCTTGCCTTCATGATGGAACCCTCGCCGCCGCTCACCCGGGTGGAGGTGAGGCCGGAGCACACGCTCGACGATTACGCCGCCGTCGCTCACCTCTCGGCCGCGGTGAGTGAGCTCAAGGCCGAGGCGGCCCGGCTGCTCCCCCGCTTCACCGGGCGGACGGTCTGGCTGGTGAACTCGACCGCCACGGGCGGCGGCGTCGCCGAGATGCTTCCGCCGATCGTGGGACTGCTCCGCGATCTGGGCATCCGCACCGAATGGCTGGCGATCGGCAGCAGCGATCCCGCGTTCTTCGCCCTGACCAAGCGACTCCACAATCTGATCCATGGCTCGGGCGACCCGAAGCTCGGCCTGGCGGACCGCGAGGTATTCGAGCGGACCGGCCTGGAAAACGCGGCCCGCATGCAGCCGCTGCTGCGTCCGGGCGATGTGCTGGTGGTGCACGACCCGCAGCCACTGCCGCTGGCCGGCTTGCTGCGGCGGGCGCTGCCCCTGGTGACCATATGGCGCTGCCACATCGGACTGGATGAGAGCAACGCCGCCACCCGCGCCGCGTGGGAGTTCCTGGCACCCTATCTGGAGCACTACGATCACGCCGTCTTCTCCGCGCCGGAGTACATCCCCACGCACCTGGCCGGCCGTGCGCGAGTCATCCCTCCCGGCATCGACCCGCTGGCCCACAAGAACCGCGATCTCTCGCTGCACGAATCCATCGAGATCCTCTGCCGTGCCGCGCTGCTTCCCTGTCCCGGCCCGACCGTCGGCGCTCCCTATCAGGCGCTGGCCCGCCGGGCGCTGCCGGACGGGACGTTCGTGCCGGTGAACGCCAGCGAGAACATCGGTCTGCTCACCAGGCCGATCGTGACGCAGATCTCGCGGTGGGACCGGCTGAAGGGGTTCCTCCCGCTGATGCGTGCTTTTGCCGGGCTCAAGCAGGCCATCAGGGCAGACGACGGCAGCATCGATCCGCTGCAGCGCCGCCGGCTCGAGCTGGTCCGTCTGGTGCTGGCCGGCCCGGAGCCCGCCGGGGTGGCCGACGATCCCGAGGCGATCGACGTCCTGGGCGAGCTCCGTGCCGCCTATGCCGGGCTCCACCCCGCCGTGCAGGATGACATCGCACTGATCGAGTTGCCGATGCAGTCGGTCGAGGAAAACGCGCTCATGGTCAACGCCCTGCAACGGACCTCGACGCTGGTGGTGCAGAACTCGCTGCGTGAAGGGTTCGGGCTCACCATCGCCGAAGCGATGTGGAAACGGATCCCGGTGCTCAGCAATTCGCGCGCATGCGGGCCGAGGCAGCAGGTGCGAGACGGGGTGGACGGACGGCTCATCCGGAATCCGCAAGACGAGACGGAGCTGCGGCACGCCATCGAGGAGATGCTCGCCACGCCCGAGGGCCTGAGCCGCATGGGGCGCTCGGCACAGCGGCGGGTCCACGACCATTTCATCACGCTCGCCCAGCTGCGAAGCTGGGGCCAGCTCCTGGGGAGCGCGGTGGAGCTGCATGGGGAGCGGGCATGAGCTCAGAGCTTCGCCCGCCGGAGCAGCTGCGCATTGGCCGCCACGATGACGGTGCTGACCGACATGAGTACGGCCCCCACCGCGGGCGACAGCAGGATGCCGGCGCGGGCCAGCACGCCGGCCGCGAGCGGGATGGCGATGATGTTGTAGCCGCTCGCCCACCAGAGGTTCTGCACCATCTTGCGGTAGCTCGCCCGCGACAGCGCGAGGATGCGGGGAATGTCCCGCGGATCGCTGCGCACCAGCACCACGTCCCCCGCCTCGACCGCAACGTCGGTTCCCGCGCCCATGGCGATCCCCACATCCGCGGTCGCCAGTGCGGGGGCGTCGTTCACGCCGTCTCCCACCATGGCCACTCGCTTGCCTTGTGCCTGGAGCTCTTCGATCCGTGCCGCCTTTGCCTCCGGTAACACCTGCGCGAACACTCGGTCGATGCCGAGCTCCCGTGCGACGGCGTCCGCGACGGCCTGGGCGTCTCCGGTGAGCATCGCCACCTCCAGGCCCAGCGCATGAAGTCGCTCTACCGCCGCCGCCGACTCGGGCCGGATGGCGTCGGCAATGGCCAGGGCGGCGAGCGCGTGATCACGCTCGATCAGGTAGATCACACTTTCTCCGCGGGCTGCCGCCTCCTCGGCAAAGCTCCGCAGCCCGGACGGCGGGGCCACTCGGAGCCGGAGCATCAGGTTCGGTCCTCCGACCGCGAGCCGGCGGCCGTCGAGCGAGGCCTGGACACCATGGCCGGGGATTGCCTCGAAGTCGGTGGCGCGGGGCACATCGAGGTTTCGTGCGTGGGCGCTGCTCACGATGGCCCGCGCCATCGGATGCTCGGAGTCTCGCTCGACGGCGGCGGCCAGGCGAAGCGCCTCCGGCTCGGGGAGCCCTTCGGTGGAGCGCAGGCCAACCACGCGGTGCTCGCCCAGGGTGAGGGTGCCCGTCTTATCGAAGACGATGGTATCGACCAGCCGCGCCTCCTCCAGCCCCCGGCGGTCCCGCACCAGGAGCCCGCTCCGGGCTCCCAGGGTGGTCGAGATCGCGATCACCAGCGGCACCGCGAGCCCAAGCGCATGAGGACAGGCGATCACCAGGACGGTGACCAGCCGCTCGACGGCGAACGCGCCCGAGGCCCCAGCCGCCAGCCATACGGCGAGAGTGAGGGCCCCGGCGCCAAGCGCAACCAGCGTGAGCCAGGATGCCGCGCGATCGGCGAGCGCCTGCGCCCGACTCCGGGAGCTCTGCGCCTGATCCACCAGGCGCATGATCCCCGCGAGCGTCGTGCGGCCGCCGGTGCCAGTCACCCTGATGCGGAGCGAGCCTGCCTGGTTGACGGTCCCCGCGATCACCCGATCGTTCGCCTGCTTCGGGACCGGCCGGGACTCACCCGTGATCAACGATTCGTTGATGCTGCTGTGCCCCTCGCTGACCTCCCCGTCGGCCGGGACGCTGGCGCCCGGTCGGACGAGCACGAGGTCCCCCTCCCGTAGGGTCGCCAGGGCCACCTCCTCGACGCGCTCGCCGGTACCCTCGCCCACGATCCGCGCCGCAGTGTTCGGCAGGAGTTTCGCGAGCTCCGCCAGCGCGCCTTGTGCCTGGGTGACCGAGCGCATCTCGATCCAGTGGCCCAGGAGCATGATCGCCACCAGAGTTGCGAGCTCCTCCCAGAGCGGCATGCCCGGATAGCCGAGGGTCACGGCCAGGCTGAAGACGAACGCAACCGTGATGGCTAGCGCGATGAGGGTCATCATCCCGGGCAGTCGCGCCTCGAGCTCCCGCCACGCGCCCTGGATGAAGGGCCAGCCGCCGTACGCGTAGACCGCCGTGCCCAGCACCGGGGGAATCAGATGCGCTCCCGGCAGCGCGGGCGGGGTATAGCCGAGGGTGCGCGGGACCATGTGGCCCCAGATGAGGATCGGGATCGTCAGCAGGAGAGAGAGCCAGAACTTGTCCCGGAACATCGCGACCGAGTGGCCCGCGTGCTTGTCGTGACCGGCGTGCTCGGACTGGGCGGTCTCGGCGGGCAGGGCCGCAGCGACTGGCGAGTGATGGTGACCGGGGTGGCTATCGTGGCTCTGCATTCCGCGGAGGCTAAACGAGAGGGGCTCTGCGCCACAAGGCACGGTTCCTGGCGCCGGCCATGCTCACGTCCGCCCTGCCCTCGCACTGTTCGCGCTGCTCGCGGTGTCGCGGTCCCGACTGCAGTCGCTATATTTCCGGACTCGCCTGGCCGGGCATGCTGGAGCCCAGGCACCCGGCGAGCCGGTGTGGGATGCCGGCCTGCGGAACTCGGAAGCCCTTGAAGCAGAACATCGGCGCCGTAGCCAAGTGGTAAGGCAGAGGTCTGCAAAACCTCCACCCCCAGTTCGAATCTGGGCGGCGCCTCTGTGATCATACGAATGCAAACGGGCCTCCGAACTGAAGGCCCGTTTGCATTGCGTCCCTGGGTCCGAATGAGGCAAAGGCGAGGTGCAAGCTATGGAGAAGCGATGGAGCAAGACGATCGCACCCTCGCTCCGAGTATGGTGGGCGGGCTACCACGTGATGCTCATGCGGACCGCGATCGGGATCATGGCGGTCGCCTCGCTCGTCTGGCTCAGCTACCAGTTTTGGCGGCTGCTCTGGGGATCGGCTCCGATCTGGCACACCTCTCCAACCGGTGCCGTGGATCTCAAGCTCCTCCATCGGCTGGTGCACGAGTGGTTCGCTGGCCGGCCGGTCTACCGCGAGCTGTCCAGCGCCGTCCACCCACCGGCGACTTACGTGCTTCTCTGGCCGATGTTGGGCTGGCTCGGGGTCGGCCCTGCGCGTTGGCTCTGGGCTGCAACGACACTCGTGGCCCTCACCGCGCTGGTCTATCTGGTGGTCAGGGAGAGCCGGGCAGAAGGTGCCTTGGAGCGTACATTCATGGCATTGATCCCGTGCTCGATCTACGCTACCGGCGCGGCGATCGGCAATGGACAACTCATCGTCCACCTGCTCCCGATGATGCTATGCGGCCTTCTCATACTCCATCAAGAGCGGCAGAAGCAGGAAGCACGTCTCCTGGGAGCCGCGCTCATTCTGGCAACGCTGGTGAAGCCTCCAATCTCGGTCCCTTTTCTCTGGCTCGTGCTCTTTGTCCCCGGCTCTGCAGGACCCGTGTCGCTGATTGCGATCGGATACTGCATCCTCACACTCTTTGCCGTGTCCTTTCAGGATTCGCCACTCACCGCGCTGCTTCACGACTGGCAGTCACGGAGCTCGTCCGTGGCGGTGACGGCCGGGTACGGGAACGTGGCGAATCTGCATGTGTGGTTGGGCAGCTTAGGCTTGAAGGAGTGGATATTCCCCACCTCGCTTGCTCTGCTGCTCGCGCTGGGCCTGTGGAGCTATCGCTATCGCCACATCGATCTCTGGCTCCTGATGGGTGTCACGTCCTGTATCGCTCGATTTTGGACGTACCATCGCTGGTACGACGATGCCCTGATCCTTCTACCCATCGTAACGCTTTTCAGGATTGCCAAGCGCGGGCCCTCCGATCAGGCCGACGATGTCATTGCCGGCGTATTGCTCGCGGTGACACTTCTGCTCATGTTGGCCCCTGGCGGCTTGTTCTTGCTCCCGCCGCCATGGAATACTGTGTATGTCGTTGGGCAGGTGATCGTTTGGATCTTGACGCTGGTGTTTTTCCTGGGCCAAGCCCAAACCGAGGACCGGATGAGGACGGCACTGGAGAAGGAAGTAAGCGACACACCTGGCTAGGTTCACCTCGATACGAGCACCGGCACCGGCATCCGCGCCAGCAAGGTTCGGGTCGTGCCTCCCAGCAGGATCTCCCTCAGGCGGGCGTGACTGTACGCGCCGATGACCAGCAGGTCCGAGCCGCTCCGCACGGCGGAGGCGAGAATGACCTGCGCGATCGGCGCCCCGTGCGAGGCCACCTGCTCGACGCTCACCGAGACACCATAGCGAACCAGATCCAGGGCGATGTCGGCTCCCGGTTCCTGCCCACGCGGCCGGCGCCCGACCTGATCGATGACCAGCACCGTCACCGACGCCGCCGCGAGGAGAAATCCCATCCCATCGAAGATGGCGCGCCGCGCCTGCCGGGTCGCATTCCAGCCGATCAGTATCCGCGCTCCGATGGTCGGGCCCTCCCAGGCGTTCGGCACGATGAGCAGGGGCACTCCACTCGCGAGCAGCATGCGCTCGGGTGACATGTCGTCCGGCAGGCCGTGCGGCGCCGGATGCCCGACGACGACCAGGTCGGATTGCAGTGAGCTCAAGACCGCCTCCTCCGCGGTCCTTCCCCGGCGGATCGCGCGGAACTCTCCCGCGACGCTCGCACCGGCGCAGAGCGCGCGGAAGCGCCGGCTCAGGAGAATTGACGCGGCCTCCGCGACGGCCTCGAGATCGCATTCATCGACGATCACCTGCCGGATCGCCGAGTCGCCGCGGACGTAGCAGATGGAAGGATGCGACGTCACCCCCGCGAACACCACATGCACGCCGGTGAGGTGCGCACCCCAGCGCTGGGCCAGGGCCACCGCGTAGGCCGCCCGCTTCGCCCCCGACGGGCTTGCGTCGAGAAAGACGGTGACCGTTCTCGGCTCAATCGGCATAGGTCCGAGGCCTCATTGAGCGCCTCCCGGGTCGACCACCCGCCAGAAGGTCCGGACGGCGTGCTCGATGTTGTTCTCCACGGCCTGGGCGAGGTCGTCCGGCATCAGACCCGTCACCACCCGCAGGTGCAGCTCGCCGCGCACCAGGTCAAAGAACTGGGTTGCCAGCCGGTCGGGGGCGTCCGCGCGGATGCGGCCGCGCCTGGCCCAGGTGCGGAGCGCCTTGGCGAGGGAGGCCGTCACGCGGTCCTGCCCCACGCGATAGAAGTTGCTGGCGAGATCGGGAGAGCGCGGCCCCTCGGTCAGGATGAGCCGAAAGAGACCGATGGCCTCGGGACTCATCGCCACGTCCATGTACCGCCGGGCGATGCTGGTCAGCGCCGCGCGCACGTCGACGTTCTGGATCTCGATGTCGGGGAAACCCACCAGGATGCGTTCGGCGCGCTCATCGATCAACGCGCCGAATAGGCCTTCCTTGCCGCGGAAGAAGCTGTAGATCGTCGCCTTGGAGGCTCCGGCGCGGGCGACGACGAGGTCGATCGTGGTGTCGGCGTAGCCGTGCTCGAGAAACACGGCGGTGGCGGCATCGAGGATCTGCGCCCGCCTGGCTGCTCCCCGCGGGCGGCTGCGCCGAGGCGCTGCGGTAGTCATGGTGGCTCGCCTCCAGTCGGGCATGGCTGAATGGAACCATGCCGCGGACAGAACGTACTGTACGTTACGCTCTTGCGCGGGGTCCCGTCAACACATCGTCCCCCAAGCCAAGCGAAGGACAGGTCCACACCGAAAGTCATCGACTGCTACTCTGGTCGGCCGCTCCGCGAGATAAATGCGCCCTCGACACCCGCACGCCCGTTTGCGTTTCACGCCGGCCTCCTTCCGACCCGGTATAGCTTACGGCTGGCCCGAAGAGCTCGACCCAGTCCCACGAGGTTCCCGATGCCGATCACCTGTGCCCACGCCCACTCCCATTCGTGTCTCGCTCCCTCCCGCGAACACGCCGCCGTCGCCGATCAGGCTGCCTCGATCGACGCGCCACGGCAGCCGCAGGCCTATGCCCGACTCTTCCCCGAGCTCCCCGCCCTCGAGGTGGAAGAGGATCTGCTCTACGCTCTCGGCCGGCAGGGCGGCGCGTGCGACGGGGCGCCCTTTGCCGACGAGGGCACCGACGACGCGAGCGGCGCCGCCGGATGGCCCTTCTTCGGTCAGTTCGTCGCCCACGACATCACGGCCGACCGCTCCGGTCTGGTCCATCACGCCGACGTGGCAGCCCTCCGCAACGCGCGCCGGCAGAAGATCAATCTCGAGTTTCTCTACGGGGCCGGACCGGCGGGTGATCCCTACCTCTTCGACATCAACGATCCGGCCAAGCTCCTCCTGGGCTGCAACGACGCGGGCCGCCCCGACGACCTGCAACGGAACGCGCAGGGCACCGCGATCATCGGCGACCCCCGGAACGACTCGCATGTCGTGATGGCCCAGCTTCACCTCGTCTTCTGCCGCTTCCACAATGCCGTCGTCGACCACCTTCGCGGGCACGGTGTCCCCTCCGCCGATCTGTTCGAGGAGGCCCGGCGGATGGTGCGCTGGCATTACCAGTGGATCGTCCTGCACGACTTTCTGCCCCGACTGGTGGGCCCGGATCTCGCCGAGCAGCTCCTCTCCGGCGGGGCACGGGACTACCGGCCGGGGGACGACCCCTACGTCCCGCTCGAGTTCGCCGACGCGGCCTACCGGTATGGCCACGCGCAGATCCGGCACAGCTATCGGCTCAACGCCACCATGAGCCCGGTGCCGATCTTCCCCGACCTCCTCGGCTTTCGGCCGGTGCCGGCGGCGCACGTCATCGACTGGGCCACTCTGTTCGACGTTCCCGGCCGCCCGCCCGCGCAGCGCGCGAAGAAGATCGATGGCCGCCTGTGCGCCGCGCTCATCGACCTTCCGGCCGCTATCACGGGCGAGGTCACGGTCGACGTGCATCGTTCGCTCGCGGCGCGCGATCTCCAGCGGGGGCTCGCGGTCTCGCTCCCCTCGGGCGAGGCGGTCGCCCGGCGGCTGGGCATCACGCCGCTGAGCCCACGGGAGATCGGTCTCGCGGCCTACGGCTGGCAGGGCGAGACCCCGCTCTGGTACTACGTCCTGAAGGAGGCGGAGGCCTGCACCGACGGTGATCGGCTGGGCGCCGTGGGAGGGCGGATCGTGGGAGAGGTGCTGGTGGGGCTCATGGATCACGATCCGGGCTCGTTTCGCGCCGCGCCAGCCGGCTAGGTGCCGGAGCTCCCGTCGGCCAAACCGGGCAGCTTCCTGCTGACCGACCTGCTGGCCTTTGTGGACAGGGGGTAGCCGAAGCCACGCCTGTGCCTCCGATCGGTCGTCCGTCTCCCGTCCGCGCGCTCCGGCACCGGAACTACCGGCTCTTCTTCGGCGGCCAGAGTCTCTCGCTGGTCGGCACCTGGATCACCCGGATCGCGACCAGCTGGCTGGTCTACCGGCTCACCGGCTCGGCGCTCCTCCTCGGGGTCGTCGGTTTCTGCGGGCAGATTCCGACGCTCTTCCTGGCGCCGTTCGCCGGTGTCTTCGTCGACCGCTGGGACCGCCACCGGGTGCTCGTCGCGACCCAGGTGCTCTCCCTGCTCCAGTCGCTCGCCCTGGCGCTGCTCGCGCTCGCCGGGGTGATCACCGTGGCGGAAGTGCTGGTGCTGCAGTTGATGCAGGGTGTCATCAACGCGTTCGACACCCCGGCACGGCAGGCGTTCGTCGTCGCCATGATCGATGACCGCGCCGATCTGCCCAACGCCATCGCGCTCAACTCGACCATGGTGAACGCCAGCCGCGTGCTCGGCCCCTCCATCGGGGGCGTGCTCATCGCGGCGGTCGGGGAAGGGTGGTGCTTCATGGTGGACGCGGTATCCTACCTGGCGGTGATCGCGTCCCTGCTCGCCATGCGCATCTCGCCCCGAACCACGCCTCGGGCCGACACCCGGGTGCTGGATGAGCTTGCCGCCGGATTCCGCTACGTCAGCCGGTTCGCTCCGATCAGGACCGTCCTGCTGCTGCTCGCGATCGTGAGCACCATGGGCATGCCCTACGCCGTCCTAATGCCGGCCGTGGCCGCCGAGCGGTTGCACGGCGGCCCGCACACGCTGGGTCTGCTCATGACGGCGTCAGGGGCGGGAGCACTCGGGGGTGCCTTCTATCTGGCGTGGCGCCAGACGGTCCTCGGGCTGGGTCGGGTGATCGTCGTCGCCTCCACGGTGTTCGGCCTGGGGCTGGTGGCCTTCGGCTGGTCACGCTCGCTCTGGCTCTCGGTTCTCATCCTCCCGTTCGTCGGTGCGGGGTTCATGGTCTCGCTTGCTGCCACCAACACGATCGTGCAGACGATCACGGAAGAGCATCTGCGGGGCCGGGTGATGGCGTTCTACACCATGGCCTTTCTCGGCACCGCGCCGATCGGGAGCCTGCTGGCCGGCGTTCTGGCCGACCGCCTGGGAGAGCCGACCACGATCATCCTGGGAGGCGGAATGTGCCTCGCGGGGGCCGCCTGGTTCGCGACCCGCCTGCCGCGTCTGCGGGAATTGATTCGGCCGATTTACGTCCAGCAGGGCATCATCGTCCCGCCGGTCGCGGAATCCACCGTCCAGCTGAGGTGAGCTGAAACCCGATGGACCCGATCCCCGTTGGCATGTACAGCCGGTGGAATCGGCCGGCGCTCACTCTCGACTCGGATCGTCCATGACCCCACGACTGCCCTGGCTCTTGCTGCTCGGCCTGGCCGCTCTGTCCCGGCCGGGCGCCGCACAACAGGCACCACTGACCTATTCCATCGACCTCAACCAACGGGCCGACGATCTGTTCCGGGTGACCCTCCAGGTGCGCGGGCTCACGCCGGAGAACGCCGTCTACCAGTTCGCCTCGACCGCCCCGGGCACCTATGAGGTGATGGACATCGGCCGGTTCGTCCGCAGCTTCCGGGCGTTCGACGCGCGGGGTGGAGCGGTGCCGGTGGAGCAAGTGTCCGTGAACCAGTGGCGATTCTCCGACCCGGCGCGCGTGCGGACGATCCGCTACACCGTCGCGGAGACCTGGGACACTCAGGTGTCCGAGCATCCGGTCTATCCGATGTGCGGCACGTCGCTCGAAGCCGATCACGCCCTGATCAACCCCCACGACGTGATCGGCTATCCGACCGGCATGCAGGCAACGCCCATCCGGCTCCGGCTGCTGTACCCGGCCCGATGGAAGGTCGGCACCGCCCTGACCCGCGACGCCACCGGGGCGTACCGCGCCGAGAGCTACGATCAACTGGTCGATTCTCCGATCCTGCTGGGGCGCCTCTCGGAGGCCAAAGTGATGGTGACCGGGGTGCCGGTCGAGATCTTCACCTATTCCAAGACCGATCGAATCAAATCCTCCC
The DNA here is from genome assembly GCA_045803515.1 of Gemmatimonadales bacterium. GTDB lineage: Bacteria > Gemmatimonadota > Gemmatimonadetes > Gemmatimonadales > GWC2-71-9 > CAVVWJ01. The sequence goes on from JBJMOX010000177.1 coordinate 12,584, forward strand.
AGCTTCTCGCCGCCATGCACGCCATGCTGGATGCCGCCGGCCGGTTCCTCGGCAAACTGCCGGTCGATCACTACACCTTTCTCTGGCATTTCGAGAACGCCGACGCCGGGGCCTGGGAGCACTCGTACAGCTCGGAGTACGTTCTGAAGGAGGGCGCGTTCACCGACTCGGTAGGGCATCGGGTGACCGACATCGCGGCCCACGAATTCTTCCACGTGGTGACGCCGCTCAACATCCACAGCGAGATCGTGGAGCACTTCAACTTCGTCACCCCGGTTCCGTCCCAGCACCTCTGGCTGTACGAGGGCACCACCGAATGGGCAGCCCACGCGATGCAGCTCCGCTCGGGCCTCAAGACTCCCGAGGACTACCTCAACACCATCATCAGGAAGATGCAGATCGACCGAACTAAGTTCGACACCAGCTACAGCCTCCGCGAGCTGTCGCTCACGTCGTACAGCGATTCCGGGCAGAAGCAGTACGCCAATATCTACATGCGCGGAGCATTGGCCGCCGGACTGCTCGACATCCGCCTGCTGGAGCTCTCCAAGGGGCAGCGCGGGCTGGAGGACGTGATCCAGGAACTGACCCACCGCTACGGCAAGCGACGCGCGTTTCCGGAATCGACCTTCGTCGACACCCTGGTGGCCATGACCTATCCCGAGATCCGCGACTTCTTCGAGCACTACGTCTGGCAGGCACAGCGGCTGCCGATCAAGGAGTACTACGCCAAGCTCGGCATCAGCCTCATCCAGGACGAGAAGGGGAACCCCGTCAGGTTCGAGATCGACCCCAAGCCGACGGACGAGCAGCGGCTGCTGCGCGAGGCCTGGCTGGGCCGGAAGCCTCGCGGGGCGACCTGACGATGCTTCCCCGGGTGGTACCAGCTCGCGCTGGTCTTTGCCTCATGCTCGGTCTCTGGCCGGCTGTTTCCGCGGCGGCACAGCAGCCCGGGGCCCGTGAGCGGAAGCCCGGCCCCTCGCTGGTCGTCGTGATCGTCGTCGATCAGCTTCGGCCGGATTACTTCTCGCGCTATGCTCGCCAATTCAGCGGCGGCTTTCGCCGCCTGCTCGATCGGGCCGCGCTGTTTGACCACGGTCGTCAGGATCATGCGGTCACGGAAACCGCGCCCGGGCACTCGACCATTCTCTCGGGCCGGGATCCCGCCCATACCGGGATCGTGAGCAACGCACGCGGTGTCGCCGATTCGGGCGCGCCGATTCTGGGGGCGCCGGGTGCGCCGGGCGCGTCGCCCCGGAAATTCCGCGGCACCGCGCTCTACGACTGGATGCGTGCCGCCGACCCCGCTGCCCGGGTGCTCTCGGTGTCCGCCAAGGATCGCGGCGCCATCCTGCTGGTCGGGCGCGCGCGGGCGCCAGTGTACTGGTGGGTCGATGGCAGATTCACCACGAGCCGGTACTACGCGGACTCGCTTCCCCGCTGGGTGCAGGCGTTCAATGCCCGCCGCTCCGCCGAGCGGTTCGCCGGCCACGCCTGGACCCCGTTGCTCCCCTCCTCCGCCTATGCCGAGCCGGACAGCGCCTGGTACGAGAACGGCGGCCGGGATGCCGTGTTCCCGCATCGGTTCCCGTCAGACCCGGCCGAGGCGCAACGCGCGGTCCGGCAGTCTCCCTGGGTGGACTCTCTCACGCTCGCGTTCGCGCTGGAGGGCGCGCGAGCCCTCCAGCTGGGCGCTCGGGCACGGCCCGATCTCCTCACCATCTCACTCTCGGCGACCGATGCCGTCGGCCACGCCTTCGGGCCCGACAGCCGGGAGCTGCACGATCATCTGCTCCGCCTGGACCGCTGGCTCTCCTGGTTCATGGATGCGCTGGCGAGGACGGTTCCCGCGGACCGCACGCTGCTGGTGCTCACGGCGGACCACGGGGTCCAGTCGTTTCCGGAGCGGTCGCCGGGCCTCGGCCGCGTGTCGCTGGACGATCTGGCGGCGTTGGTCCAGGGAGCGCTCGACTTCGACAGCGGTCTCTTGTCCGCCGACACCGCGGCACTTCGGGCCCGTAGGATCGGGCTCGACAGCTTGACCGCGGCACTCGCCGGCCAGGCCGCTCGACGGCCAGGCGTGAGGCGGGTGTACACCCCAACTTCGCTCTGGAGCAGCCCGGCCGATGATCGGGAGGCCGGGCTCTGGCGCCGGACCATCCCATCAGGGCATGGCTGGCTCATCTGCGTCTCGCTCAAGCCCGGCTTCGTCTGGTCGCCTCCGGATCAGCTCATCGCCGAGCACGGAAGCACCGCTCCCGCCGACATCGAGGTGCCGATCGCCTTCCTCGGCCGGGGCATCCGCCCCGGGGTCGTTCATCGCCCGGTACGCACGGTGGACATCGCGCCAACCCTGGCCGCTCTCCTGGGTCTCCGGCTGCCCGAGCCGCTGGACGGCGTACCCCTCCCCGAGATCCCACCGCTCCACTGAAACGCCGGGACGGTGTATCCTCCAAGGGTCCCCCATCGAGGGTACCCCGATGCAGTCCGCCAGCCCCGCTCTCCTCGTTCTGCTGCTGCTCGCCGCGCCGCTCCGTCCCCTCTTGAGCCAGGAAACCGCGACGGCCGGCCCGACCTCCTGCCTCTCCGACTGGGCGTGTGGCGCCCTCCGGGCCCCGCTCGGCTTCGACGTACGTGCCGTGGCCGACGACGGCCGCTATCTGACCCTGGAGGACGGGAGCCTTTGGGAGGTGGACATCTCCGATCGCGCGACCACGGGGTCGTGGCAGGCAGGGAATTTCGTCACCGTGCACCCCATCTTTGCTCCGCGCAACGGCTATGACTGGCTGCTGACGCGCACGGAGAATGTGGACCAGCAGGTGGCCGTGAAGCTGATCGGACGCCGGCGCCCGACTCAGGAGTAATAGCGCCTGAGGTGAGCCGCGACGCCGTCGAGGTCGGGGAAGAGCCGCCGCTCGTCCACGCTCACCAGATCGAGCTGGTCGCGAAGCCGCGCCGCATCGCCCGCGGGGATCACGAACTTGGTGAGTGCCTGTCCCAGCCCGTTCTGCTCCAGGAAGCGGTCGAACGGCTGCCGCTTGTCCGAGCAGAGGGTGAAGGTGGCTGACTGCGCCACGATGCGGGCGTCCAGCGAGGGTGGCTCCAGCATGCAGGCGAACGGCCGCTGCTCCCGGCTGCCCGAGGCGAACAGCGACCAGGGCGTGAACGGTCGCTCCTGGCCGAACATGCCCGCGAGATCCTGTATCAGCAGCGCCAGCTCGGGAAGGCCGAAGTGGCGGTGGACCTGCTTCCAATCGAGCCGCCAGATCGCCCGGTCGGTTCCCGCCGCGGTGTTCACTGTGGCGAAGTGCGCCGCGACCATGGGGGAGTAGGTCCAGTCCAGCAGCCGGGTGGGCAGTCCGTGGTGCTGGGCGGCCACCAGCACCTCCCAGTCGTTGACCGGCGGAGTGGCGAAGTAGGGGCGGGAGTAGCGGATGAAGTTCCGCAGAATGTGCTCTTCCAGGTCCGCTTTGCTGTGGGGCCGGGAGGTCCCGCCGAGCTGGTCGAGGCTGGTGAGCAGCGGCAGGGAGGCGTCTTCGCCGCCGCAGTAGATGCCGCTGCCGCGGCGCCGCCCGGTCGCAGGGTCCGGCTCTGTGGGCGTAACCTCGGCGATGAGATCGCCCAGGCTGGTGACGGTGACTTCACGGATGGTCATGGCTGAAACATCGCGCAGCGGCATGCCTGTCACCACTCCCGATGCATCCACTCGATCTCCACGCGCTTGCGCGACGCCTGCCCTCCTCCCCGCTCACCCGGTTCGCGCCGAGCCCGACCGGCTACCTGCACCTGGGGCATGTGGCCAATGCGATCTGGGTCTGGGGCATCGCCCGGGCCCTGGGCGGACGGGTGCTGCTGCGCCTGGAAGACCACGACCGCGGCCGGTGCCGTCCCCCATATGAGGCCGCTCTCCTCGACGACCTCGCCTGGCTGGGTCTCGAGCCGGACCAGGGACACGCCGAGGAGCTGCGGGCGGGCGCCTCGACCTGGCGGCAGAGCGATTGTGGCGAGATCTACGCCTCCGCGCTGTCACGACTCGGCAGCGAGGCGCGCGTGTTCGTCTGCGACTGTTCCCGCAAGGACATCGCCGTGGACGCGGGTGACATATTCGATGAGGAAACGCCGTATCCGGGCCGCTGCCGCGATCGGGGGCTGGCGCCCGCACCGGGCCGGGGCGTCCGGGTCAGGTTCGACCCAGGGGAGGAGCGCTTTCTCGATGCGCGGCTCGGGGAGCAGCGTCAGCAGCCTGCGGAGCAGTGTGGCGACCTTCTGCTGCGCGACCGCCTGGGCAACTGGACCTACCAGTTCGCCGTCGTGGTGGACGATCTTCGCCATGGGGTCGACCTGGTCATTCGTGGCGAGGACCTGCTGAGCTCCACCGGGCGGCAGCTGCGGCTCGGACGGCTGCTCGGTCGGACGACGCCGCCGGTCTTCCTCCACCATCACCTGATTCGGAAGGTCTCAGGCGAGAAGCTGAGCAAGGCGGCGGGTGATACCGGCGTGCGCGTGCTGCGGGAGCGGGGAGCGACGGCCCCGTCGGTGCTCGGTCGCGCGGCCTGGCTTACCGGGCTCATGGACCGGCCGCGCGATCTTCTCCCGGACGAGCTGGCCGGCCTTTTCGGAGGGAGCTAGGCAGGTTACGAGCCGGTCTTTCCCGTCAGGATACCTTCCCGGATCCGCACCGCCTTCTCGGGGGCGTTGGGGTCCGCCTCGATCCGGCTCTCCACCCGCGCCACCAGGCGCACCTTGCCAGTGAGCGTCAGCGTGTCCGTGCCCCTGCGAACCTTGATCGGAAGCGGCTGGCTGTCGGCGGAGGCGAAGCGCTTCCGGAAGGCCGGCCCGAAATCGGGACCGGTGACCGAGAGGTCCCCCAAGGCGAGGAGCTCGTCACCCACCTGCACGCCGGCTTCGGCGGCCGCGCTGCCTGGCTGCACCTGCTTGATGATGATTGCCTTGCCCGAGTCACCCCCCGCGGAGATTCCCACGCGCGGCTCGCGGATCGTATCTCTCGTCTGGCGCATGCCCGCGAGCGGAAGCACCTGGTCCCAGGGCAAGGGCTCCCGGCCGTCGACGTACTTCGCGTTGAAGTCGGTGAAGCTCTTGCCGCCGGCCGCGGTGCTCACCGCCCGCCACCAGTCCGCGGCCGTGAAGCCGCGCCCCTGCTTGTACGTCGTCCGGTAGAGCCCGCGCATCACGTCGTCGAGCGAGCGACGATTGTCGCTGGCGTCACGGATCAGGATGTCCAGCATGAGTCCCGCCAGGGAGCCCTTGGGATAGTAGATGTACTGCGTGCCGTCGGTGGGGTGGATCCAGGTCGAGAGTGAGGCGTCCTCCAGCGCGGTCGGGGGAGAGTCGGCCACGGTGCCGATCTTCCCCGCCGTGACGTTCATGAACTGCTCGGGTGTCACGATCCCGCCCCGCGCGAGGGCCAGGTCGGCGTAATAGTCGGTGATCCCTTCGCTGACCCAGAGCCAGGGCGTCGGCTCCGAGCGATCGTAGCGGTAGGGGACCATGTCCGCCGGCCGCAGTCGCTTCACGTTCCAGGCGTGGAAGATCTCGTGGGCCGTGATGGACGCGAGCACCGGGTTGCCGATGAGCTGGGTGGTGTAGATCCCCACGTGGGAGTTGGTATGCTCCAACGCGCTTCCCCCGCCGAAGCTGGAGTCGAAGATCGCCATGATGTTGTAGCTCTTCCACGGGGTCTCTCCGAACACGGCGGCTTCCGCCGGAATCGCCTTGCCGACCTGGTCCCAGAACTGGGCCCGCGCGGTACCCGTGAGTGCCCCGGCTGGATAAGTGGCCAGTCGAGTCCACGCCCCGGCGACCTGCATGCTGTCGTAATCCATCCGGCCCACGAAGAACGGTTTGTCCACCAGGTCGTGATAGTTCCCCTCCCGGTAGGTGCCGGGCTGGGCCGTGGGCTCCATGCCGGTGGCCACGACCCAGCCGGGCTGGGTCCTCACAGTGACGGTGGCCGCGAAGTCGGTGCCGCGTCCCTCCGGGTAGGGCAGCACATTGGTGCCGTTGAACAGGAGGAAGTCGGGCCGGCCCCACGCCATCGCGTTGTCGAGCGTATCGGCCAGGTAGGCGAACTTGATCGTGAGTGAGCGGGCGCCCCCGGGCTGCACCCGCCAGGTGTCGTAGTCCAGCTTGTCCCAGGCCAGCGGCTTCTCGCCCGCCGTGGCGGAGAAGTCCGACACCCAGCGGGCGAAGAAGCTGAGCTCGTACGCTCCCGGGGTCCATGCAGGCAGCGAGAGCAGCACCAGACCAGGTCCGGCCACGTCGAAATTCATCGTCACCGCGATGCTTCGATGCTGCGCCGCGGCGGAGTCGTAGGCGATCTCGTATCGGAGGTTGGTCAGGGGGGCGGAGCGGGCGGCTGGCGCCGCCTGCTGCGCCATGGTCGGGCCGGCCAGAGAGAGAAGGGTGACGCCGAGTGTGAACCAAGGTCGGGGCGCTTGCCAGCTGGTCATAGAGATCGGAGTAGAGAGGTTGGTCGACGGATTCACCACGGACACACGGAATCCACGGAAGCAACACGTAGGATCACCGGTTGTGGTTTCACTAGGCATCCGAACGTGCGGGCGCCGCCATTGCGGTGGCGGGAGCGACGGTTGCCACCGGCGTCTCCTCGCGGAGCTCCCCTTCCCATCTGGCCATCACAGCCGTCGCGAGGCAGTTGCCGACCAGGTTGACCATCGTGCGCGCCATGTCCATCAGCTCGTCGACCCCGAGAATCACCGCCACGCCCTCGAGCGGCAGCCCGAAGGCGGTGAGGGTCCCGGAGAGCACCACCAGCGATGCCCGAGGCACCGCGGCGATCCCTTTGCTGGTGATGAGGAGAGTCAGCATCATGACCAGCTGCTGACCCACCGTGAGCTCCACTCCGGCGGCCTGGGCGACGAAGATCGACGCCACGCCGAGATACAGAGCCGGTCGGTGTTTCAACATCGATAGCGTCAGTTCTTCACGCCACCGTGATCGGCGCACGCGGTCGTCTTGGTCTTGCCTGTCTGAACCGTGCCGTCGTTGCAC
>JBJMOX010000178.1:0-17188 GCA_045803515.1 Gemmatimonadales bacterium
AGACGAGCGCTGTCCCCGCGGATCGACTCGCTCCGGTACTGGTCCACCGGGAACCCGTCCCGCGCGAGCCGGATGGCGGGCTCGAGCAGGCGGGAGAGCGGCAGGCGTCCGTACCGGTGGTGGGCTTCGGTCAGCCCCGCCACCGCGCCGGGCACGCCGGCGGCAAGCGCCCCGGTGAGACTCCGGTCGGTCGGCTCACCGCTGGCGTCGAGGTACATGTCCCGGGTGGCGCGCGCGGGCGCCGTCTCCCGGTAGTCGAGCGTCTGCACGGTGCCCTCGTGCTGGCGGATCACCATGAAGCCGCCCCCGCCCAGGTTGCCGGCTTCGGGGTGCACCACGGCGAGAGCGTACCCCACCGCCACGGCGGCGTCCACCGCGTTCCCTCCGGCGCGGAGGATCTCCCGGCCCACCTCGCTCGCGAGCGGGCTTCCCGAGACCACCATCGCCGCCGGGCTCTCGACCACGCCCGCCTTGCCGGCAAAGCGCCACTCGGGCCGGAGGCCCGTCTCCGCCGGGCTTCCGGCGCGATGGGCACAGGCAAGCGACAGGACCAACCCGACGGCCGGCAGAATGCGCTCGATTCGCACGTGAGCCTCGTGAAGGGGGATCGGTGAATCCGGGAGGTTGCCCCGGGCGACGGTCGGCCTCTAATTTAGCGCAGGTACGCGCCCGCATACTCCCATTCGAAGATCGCGTGGCTGACGACTACCTCGATCCGCGCCTGACCGAACGGCGCAATCCCCGCAGCTCAACGATCGATATCGCTTCCGCCCTGGAGATCGTCGATCTCATCGGCGCCGAAGACGCCACGGTTCCCACCGCGGTGGCCCAGGCGCGGGTGGAGATCGCGCGGACCATTGATCTGATCGAGGCGGCCTTCCGGGCGGGAGGGCGGCTCCTCTATGTCGGCGCCGGCACCAGCGGCCGTCTGGGCGTGCTGGACGCGGCCGAGTGTCCACCGACCTTCGGCACGCCGCCCGAGATGGTGGTCGGCATCATCGCGGGCGGTTTGCCGGCGCTCATCCGCTCGATCGAGGGCGCGGAGGACGACGTCAACGCCGGGATCGGCGAGATGGACGCCCGCCGGGTGGGCGTCAGCGACGTGGTCGTCGGGATCGCGGCGAGCGGCACCACCCCGTACGTCCGGGCGGCGCTCTCCCGCGCGCAGACCCTGGGCGCCCGAACGGCGCTGGTCTCCTGCTCGCCGCCGCCCAAGCTGCTGACCGAGACCTGCGACGTGTGCATCACGGTGCTGGTCGGCCCGGAGATCGTGACCGGATCCACCCGTATGAAAGCGGGCACCGCCACCAAGCTGGTGCTCAATACGCTCACCACGGGCGCGATGATTCGCCTGGGCAAGATCTACGGCAACCTCATGGTGGACCTGCGCGCCTGGAACGACAAGCTGGTGGACCGGAGCCAGCGGATCGTCATGGAGACCACCGGTCTCCCGCGCGACGCCGCCCGCGCCGTGCTGGAGGGCGCCGACGGCAGCGTCAAGACGGCGATCGTCATGGCCCGGCGCGGCGTCTCCCGCGAGGAGGCCGAGCGTCTCCTCGCCGAGCACGCCGGCCGGCTGCGCGTGGTGGTCGGCGATCCGCCGCCGGTGTCCGCATGACCGAGCGCCCCACCCTGGTAGTGGGCCTCATGTCGGGTACGTCGCTGGACGGCGTCGACGCCGCGCTGGTGCGGCTGGAAGGGCCCACCCACGCCAAGCTGCTGGACTTCCTGACTCGGCCATACAGCGACGACGAGCGGGCGGAAATCCGGAGCGGCCTGGCGGGCGGCGACACGCCGCTCCTCGCCCGACTGCACGTGCGTCTCGCGGAGTGGGCGGCGGAGGCGGTCGAGGCGTTGCTGGTGCAGGCCCGGGTGCCCGCCTCCGAGCTCGATGTGATCGCCTTCCCCGGGCAGACGATCTGGCACCAGCCGCCCAGCGTCTCCTGGCAGCTGGGCGAGCCGGCGGTGCTCGCCGAGCGATTCGGCGTTCGCGTGGTGAGCGGGTTCCGCGCGCGCGACGTCGCCGCGGGCGGGCAGGGGGCCCCGCTGGTGCCCATGGCCGATGTGCTGCTCTTCGCGTCGTCCGAGATGCCCCGCATTCTGCTCAACATCGGCGGGATGGCCAACCTCACGTACGTTCCCCGCCGGTCGGAGGAGGCCGGCGTGCTCGCCTTCGATACCGGCCCCGGTGTCGCAGTGATCGATGCCCTCGCCCGCCTGGTGGATGGACGTCGCTCCTTCGATCGCGACGGTCATATCGCCGCCGCCGGCCACCCCAACGAGCCGATGCTCGCCGAGCTCCTGGCCGATCCGTTCTTCGCGACGCCGCCGCCCAAGAGCACGGGCCGCGAGCGGTTCGGCGACGCCTACGCCCAGGTGCTCTCCGCCCGAGTGCCCGGGGCCGACGGAGTGGCCACCGCGGTCGAGCTCACCGCGCGCACGGTGGCCCAGGCAGTCGGCCGCTGGCTCCCGGGCGACGCGGAGGTGGTGGCATCGGGTGGCGGGTGTCATCACCCCGGTCTCATGGCGGCGCTCGAGCGGCACCTCGCGGCGCTGCCCGGCCGTCACCCGCTGCTCCGCTTCAGCGATCTCTTCTTTCCCGGCGACGCCAAGGAGGCGGTGGCGTTCGCCCTGCTCGGCTACCTGACGCTCCATGGCCAACCGGGCAACGTGCCGTCCGCCACCGGTGCGGCCGGCCCCCGCGTGCTCGGCACGGTGACGCCGGCGTGACTACCGCGCGGCCGCTCGAGCCGGCCCGGCTCATCATGCCCGCGCTCCGCTGGCGGCCGGATGGCGGCTTCGCCCACGAGGCGGCCACCATCGCCGACGCTCTGGCGCTTGGCGTCGGGGGCTTCATCGTTTTTGGTGGGACCGTGGAGGCCGTCCGCCGGCTGACAACCGACCTGCTTCGGCGGGCGGGGCGCCCATTGCTCATCGCCTCGGACCTCGAGCGGGGAGCTGGTCAGCAGGTCGAGGGACTGACCGAGTTCCCACCGCCGGCCGCGCTCGCTTCGCTGGAGGATGCCGCGGTGGTGCGCTGGGCCGGCGCCGTGACGGCGCAGGAGGCCCGAGCGGTCGGGATCAACTGGGTCTTTGCCCCGGTGGCCGATCTCGACGTGCTGCCGGAGAACCCGATCGTCCAGACCCGCGCCTTCGGCGCCGATCCGAGCCGGGTCGCCACCTTCGTGCGGAGCTGGATCGAAGGCTGCCAGGACGCCGGCGCGCTCGCCTGCGCCAAACACTTTCCCGGGCATGGACGGACGGAGGTCGACTCGCACGTGGCGCTCCCCGTCGTCCCGGAAGCCGCGGACACCCTTCGGGCCAGCGATCTGCTGCCGTTCGGCGTCGCGATCGAGTGTGGCGTCGCGTCGGTCATGACGGCCCACGTCGCCTACCCGGCGCTGGACCCTTCCGGTCTTCCCGCCACGATTTCGCCGGCCATTCTGGGAGACCTCCGCGAGCGGCTCGGCTTCGATGGCCTGGTGGTGACCGATGCGCTCATCATGGATGGGGCGCTGGTGGGCCGCCGGGAGTCGGATGCCGCGGTGGAAGCGATTCAGGCCGGCGTGGACCTGCTGCTCTATCCCAACGACGCTCGCCGGGTCCGCGACGCGCTGCTCCAGGCCCTCGCGAGCGGCGCCGTTACCGAGCAGCGTCTGCGCGTGTCGCTGGAGCGATACGACCGCGCCGTGACGGCTGCCAGCAGCGCCACACCGCCGGTCACCCGGGGGCCGTTCGACTCGGCCGAGGCCCTGGCGGACGCACTGCTGGAGCAGGGGATGCTGCGGGGGAGCGTCACCCGGCTGGCGGGACCGCTGGACGTGGTCGTGGTCGACGACGACCTGGGCGGCCCCTATCCGCCAGGCCCCAGCGACTGGACCCAGCGCGCTCTCGGGGAAAAGCTGGTGGGCCGCTACACCGGTGGCGCGCGGGTCGTGCTCGCGTTCGCCGAGCCGCGCGCCTGGAAAGGGCGGTCGGGCTTCGGGCCGGCCGCGCGCGACGCGCTGGCCAACTCCGCATCCGACGCCGATCTCATCGTGCTCTTCGGGCACCCTCGCCTGATGGAAGAGCTCCCCAGCGACGCACCGGTGCTCCTTGCCTGGCATCGCCAGCGCCTGATGCAGGAAGCGGTGGCGCGCTGGCTCAGGCGCCGGATCGTCTGACTCCGACATCGCGAATCAGTCGTGCGCGGCCGCGTTCCGGATGGCGGGAAGCAGCGCGAACGCCGGCAGACCCAGAAGAAAAGTCACCAGGAAGTAGTGGCCGTATCCCAGGTGCTCGGCCAGCGCGCCTGACGCGGCGCCTGCCACCGTGCGACCCAGCGCGAGCAGCGCGGACAGCACCGCGTACTGGGTCGCGGCATAGCGCCGCTCGCACACCGACATGAGAAAAGCGACGAACGCCGAGGTGCCCAGCCCGTGGGCAAAGTTCTCGAACAGGGCCACGCCGGCGAGCAGCGGCTTGGACGGCGCCGCGATCGCGGCCCCCGCGTAGCCGAGACTGGAGAGCGCCTGCACCAGTCCCAGCACCCAGAGCGCCCGGAAGATCCCCCATCGGGTGGTGAGCACCCCGCCGATCACGGCACCGGCGACCGTCGCCAGGATCCGACCGGTGGTCAGGATCGCGCCGATCTCCTCCAGGGTGAAGCCGCGGTCCACCCAGAACGGCCGGGTCATCGGGTCCATGGCGTAGATGTCGAGCTTGAACAGCATGGCGAAGAGCGCCACCGCCCAGATGCCCGGCCTCCGCAGCAACGCGCGCAGCGGCTCCCAGATGGCCACCGGCGGACCGGGTGAACGGGGCGCGGTGGGCAGCAGGAGCGCCAGCAGCGTGAGTCCCGCGACCAGCACCGTCCCCGTCTCGAAGGACGTGGCCCAGCTCGCCCGGCCGGCGAGCCAGATCAGCAGACCGCCCGCGATGAACATCGCGATCCGGTAGGCGGCGATGCGCACCGAGTTGGCCACCCCGAGCTCCGACGTGGTGGTGGCCTCGATGGTGTAGGCGTCGATCGCGATGTCCTGCGTCGCCGAGAGGAACACGATGAGAAGAAGCGCGATCCAGAATGGTCGGGAGACCAGCGCGGCGGCGCCGCCGAGTTGCCCGAGCGGGTGCCAGACGGGCTGCATCAGCGCTTCGTAATCCATCCGGCTGAAGAGCAGCGAGAGCAGCGTGAGGCCGGCCAGGCACGCCGCGATCCACTGCCGCCGGGTGCCCATCCGGTCCACCAATGGCGACCAGACGAACTTGAACGTCCAGGGAAAGCTGAGGGCGCTCACCAGGCCGATATCGACCAGGCTCGCCCCATGAGTGCGCAGGTAGACGGGGAGGGTCTCGTTGACCAGCCCGAAGGGGAAGCCCGAGGCAAAGGAGAGGGCGGCGAGCCAGGCCAGCCGAACCCGGAGAGGGCCCTGGACCGCCGGGGAAGCCGAGTGGTCAGCCTGCGGCAAGGGGCGAGGTCAAAGCCAGAACGCCAGCAGTGCCGCGAGCAGACAGAGGAGCGCCACCAGGGCGACGATCTCCCGGGTCCGACCGCCACCCGAGCTTGGCGGGCTCGGGGGCGCCTCGGCGGCCGTCGGGGCCGGCACCGGTTGGGCCAACTCCTGCACGCTCGATTCGGCGGTCTCCTCGGGCTCGCTCAAGTGGTAGACCCGGTACCCGACGCCCTCGCTCTCATTCGGCTCGGGCAGCCCCTCGCCCTCGAACCGCGCCGCGACCACCGTGATGTTGTCCGGGCCGCCCCGCTCATTGGCCAGGTCGATGAGCTTGGAGCAGAGCGAGGGCAGGTCCTTGTGCTCCAAGGCCACCTGGGCGAACTCCTCGCGCTTGACCGAGCCGGAGAGTCCGTCGGAGCAGAGAATGAGGGTGTCGCCGCGGCGGAGGATCTGGTGGGTGAGGTCCACCCGGACCCGCGGGTCGGGGCCGAGCGCCTGCAGGATGATATTGCGCCGCTCGCTCTGCTCGGCTTCCTCCTCGGTCAATTCGCCCGCGTCCACCAGCCGCTGCATCAGCGACTGGTCCTTGGTCAACTGGATCGCCTCGCCACCCCGGACCAGGTAGCCTCGGCTGTCGCCGATCTGTGCGACATAGAGATCCTCGCCGAACACGCCCGCGGCGGTAACGGTCGTCCCCATCCCCCGCACCTCGGGATGCTCCCGGGCATAGCCATAAATCTGCTCGTTGGCGAGCTCGACCGCCTCCTTCATCCGGAAGGCGAAGCGCTCCGCGGTGGCGTCGGCGTCCCGGGCCCAGGCGGTGGCGAGATGACGATAGATCAGATCCGCGGCCATCGCGCTGGCAAGCTCGCCTGCGGCCGCGCCGCCCATGCCGTCCGCCACCATGAAGAGCGACCCTCTGGGACCGATCTCGTGCTGGCGGACCTCCGGCTGCAGGCTCGCGTTACCCGTGCTGAGGTCGGCGACGAGAAAGGTGTCCTCGTTGTGCTCCCTGGAGCGCCCGAGGTCAGTCTTGCCGAAGACGGAGGCCCGGACAGGAGCTCGCGTCATGCGCAAGCAGCAGCAGCGGCGAGAGTCACTCGCGACATCCTTCCTGGGGGTCCGCTCGGTGCAAGGGTGTCAGAATCTAGAGACCGCTCCGAGGAGCGTCAACTTCCATTTGGCGTAAGTCAAAGTCAACGTGTACCTTGCAGCCATGGTTGCCAATTCATGCCGGCATGGGGTCGTGCTCCTGGCCCTGGCGACCGCCTGCGCTCCTCGGCGGACCGCTCCGGTGGAACCGAAGCAGCCCCCCGCGGCCCCTCGCGCCGCGGCCGACTCCGCGCGGACTTCGGCCACCTTGCCCCCGGTTCCCCAGGTGCATGGGGCGTTGAATCTGCGGGTGCTGTATCCTCCCCCTGATGCCCTCGTGGAGGTGCGCGACTCGAGCTTTCTGCTGGGCACCGCGGGTACCGGCGATGCCCGACTCACGATCAACGGCACACCGGTTCACGTGTGGCCCGATGGTGCCTGGCTGGCATGGCTGCCCTTTCCCAACGACAGCGTGATGCAGTTCCAGCTCGACGCCCGCACCTCGACTGATTCCACGCGCCTGATCTACCCGGTTCGCCGACTCCTCCCCGATCGGGGCCGGGTGAGCGCGGGAGCGGCCTGGCTCGATACGCTCTCCCTCGCACCCAGCGGACAGATCTGGACCTCGCGAGACGAGTATCTGAGCCTGACCGCGTCCGCGGTGGAGGGCGCGCTGGTGCGGCTCCGCCTGCCCGACGGCAGCATCGTCCCGCTCAGCGCGCTGCCTCAGCCGGAGGAGGTGCCCACGGCGGTACGCGTCTTCGACCGGGACACCAGCAAGCTGAAGACCCCGCTCCAGCGCGACCGCTACGTTGGACTCCTTCGCGGCAAGGCGCTAGGGCCGGATCCCGGACCGGTCCTTCCCAAGGATCCATTCCTCTCCCGTGTGCTGGCAATCGCCGCCGGGCACTGTGGCCGGCAGCCGGCTTGCCCGGTGGCCGGTCCGACCACCCAGCCGCCGGACTCCGCGTGGCCCACGGTCGAGGCCATCGTGGGCAGCGATACCGTACGGGCGCGATGGCCGCTGCAGGTAGCCCTGCTCGATACGCTCCCGGTCGTCGTCCGGTTCGATGACGACACAGCGGGCTTGGGATCCAGCGACAGCCTGACGGTGGGCCGGGCACTCCCGGGAGGCACCTATCACTGGTTCTTTCCGACCGGGACCCGGGCGCAGGTGATCGGACGGCACGACGATGAGCTTCGGATTCGTCTTTCCGCCGGGTCCGACGCCTGGGTTCCTTCGGTTGACGCGCGCCCGCTTCCGAGCGGATTACCGGTGCCGCTCGGCACCGTGGGATCGGTGCGACTGACATCCCAGACCGATAGGGTGACGCTCCGGGTGCCGGTCACCCAGCAGGTGCCGTTCGAGCTGATCGAGAACGACCGCACCCTGGTGCTCCATCTGTACGGCACGGTCGGCGATGTGAACTGGATGCGCTACGGCCCCTCGGATTCGCTGATCCGCCGCATGACCTGGCAGCAGCCCGCCGCGGACGAGGTGACGCTCACGCTCGAGCTCGCCCGGCCGCTCTGGGGATACCGGGCGCACTGGGAGAGCAGCGACCTTCTGCTCGACGTACGCCGCCCGCCCTCCATCGACCAGGACGATCCGCTCAAGGGCCGGCTCATCGCCATCGATCCGGGACACCCACCCGCGGGCGCCACCGGACCGACCGGTTTCCGCGAGGCCGTGGCCAACCTCGCGGTCGCGGAGCGGCTCCGCGCCCTGCTGACGGCGGCGGGCGCGCGCGTGCTCATGACTCGGACGACCGATACACCCGTCGATCTCTGGCCCCGGGTCAAGGATGCCGAGCGCGGCGGTGCGGAGCTGCTCGTCTCGATCCACAACAATGCGCTCCCCGACGGCATCAATCCCTTTCTCAACAACGGCACCAGCGTGTATTACAATCAGTCCCGGAGTGTCCCGCTGGCCCGCGCGGTCCAGGCCGAGCTGGTCCGGCGACTGGGACTGCGGGACCTGGGGATCGGTCGGGGGGACCTCGCGCTGGTCCGCGGCACCTGGATGCCCTCCGTGCTCACCGAGGGACTGTTCATGATCCTCCCCGATCAGGAGGCCGCACTCCGCGATCCGCGTGGCCAACAGTTGTACGCGCTGGCGGTGTTCGACGGCATCCGGAATTTCCTCCGGCAGCGTGCCCGCGAGGAGTAGCGCCATGTGGCGGGTGGGATCGCCCCGTCGTCTCCTAGAGCAGTTTCCCGCCTTGTCGCCCGAGGGTGCCGCCCCGGCGAGATGGTACCCGGCTGCAATGTTCGTTCGAGGGTTCAATTGATGGTCGTCACCCTGCACCTGCCTCACCATCCGATCGCCCGGCGCCTCCTCTCCGGTCTCAGCCGGACCTGTCTCCCTCCGCTGGTCGCGATACTGGCCTGGACCGCGGCGCCTGCCGGGCTGCGCGCCCAGACGCCCGCTGATCGCATCGGCCTGGAACGCTTTCGAGATTCCATTGCCGGCACCGCCGACTCCGCCGGACTGCTCGGACTGGAGAAGCGGATGATCGAGGTGGTGAAGACCGATCGGAACAATGCCGTGGGTCATCTCCGCCTGGGGTTCCTCTCGCTCCGCCTGGGAGATCTGGGCGGCCAGGCCCATTACGATGACGCCGCCTCCGAGTTCCAGTGGGCCATCGATCTGCGGCCCGACTGGCCCTACTCCTGGTATGGCATGGGGCTGGCCGAATACGGTGTGGGCGACTCCCAGATCTCTTTTGTCACCGGCCTCAAGACTATGCTTGGCAAGGACGCCCTCACTCGCTCGGCCATGGCGCTGGCCAAGTCGGCGGAGGTCGATCCCGGATTCGTTCGCGGATTGGTCGACCTGGCGAACACGGCCCTTCGCCAGCGGGTGAACATCAAGCTCGGGGTGGCGCTGGACGCCTTGCGGCGCGCCGCCTCGACCCCGGCCAGCACGGATGCCGAGGTGCTCCTGGCCCGCGGGCGCGTCGAGCGCGAGGTGGGCGACGGGGATTCGGCGCTCGCCGCCTTCCAGGGCTACCTGGCCCGTGCGGGCAACCGGAGCCTGGGCCAGCTGGAGATCGCCCGGACGCTGTTCCTGCTGGGACGCTTCGACGGCGCGGCGCCCTACTACGAAGGCGCCGGAAGCGACGACTCGGCCGGGGTCGCCGGCTATCGGGCCGACCTCGCGACCATCGCGACCGACAGCGTGCTCCACGAGTTCGACCAGGTGCACGGAGCGCAGCGAGTCGCCTACCTCAAGCAGTTCTGGTCTCAGC
This sequence comes from Gemmatimonadales bacterium, assembly GCA_045803515.1. GTDB lineage: Bacteria > Gemmatimonadota > Gemmatimonadetes > Gemmatimonadales > GWC2-71-9 > CAVVWJ01. The sequence continues at coordinate 9,776 of JBJMOX010000178.1, forward strand.
GTGACCGGAGCGAGCTCCGCTCGGACGGCGAGCGGCTTCGGGAGCACTACCGGCGGCTCTTCTATGCCCGCAAGAACTTCCAGCTCACCGCGCTCAACCGCCACTACGACATCGTCGAGCGCTACCGCTCCGGCAGCCGCGACTTCGACGACCGCGGGGTGATCTACATCCGTCACGGGGAGCCCACCACCCGGGCCACCTACGCGGCCCCGGGTCTAGAGCCCAACGAGTCATGGCGCTACAGCCGCCCCGAGGGCGACCTGATCTTCCACTTCGTGGCCCGCGAAGACGTCCAGGACTTCAAGCTGGTCGAGAGCCTGTTCGACGTGCTCGGCTTCAGCAACGCCATCGCGCTCCGCGCCGAGCGGATCGATCGGAATCCGATGGCCGAGCAGCTCATGGTCTCACGCGAGCAGCTCTCGCCCATCTACCAGCGGCTGGAGAACGCCGGAGAGATCGGGAGCAGCCGCTACCAGACGGAAGAGCGGCGCGTCGGCCAGGAGAGTATCAAGCAGGGGACCACGACGGACAGTTACGAGCTCCGCTTTCCGTCCGAGCTCAAGGTGCATTCCGAGGTGCTGGCGGTGGGACACGACTCCACCGGCAACGAGCTCCAGGTCGCGTATGCCATCCCCGGGAGCAGCCTGGAGCCGGTGACCGTGACCCGCGGCTACCTCTACTCGGTGCGGGTGCGCTTCGTCGCGACCGACCGGGTCGGCCGGGTCGTCGCGTCGCTCGACTCCACCCGGCATTTCGTCGCTCCGGCACCGGTGCCATCGGGCGAGCATCTGGTCGGCCGGGTCTCGGTGCCGGTGCCCCCGGGGCAGTTCGAGTATCGCCTCGCCGTCCAGCAGGGAGAGGAGTCGGGGGTCGTCCTCCCGCGCGATACCGTTCGCATCGGCCAGCCGACTGCCAGCACGATCGCCCTGAGCGACCTGGTGCTCGGCAGCAGGTCGAGCAACCTGCTCTGGCGCCGCACCCCGGATGATACGGTCATGTTCAACCCGCTCCACACCTTCAAGCGCTCGGAGGACATGGAGCTGTACTACGAGGTCCAGGGCCTGGAGAGCGGCAGCCCCTACACCGTCCGAGTGGCGGTGCGGCGGCAGGGCGGGGGCGGGGGACTGTTCAAGAAGATCTTCGGCGGCGGCTCGGCCGCGCTGAGCCTCAAGTTCGATGCGCACGCCACCGCCCTGGTCGAGTCGGCGCACCGTACGCTCAAGCTCGAGGGGCTCAAGCCGGGCAACTACAAGCTCGAGGTGCTGCTCACCGACGGCGCGGGTCGCAAGGACCAGCGAGAGCAGGAGTTTCAGGTGGTGGCGGACTAGCGCGGCGGGAACGGTTCGGAGCGGCGTGACGTTCGGAAACATTCGACCCCCCTTGGAATCTCCAAAGGGGGTCGAGTCTCAAAGGCCGGGTGAGCAGCGTCTCACAGGGGCCAGGCTGCGGGCCGGGCATGGGTCAGCACCAGCAGGGGCTGAACCAGCGTCTCCGCTTTGACCAGCGCCTCGACCTGGACCAGATGCTGGGTGATCCCGGTGGTGGTGTCGAAAGTCGCGATGTGCATCAGCAGCGACGAGAGCGGATGGTCGGCCGGATCGGCCCGGCCCCCCTCGGCGGATTCGATCGGGTTGCCGGCTCCCAGGGTGATCCGGGCGTGCCCGAACAGCCAGAGCGAAGCTCCATCAAGGGACCGGAGCAAACGCTCATTCAGGGCGAGGCTCTCCCCGTGCAGGGTGATCAGTCCCAGCGTGGGACGGTCGCTGTAGCGACGGGAATGGACCACGAACCCGTAGGTGAAGGCGGGTTCCTGACCCGCGGCGCGTCGGAGCGCGGCCCGGAGCTTCTGCTGGCTGAAGGCGATCGTGTGATACGGTACCACGGGATCTCCACTGCAACGCTGGGGGCGATTGGACGATGAGTATGGCACCGACGGAGGTGCTCGGAGCGCGATTTGCATGGGCCGTGCCAGACTTCTCCCGGGGGACGGGACGCGATCACCTCCTGGATGCTCGTGCCGTCCGCAACGGCTCTCGCGATACGCGGCGGATCCGCTTGACTCCCTAGGCTGGAAGGGTAGCTTGCCCCCATGTTCTGCTCCCGCTGCGGAAGCGAGATCACCGGAAAATCCAAGTTCTGTCCCTCCTGCGGTCTCGATCTCATGGCCACCACCCCGGTCCACGCAATCGCCACCGGGGCGCTGCATGAGACCGATCTCGTGCGCGAGGCGCTCGCGGCCGAGTACGACATCCTCGAGGAGCTCGGGCGAGGCGGCATGGCGATGGTGTACCGGGCCCGCGACCGCCAGCTCGAGCGCGAGGTGGCCATCAAGGTCCTGCCGTTCTCGCTGGCTTTCGACGCCGAGTTCGTGGAGCGCTTCCAGCGCGAGGCGCGCACGGCCGCCCAGCTCGAGCACCCCAACATCATCTCGATCTACCGGGTGGGCCGCTCGGGGCGGGTCATCTATTTCGTCATGAAGTACCTGCGGGGCGGCTCCCTATCGACCGTCGTCGCGGAGCGGAAAAAGCTGACCCCTCCTGAGATCCGCCGGTTGCTGGTGGAGGCCGGAAGCGCCCTGGGCTACGCGGCTCAGCGCGGTATCGTCCACCGCGACATCAAGCCCGACAACATCATGTTCGACGAATTCGGCCAGTGTGTGCTGACCGACTTCGGCATCGCCAAGGCGGCGTCGGGTCAGAAGCTCACGGGGACGGGGATGTCCATCGGGACTCCGCATTACATGAGTCCGGAGCAGGCGCGCGCCCAGAGCATCGACGGACGCAGCGACATCTACAGCCTCGGCATCGTCGCGTACCAGTGCCTGACCGGCACGGTGCCGTATGACGGGGAGGACAGCTTCTCCATCGGGTACAAACATATCACGGAGCCGATCCCCACCCCCTCGCTCATCACGGCGGACGAGCGGCGCATCTTCGAGGTCATCAAGCGCATGCTCATGAAGGACCCGGCCGATCGGTTCCAGAGCTGCGAGGAGCTGGTGGCGTCCATCCAGGGACAGCCCACCGCCGCGCCGGGGGCGGTGCGCGCGTCCGCGATAGTTGCCGGGGTCGGCGGTGGGGCGCGCACCTCCGGCGGCGCGAGCCCCATCTCCGGGGTGCCGCCGATCATCGTGAGTCAGCCCACCACGCCGCTGGAGTCGCCGCTGGTCAACCGGCGGGTCACCCCGCTGGAGCGCCGCGACCTGCCTCGCCGGGTGGCGGATCGTTCGCTGGCCATGCGGGGTGGGTCCTCGGGGTGGGCCTGGCTCTGGCTGGTCCTGGCCGTGCTGGGGGGCGGAGGCGGTGGACTCTATTACTACAAGTCCCACGGGTTCGCCGCGGGACCGAACGTCGCCGACTCCGCCGCGGCTGCGCTGGCGGATAGCGGCGCCCACCGCGACACGACAGCCGCGCGCACACCAAGACCGGCCCCTCGGGCGGATACCGGCCGGCCGGCGCCGTCCACCGCCGCTCCACCGCCCGCCACGGTGCCGGTGCCTCCCCGCCCGCCTGAGGTCCAGGCGACGACCAGCGACTCCCTGGGCCGGCCCACAAGCGGGCCGGTGGACAGTGGCGGAATCCGGGTCGTGGGACTCCCCCGTGGCTCCACCGTGATGATCGACGAGCGGCCGGTAGCCGACCCCGTGACCCGGCTCGCGCCGGGTCCGCACGCGCTGGGCGTCTCGGCGCCACGGTTCAACTTCTACACCGACACCATCGTGGTCCGGCCGGGGGAGATCCAGGAGATCAATCCGCCGCTCTCGCCGATCGGCTCGCCCGAGCTCCCGCGCCGCCGCCCGGGGCTGCTGCAGCGGCTGGCCGGCCGATGCACGCCGGGCCCGGGGTACAATTCCGACGCCTCCTGCTTCGACGAGAGGCCCAAGCCGGTGAATCCTCCGTTCGTCCCGCTGCCCGACGAGGCTACTACCGCTCCCAGGCCCTCGCTGCTCTGGGTCAAGGTCTCGGTGGAGGGACGGACAGTCGACATCAAGCCGCTCAGGCCGTCCGATGACTCGACGTTCGAGCGGGCGGTGCGGGACTTCGTGTGGAGCGTCACCTGGCATCCCGCGCTCAAGGCCGGCGCGCCGGTCGAGGCGTGGACCCAGATGCTGTTTCCGCCGGCACCTCAATGAGCGGCGGGATTCATCCCACCGCGTTCATCGCTCCCACCGCCTCCATCATGGGTGACGTCACGCTCGGCGCCGAAGCCAGTGTTTGGTTCGGCGCCGTTCTCCGTGGCGACATGGCGCCGATCACCATCGGGGCCCAGACCAACCTGCAGGACGGCACCATCGTGCACGTGGACGAAGACGTGCCCTGCACCGTCGGGGCGCGAGTGGGCGTCGGTCACCGGGTCATCCTGCACGGCTGTAGCATCGAGGACGAGTGTCTCATCGGGATGGGAAGCATCTTGCTCAATCACGTGCGCATCGGTACCGGGAGCGTGGTCGCCGCGGGGGCGGTGATCCCCGAAGGCATGCAGGTGCCACCGCGCTCGCTCGTCATGGGGGTCCCGGGCCGGATCGTCAGGACGGTCGATCCGGCACTGACGGCCCGGGTGGCCGCGACCTGGAGCCACTATGTGGAGCAGGCGCGGGCCCACCGCGCCGGCCGCTACCCGCTGCAGGCCTCGACCCGCGGCTGACTCTTACCCACAAATCCAGCACATCGTATCCACGTTTTCCACAGCGTGAGATAGGATTATCTTTGTGATGTGGGTAGCGGCATCGCACGCAGCTACGGGCTTTTCCCGTGCTATTGTGTGCGCTCCGAGGTTGGCCTACTTTGGCCTTCCGTTTTGGGAGTCGAGTCGTCCGATGCTGGTCGAGGCCGTCGCTGCGCCCTCTTCAATTCCATCTTGCATGCGGGGAATTCCATGAATTCGTCCACCCCACGGGACGCGGTCCGGCTGTCGCCCAATGCCATCACGGTCCTCGAGAAGCGGTATCTCATCAAAGATGACGCCGGCCAGCCGGTGGAGACACCCGAGGACCTGTTCTGGCGCGTGGCGCGGACCATCGCGGAGGCCGATCGGCGCTACGGCGCATCGGTCGGAGGGGTGGAGGAGGTCGCGCGTGCGTTCTACGAGCTGATGGCCGAGCGCTACTTCGTGCCCAACTCTCCCACCCTGATGAACGCCGGCCGCCCCCTGGGTCAGCTCTCCGCCTGCTTCGTGCTGCCGGTGGAGGATTCGCTCTCCAACGGGAAGAGCGGGATCTACGACACCCTGCGCGCCATGGCGCTGGTGCATCAGTCGGGCGGCGGCACTGGCTTCAGCTTCTCCCGGCTCCGGCCCAAGAACGACATCGTGCGTTCCACCATGGGCGTGGCATCCGGTCCGGTCTCCTTCATGAGCCTGTTCGATGCGTCCACCGACGTGGTCAAGCAGGGGGGCACCCGTCGCGGCGCCAACATGGGCATCCTCCGGGTGGACCATCCGGACATCATGGAGTTCATCACCTGCAAGGACGACACCAGCAAGATCACCAACTTCAACATCTCGGTGGCCGTCACCGACGCGTTCATGGCGGCCGTCGAAACGGACGCCCTGTACGATCTGCACCACCCCAAGACCGGGAAAGTCACCGGGCAGCTCCCGGCGCGCGACGTCTGGGCTCGGATCATCCACGGCGCCTGGAAGACCGGCGAGCCCGGCGTCTTCTTCGTCGACAAGGCCAACTACTACAATCCCGTGCCTCACCTCGGCTCCTACGAGGCCACCAATCCGTGCGGCGAGCAGCCCCTCCTCCCGTACGACGTCTGCAACCTCGGCTCGATCAATCTCGGCGCCTTGGTGAAGCAGGGGCAGGTCGACTGGGATGGCCTGCGCCGCGTGGTGCACCTCTCGACTCACTTCCTCGAGAACGTGATCGACGCCAATCAGTATCCGCTGTCGGAGATCACCGACCTGGCGCAACGGATCCGCCGGATCGGCCTGGGCGTCATGGGGCTGGCTGATCTGTTCGTCAAGCTGGGCATTCCGTACGACTCCGAGGAGGGCGTGGCGCTGGGACGCCAGGTGCAGCAGTTTGTGGACGAGGAGGCCAAGGTCGAGTCGGAGCGGCTGGCCCGGGAGCGCGGCGTCTTCCCCGAGTGGGAACGCAGCATCTGGGGCCCCGACCAGACCTGCGCCCGCGGCCCCAAGGGTGAGCGGGTGCGGCCCATGCGCCGGCTCCGGAACTGCAACGTCACCACTGTCGCGCCCACCGGCACGATCTCGATCATTGCCGGCTGCAGCTCGGGCATCGAGCCGCTCTTTGCCGTGGCGTTCATGCGGAATCAGGCCGGCGTGCTCATGCCCGACGTGAACGAGGACTTCGTCGCCATCGCCAAGGGGGAAGGCTGGTACTCGGAGGACCTCATGCGGCGGATCGCGGAGGCGGGGCACATCGAGCTCCCTGAAGTGCCGGCCAAGTGGCAGCGGGTGTTCGTCACCGCCAACCACATCAAGCCCGAATGGCACATCCGGATGCAGGCGGCCTTTCAGGAGTTCAACGACAGCGCCATCTCCAAGACCTGCAACTTCGCCAACGAGGCCACCGAGGAGTACGTCGAGGAGATCTACCGCCTGGCGTACCGGCTCAACTGCAAGGGTGTGACGGTCTATCGCGATGGCAGCCGGGAGATGCAGGTGCTCTCCACCGGCTCGACGGCCCGGAAGGTCCACGACCAGGCGACGTCGACCGGCAAGTCGGAAGCGCGCGCGGACCTGGCGGGCATGCGGGCCGAGGCCGTCCCCGAGCTCAGGGGCCAGCTCGCGGAGCTCGAGGCGGACAACGAGCGGCTGCGGAAGATGGTGCACGAGCTCGAGGCGGAGAACCTGCAGCGCCGGCAGAAGCGTTCCCGCCCGGAGCTCCTCCGCGGGGCCACTCGCCGGCTGGAGACGCCGCTCGGAACCCTGTACGTGACCATCACCGAGGACGACCGCGGCCAGCCATTCGAGGTGTTCATGAGCCTGGGCAAGGCCGGCGGTGCGCTGATGGCGGACGTCGAGGCGCTCGGCCGGCTCATCAGCCTGGCGTTGCGCTCGGGCATTCCGATGAAGGAGATCTACCGCCAGCTCCGCGGCATCAGCTCCGACCGGGTCATCGGTCTCGGACCGAACAAGGTGCTGTCGGTACCGGACGCCGTGGGTATCGCCATCGAGCGGTGGATGCAGCAGAAACAGGGCATCCAGCAGGAGCTCCTGCCCGGCGCCCCCGCCGCGGCCGAGCCCGCGCCGCTGGTGGCGCAGCGGGTCTCCTACGAAGGCCTGGGCGGCGAGCAGATGATGTTGGGAGGGATGCAGGACACCCTCTCCGGTGCCTGCCCCGACTGCGGCTCGCAGCTCGAGTTCGCCGAGGGGTGCATGAAGTGCCACGTGTGCGGCTTCAGCGAGTGCGGGTGATCGTGGTCATCCGCGGGTAGTCCGAAT
>JBJMOX010000179.1:0-12459 GCA_045803515.1 Gemmatimonadales bacterium
CCACGGCGCCAACGCTGAGGGCACCGTGGGCCCCAATCTCACCGACGCCGAATGGCTTCACAGCGACGGCTCCTATGACGCCATCGTGAAGCAGGTTACGACCGGCGTCCCCAAGGAACAATCCAAGAGCGGTATCGTGATGCCGCCGCGGGGCGGCTCGACCATCACCGACGACGAGGTGAAGGCGGTGGCCGCGTATGTCTATTCGCTGAGCCACAAGAAACCCGGGGCCTGACCGCTCCCCACCCCGAGCGGCGGGGCTCATTGTCTAAGAGGGCGCGCGCAGCGCGCCCTCTGCGTTTCCTGCATCACCGACACGAGCGAGGCAAGCCGGATAGCTTCCGGTCATGACAACCAACCGCCTCGCTCAATCCACCTCCGCCTATCTCAAGTCAGCGGCCCACCAGCCGATCCAATGGTACCCGTGGGGTGAGGAGGCGTTCTCCAGCGCCGCCCGCGCCGACCGGCCGGTGCTGCTCGACATCGGAGCGGTGTGGTGCCATTGGTGCCACGTGATGGATGGGGAGTCCTACGAAGACCCCGCGCTGGCCGAGTTTCTGAACCAGCACTTCGTCTGCGTCAAGGTCGACCGGGACGAGCGGCCCGACGTGGACGCGCGCTATCAACGGGCGGTGCAGGCGCTCACCCGGCAGGGAGGATGGCCACTCACCGCATTCCTGACCCCGGCCGGAGAGGTGTTCTACGGCGGGACCTACTTTCCCCCCGACGGGAAGTACGGCCGCCCCGGGTTCCGCACGGTCCTCGAGAGCGTGCTCGATGCCTACCGTACCCGGCGGAATCAGGTGCAGGCACAGGCGGACGCGATCCGCCAGGCGCTGGTCGCCGATCTCGACGAGGGCGCCGCCGGAGAGATTTCGGCGCGGGTGCTGGACGAGGCCGTGGAGCAGATGGCGAAGGTGTTCGACCCGGTCCACGGCGGATTCGGCCGCGAGCCCAAATTCCCTCATCCCGGCGCACTGACGCTCCTGCTGCATCGCTGGAGCGACCATCCCGCCGAACTGGTGCGCACCATGCTCGACCGGACGCTCCAGGGCATGGCGCGAGGCGGCGTCTTCGACCAGCTCGGTGGCGGGTTCCATCGCTACAGCGTGGACGCCGAGTGGATCGTGCCCCACTTCGAGAAGATGGCGTACGACAACTCCGAGCTGCTGAAGACCTATCTCGATGCCTATGCGCTGTTCGGGACCGAGGAGTACGCCGAGACTGCTCGAGGCATCGTGCGCTGGGTCCGCGAGGTGGCCTCCAGTCCTGGCGGCGGGTACGCCACCAGCCAGGATGCCGACGTCGGCCTGGAGGACGATGGCGACTACTTCACCTGGACGCGGGACGAGGCAGCCGCCGTGCTCCAGCCGGAGGAGCTTGAAGTCGCCGCCGCCTACTATGACATCGGCACGGCGGGAGAGATGCACCACGATCCGGCCAAGAACGTGCTCTTCGTGGCCGGTACCGTCGGCGCGATCGCCCTTCGGCTGCGGCGAAGCGAGGAGGAGATCGGCGAGCTCCTCCGTGCCGCCCGGCGGAAGCTCCTGGCCGCGCGGGAGCTCCGCCCCGCACCCTTCGTCGACCACACCCGCTACACCAACTGGAACGCCATGATGGCGTCGGCGATGCTGCGCGCGGGTGCGGTGCTGGGAGACGACTGGGCCCGGGAGCACGCGCTGGCCACCCTGCAGTTGATCCGCCGGGAATCGGCCGTCGGAGATGGAGCCGGCGCCCTGGCTCACACCCCCCAGGGCGTCCAGGGACTCCTGGAGGACCAGGTGCAGGGCGCGGCGGCGGCCCTGGATGCGTACGAGGTCACCGGCGACGAGACGTGGCTCGGGTGGGCGGAGCGCCTCATGGACCGGGTTTGGACAGACTACTGGGACGGGGCGGGCGGTGGGCTTTGGGACACCGCCCGGAACCGCGGCGCCGAGCCCGGCCTGCTGCCCGCTCGGGCCAAGCCTATCCAGGACGCGCCCACGCCTTCGCCCAACGGTGTTGCCGGGATCGTCTGCGCCCGGCTGCACGAGATCACGACAGCTCCCCAGTGGCGCGAGCGGCGCGACGCGCTGGTTCGGGCGTTTGCGGGACGTGCGGCGGAGCTCGGACTCCACGCCGCGGCCTACCTCCTGGCGGTGGACTGGCAGCTCCATCCGGTCACCCACCTGGTCATCGTCGGTGATGCTGACGATCCCATCGCCGGGCAGATGCACCGGGAGGCCCTGGCGGGATTCCTGCCCCGGCGAATCGTTCAGCGGATCGCACCGGCCCAGGCACCGGGCCGCACGCTGCCGGCGGCCCTCGCGGGCATGGTGAGCACGGCCAAGGCGCCGCGGGCGTACGGCTGTACCGGCACGGTGTGCGGTCCGCCCGCGGAGGACCTGGAAGCCTGGCGCGCGGTGCTGCGGGCGCTCCGTCCCACGGCGGGGACCGAGCGCCCCGGGTATTAGATTCCGGGCACACCTTCAGGAATACGAGGATTCCGTGGCCAAGACAGCAACGATCGAAACCAGCAAGGGCACCATCGTCGCCGATCTCTTCGATACCGAGACGCCCAACACGGTGGCCAACTTCGAGAAGCTCGCCAACAGCGAGTTCTACGACGGCACCCGGTTTCACCGGGTCATTCCCAACTTCATGATCCAGGGCGGCGACCCCTTGTCGAAGGAGCCGAACAATCCACGGGTGGGCACCGGCGGTCCCGGATACCAGATCAAGTGCGAGACTCACCTGAATACCCACAAGCACGTCGCGGGCTCGTTGGCCATGGCGCACGCCGGCAAGGACACGGGCGGGAGTCAGTTCTTCATCTGTCACGCGCCCCAGCCCCATCTGGACCGGGTGCACACCGTGTTCGGCCAGGTTCGCCAGGGCATGGAGGTCGTCAACAGCATCAAGCAGAACGACGTGATCACCTCGATCCGGGTCGCCTGACCTGCACCTCGACTTCGCCATCGTGGCCGACTACGCCCTCATCGACCAGCAGGGCAAGCTCAGCGTGCTGGGAATCTTTCAGCACGTCTGGCTGACCAGTTTCCCGTCGGTCTGTCCCCGGACCCACCTGGTGCTCCGGGTGAAGGGGCGGCGCACCGAGATCGGAATCCACACCATCCGGATCCGGTTCGTCGATGAGGCCGGCACCGAGCTGCTGGGCGGCGAGGGAACAGTGCAGTTTGGCGAGCCGCCCGCCGGAGTGGTGGACGTCGAGGCCGGGGCCGTCCTGGTTTTCGATGTCCCCCTCCCACGGCCGGGGTCCTACGCCTTCGAGATCACGCTGGACAACGAGATCGCCAGCCGGGTTCCTCTCACCGCCGGATACGCCCAGCAGTCCTGACCCGTCCCGGAGCTTCCATGTCGCTCGATCGTGACCGCGCCCTGGCCCTCATGCACGAGTACACCGCCTCCGACGCCCTCCGGAAGCACATGTACGCGGTCGAGATCGCCATGCGGGCCATGGCGGAACGGGCGGGAGAAGACCCCGACGCATGGGGGCTGGTGGGTCTGCTCCATGACTACGACTATGAACGCTTTCCCAATGCCACGCACTCGGCCACCGATGAGCATCCGGCAGAAGGGGTGCGACGGCTCGCTGCCATGGGCCTCCCGGAACCGATGCAACGCGCCATCCTGGGACACGCCGGGTACACCGGCGTTCCCCGCGACACGCCACTCGCGAAGGCGCTGTTCGCGGTGGACGAGCTCTGCGGGTTCCTGGTCGCCTGCGCCCTCGTGCGTCCGTCCCGGAGCCTCCAGGACCTGGAGGTCTCGAGCGTCAAGAAGAAGCTCAAGGACAAGGCCTTCGCCCGGGGGGTGAGCCGGGACGACGTGCTGCAGGGCGCCGCCGAGCTGGGCGTGCCGCTGGACGACCATATCGGGTTTGTGCTCGCCGCGCTTCGGCCCCACGAGCGGGCGATCGGCCTCGGGGGCGCGTGAGCGCGGTTGACGCCGGCAACGCGGCCCAGTCGGTCGCGTGTGCCATCAAGCGGGCCGCCGGCGGCCGGCCGGTGCCGGGCAACGAGGTGCGCCTGCTCATTGACGGCGTGGACGCCTACGGGGCGATGCTCGACGTCATCCGCCGGGCCACCCGCTGGATCCACTTCGAGAACTACATCATCCGGAGCGACGCCGCCGGCCGGCGGTTCGCGGAGCTCCTTGCCACCCGCGCCCGCGAGGGGATTCACGTCCGGGTGCTCTACGACGGGCTCGGATCCCTGGGGACCTCTCGGAAGTACTGGCGCGGACTGCGGGACGCCGGGGTCGAGGTCCGGGCGTTCCGCCCGCTGCAGCTGATCGACCTGGTCCCCAACTTCTCCCGCAATCATCGGAAGCTGGTCGTGGCCGACGGCGCCCGGTCGGTCATTGGAGGGCTCTGCATCGGCTGTGAGTGGACCGGCGAGGACGTCGATGGAGGGACAGCCTGGCGAGACACGGCGGTGGAGATCGCGGGCCCGGCCTCGGCGGTGCTGGATCAGGCGTTTGGGGTGACCTGGCAGGTGGCCGGCGGCCGCTTGCCCGATGAAGACATGGCCGGCCGGGTGACTCCGCAGGGAGCCGCCGAGGTTCGGGTGATCAGCGGCGAGCCGGGCCGGGAGCGGGCCTATCGGGTGATCGAGCTGCTCGCCGCCGGCAGCATCAACCGGCTCTGGATCACCGACGCGTATCTGGTGGCGCCCCCGCGGCTCTTCCAGGCGCTTCGGGACGCGGCCCGCGACGGCGTGGACGTCCGTCTCCTGGTTCCGGGGTCGAGCGACCTCCCGCTGATCCGGAACCTGTCCCGGATCGGGTATCGGGATCTGCTGCGGAGCGGGGTCCGGATCTATGAGTGGGACGGCCCCATGCTCCACGCCAAGACGATCGTGGCCGACGGCCGCTGGACCAGGGTCGGCTCGAGCAACCTCAATCCGTCGAGTCTGCTAGGCAACTGGGAGCTGGACGTGCTGATCGAGGACCCGCAGCTGGCCGAGGCCATGGAGCGCCAGTTCCGGCTGGACATCGCGAGAAGCCGGGAGGTCACCCGCCGGCCGGTGCGTGGACCGAGCCGCCTCAGCTCCGCGCTCCCGACCGTGCTGCGCCGGGAAGACCCGGAAGTGCTCCCGTCGGCTTACCGTCGGACGAGGCGGGAGCGGCAGCGGCGCGCGGCGTTGACGATGCGAGCGCTCATGGGAAACGCGCGTCGCTCGGTGTTTCTGCCGCTCACCGCACTCTTCGTCTCGCTCGGGGTGCTGTTCTTTACTCTGCCCACGGTCACTGCCTACGTCTTCGGGGTGCTCTGTGGCTGGCTGGCGCTTGGCGCCTCGCGCGAGGCGTTCCGGAGGAGGGCGGACCGGTAGGGGACAGGCGCAAGCTTGCCGCCGCAGCTTCAGGGGTGGACCAGCCTGCCTCGCCGCAGCTCCATCTTCCGGGTCACCTTCGCGAACTTCTCCTGCTGGACCGGCGTGAGCACGGATTGGATCTCGCCGCGGGTCCGCGCGGCGATCGCCTCGAAGCGGGGACGGGTCTCGGTCATGAGCGCCCGGATGTCCGTCTCGCGCCGCGTCAGCACCGTATCGATCCGGGCGCGCTGTTCGGGCGTGAGGTCGAGATCCCGATCGAGCCGCTGGAGCATCCATGATTTCATCTCCGGCGGCGGACCCGGGGGCGGGCCCGCGATGGCCAATCCCAGCAGGCCCCGCGGGGCGAACGCGTGATGGCACCAGAAGCCCACCGCCGCCCCGGCGAGAAACACCAGCACGATCACGACGCCGGCGACCAGCCGTGACTTACGCAGCTCGTTCATTGGCCTTCCCACGAGGCGAGCTCGTCGTTACCCGCGGTTTGAAGGAGGGAGCTCAGGACGTCGTCGTCCGGGAAGGCGGCGACGACTCGGGCCAGGGCCACCGATTCCGGGGCGGCGTCGCGCAGCTCGCGCGTCTGGGTGCTCGACTCCCCGCGCCATTCGAGGGCTCCGGCGGCGAGGATTGCCGCCACGCTCGCCGCCGCCGCCAGCCGGCGCCACTGCACCAGCACGCGCCACCACTCTCGTGAGGCCACGGCGGGCACCGGGCCGGCGGAGATCCCGGCCGCCCGCATGATGGCACCGTGCAGCCGTTCCCAGTCCATGTCGTTCCGCGCCGGCCCGTCGGCCGAGCGCAGCAGCCGTCCGAGCGCCTCGTCACGCGGCGGATCCCGGTCCAGCGACCAGTGGGGTTCGTGGGTCATCCGGCAGACTCCTGCAGGTGTGCGAGCGTGCCCCGAAGAGCTTGGCGTGCCTGGTGGAGGTACCAGCGGACGGTGCCGGGCGAGATACCCAGCATCTCGGCGATCTCGGCGCCGGAGAACCCGTCCAGCTCGAAAAACTGGACCACCATGCGCTGCCGCTCTGGCAGCCGGGCCAGGGCCGCGGCCACCTCCGCGCGCAGCCCGGAGCGTTCGGCCTCCAGCGCAGGCCCGGGAGCGTCGCTGGCCATCGGGGCGATCTCCAGGGACTCGGTGCGCCGGCGGGACCGCGACTTCCGAAAGTTGAGTGCCCGGGTCACGACGATCCGATAGAGCCAGGGTCCGAAGCGGCGGGACGTGTCGAACGTATGGATGTTGGCCAGCGCGGCCAGGAACGCCTCCTGCACGACATCCTCGGCATCCTCCCGGTGATCCACGATGCGAAAGGCGATGTTGAAGGCCGCCCGCATGTAGCGCCGGACCAGCAGATCAAACGGCTCGGTATCACCGCCCTGGACCCGTACCAGGGCGGCCGCCTCCTCGGCGTCGGGCGGGGGCGGCGGGGGGGCTTCGGCCACCGTCACCGCCTCACCGGAGCTCACCGCCAGCCTGGGCGTCGAAGGCCCAGCCGGAAGACGACCGGCAGCCGGTCCGGAGCCCCTGCTCGGCGCCCGGGCAAGTATGAAATCGTGCGTACCCTTCCTCACTATCGCGACGGGGTCTACCCCAGCCCGGCGGCCGGGTGCGGCACCGCTCATGAATCTCTGTCAGTATACAGGCCAACCGGGCCCTCCGTTGGTCATTGCTTGATCATCGCGGACAAACATCCAGGGCTCCCGCACTGTAGTCATGGTCGAGTGCAGGAGCCCACGGTGTTCGGGGCGGCACCCTAACGTAGTGGCCAGGCACGCCCCTGTGGTTGGTCAGGGTCCCGACACCGTTCTCCCGCACGCCTGCCGCGACGATCGAAGCAGGACACGAATCCTGTGGTTCAATGCCTTCGGGGCTATCTTCCGGGACCTCTGGAGATCACATCTTTGAGAGATTCCGCCACCTTCGTGCTCGTCCTCGCCCTGGCCGCTGCCCCCCGGCTGGTCGCCCAGCAACGGGAGGTCACCCTCACCCAAGCGATCCGGCTGGCCGAACGGGTCCAGCCCGACGTGGTCCAGGCCCAAAGTGATGTACGAACCGCGGGAGCGCAGCGGCGGAACGCCTGGGGCGCCTTCCTTCCATCGCTGACCGCAACTTCCTCGGCCAGCGACTTCTTCTCCGAGGGCGCCTCGCGGATCGACCCGGTGACCGGGTTGCTCACCAACGGCAACAGCACCAACCGAAGCTTCAGCACCTCCCTCTCCGCCAGCCTCGACCTCTTTACCGGATTCCGGCGCGGGGCGGAGATGCGGGCGGCCAAGGCCGGCCAGAACGAGGCGGACGCCTCCCTGGTGGATGCCCGCTTTCAGCAGGCGCTCGCGACCACCAATCAGTTCCTGGACGCCCTGGCCGGAGCCCAGTTGGTGAGCGTGCGGGAGGCGAGCGTGCGCCGGGCCGAGGAACAGCTCAAGGTCTCGGTCAACAAGCTGCATGCCGGCTCGGCCACCCGGTCCGACTCGCTCCGCTCGCTGGTCACCCTCGGTACGGCTCAGCTCAACCTGATTCAGTCCCGGACCGACCTGGCCACGGCCGAGGCGAACCTGGCCCGGCTCATCGGAGAGAAGGGCCGGGTGCGGGCGGCCGATGATTCGGCGTTCTACCGGCTGGTGCCCGCCATCGATACACAGGAGCTCCGGCAGGAAGCGGAGTCGAAGTCGCCTCGGGTGCAGAGCGCGGTGGCCGGGGCCGGGGTGGCGCAGGCCAACCTTCGTGCCTCCCGGTCGGCCTACTGGCCCAGCCTCACGCTCGGGGCCAATACCGCCTGGAACGGGAACCGCGCCAACGACTACACCCTGCTCAACCAGCGGCAGGTGAGCCTGGCGCTGAGCTGGCGGCTGTTCGACCGCTTCGACCGGGAGTTGACCATCGCTCAACGCCAGGCCAGCGCGGAGGTGGCGGACGCCAGGGCCGCCGACGATCGCCTGGCCGTCGAGGCGGAGCTGACCGCCCGGCTGGCCGAGCTCGAGGCCGCCCGGAGCAAGATCGAGATCACCCAGACCAGCGTGGCGGCCGCTACCGAGGACCTGCGGGTGCAGCAGGAGCGCTATCGGCTGGGAGCGTCGACCATCGTGGATGTGCTCACCTCGCAGGAAGCCCTCAACCAGGCGGAGGTCGACGTGGTGAACGCCCGCTTCGACTACCTCCGCGCCAAGGCGCAGCTCGAGGCGCTGATCGGACGCACCCTGTGACCGGAACCCTGAGCGACACCGCCGAACGGATGGCGATGCTGCCGGCCGACGTGCCGCGCGACGCGCTGATCGTGACCCGCAACCTGCAGCGTGACTACGATATCGGCGGCGAGGTAGTGCACGCGCTCCGGGGCGTGGACCTCACCATCCGGCAGAACGAGTTCGTCGCCATCATGGGTCCGTCGGGGTCCGGCAAATCGACCCTGATGAATCTGATCGGCTGCCTCGACAGTCCCACCGGAGGCGAGTACTGGCTGAACGCACATCGGGTCTCCGAGCTGGAAGACGACGAGCTGGCGCGGATCCGCAATCGCGAGATCGGATTCGTGTTCCAGACCTTCAACCTGCTTCCCCGCGCCTCCGCGCTGCACAACGTCGAGCTCCCCCTGGTCTACGCCGGTCTGGGCAGCCGGGAACGGCGGGCGCAGGCGTCGGACGCGCTCAAACGGGTCGGGCTGGCGGACCGGATGGAACACCGGCCCAACGAGCTTTCCGGTGGCCAGCGGCAACGGGTCGCCATCGCGCGCGCGCTGGTCAACCAGCCCAGCATTCTGCTGGCCGACGAGCCCACGGGCAATCTCGACAGCGGCACCAGCGAGGAGATCATGGTGCTGTTCGAAGGTCTGTTTCGCGACGGACAGACCATCCTGCTGGTGACCCACGAGCTGGACATCGCCGCGCATGCCCGCCGGCAAGTGCATCTCAAGGATGGCCGGGTGGAGCGGGACTTCGTGCCGGAGGCCAAATGACGGGGCGCGCCATCAGGGCGGCGGTCGTGCTGGCGGCCCTCTCGGGCGGCTGCCGGAAGGCGCCGCCCGCCTCACCGTATCTGGCGGTGGCGGTCGAGCCGCGCGACATCGTGGTCTCCGCCCAGGCCGCGGGCACCATTCAGCCGGACACGACGGTCGAGGTGAAGTCGAAGGCATCGGGCGAAGTTCTCCGGCTTGGCGCCGAGACGGGGCAGATCGTGAAGCGCGGGGCTCCATTGGTCAACATCGATCCACGCAACGCCCGTAACGCGCTGGCGCAGGCGCAGGCCGACCTCGACGTGGCCAAGGCGAAGCTGGAGAACGCCACCAGCCAGAAGCGCCGGTCGGACGAGCTGTTCAAGTCGCAGTCGATCACCCAGCAGGAGCACGAGCAATCACTGCTGGATTATGCCAACGCGAAATCCGAGGTGGTGCGCGCGCAGGTCGCGGTGGACAATGCCCGGATCCAACTGGAGGACACCGACGTTCGCGCGCCCATCACCGGCACCATCATCGAGAAGGACGTGGAGCGCGGGCAGGTGATCGCGTCTGCCGTGACCAACGTCAGCGGTGGCACCACCCTGCTCAAGATGGCGGACCTCAACCTGGTGCAGGTCCGGACCCTGGTCGACGAGACCGACATCGGAAAGATCCAGGTAGCGCAGGCCGCCACGGTCACCGTAGATGCGTATCCCAACCGCCCATTCGATGGAACGGTGCTCAAGATCGAGCCCCAGGCGCAGACTGAGCAGAACGTCACCGTCTTCCCGGTGCTCATCCGGATCCAGAACCGCGAGGGGCTGCTCCGACCCGGGATGAACACCGAGGTCGAGATCCACGTGGGGCGGCGGGACAGCGTCCTGGCCGTGCCCAACGCCGCGCTCCGCACCCAGCGCGACGTGGGGTCGGCCGCGCAGGTCCTGGGACTGGCGCCCGACGCCGTTCAGAAGGAGCTGGCGGCCACCGCGCCGGCACCGGCGACCCGGGCCGAGGGCCCCTCGCCCAGCACCGATGGAGTGCCCCCGGCCCAGAGGGCTCGTTCCGATTCCGGCCAGCAGCGGATGGGCGCGGCGTGGCGCCAGAGTCAGGGAGGAGCCGGACGGCGGCAGGGCAGCTTCGGCGGGGGCGCCAGCGGCCGGTACATCGTCTTCGTCAAGCGGAACGGGCAGCCGCAACCGCTGTGGATCCGCACCGGGCTCACCGATCTCGACTACAGCGAGGTGACCCAGGGCTTGAAGCGCGGTGATTCGGTCTACGTGCTGCCGAGCGCCAGCCTGGTCCAGTCGCAGCAGGACATGAAGCAGCGCTTCAACCAGATGACCGGGGGCGGGGCCGTACCCGGCATGCGCACGCAGACCTCCGCCCCGCCCCGCTAGACATGCTCTTCGGCGAGACCCTCGCGGTCGCGTTCCAGTCGATCCGGGCCAACGCGCTCCGGTCGATTCTCACCATGCTGGGCATCATCATCGGTGTCGGCGCGGTGATCACCATGGTGGCCCTGGGCACCGGGGCCCAGAAGGCGGTCGAGGAGCGGATCGCCGCGCTGGGCGCCAACGTCTTCACCGTGTTCGCAGGACAGGGGCGGAGCGGCGCCATCATGATGACCGACCGCACCATCCTGAGCACCGACGACTATCAGGCCCTGGTCCGTGACGCCACCCTGCTCAAGGCCGTCGAGCCGGAGATGCAGCAGTCGCTGCAAGTGGTCTACGGCAACCAGAACCGCAATCTCCAGGTCATCGGCACGACCGCCAACTACAGCGACGTCCGCAACTACACCGTGCCATACGGCCGGATGTTCACCGCCGGCGACGACGCCTCGCGCCAGCGCTACGTCGTGCTGGGCTCCTCGGTGCCGGAGATGCTGGGCGGCAACCCCGCGGCCATGATCCACCAGACCCTCCTGATTCGCGGCATCCCCTTCGAGATCATCGGCGTGCTGAGCTCGAAGGGGGCGGCTGGCGGCTTCACCAATCCCGACGAGCAGATCCTGATTCCGCTGCAGACGGCCCAGTTCCGGGTTTTCGGCAGCAAGCGTCTCCGCTCGATGGGCGTCCAGGTCAAGGATGGGATCCCCATCGAGGCAGGCATGGTCGATCTGGAGCGCGTGCTCAGGCGCGAGCACCACATCCGCCCTGGCGGCGAGAACGATTTCACCATCCGCAACCAGCAGGACGTGCTGCAGACCCAGCAGCAGGCGACCCAGGTCTTCACCACGCTCCTGGCGAGCATCGCGGCAGTGAGCCTCGTCGTGGGGGGTATCGGGATCATGAACATCATGCTGGTCTCGGTCACCGAGCGCACCCGCGAGATCGGCGTGCGCAAGGCGCTCGGCGCCACCCGAGGCAACATCCTGCTCCAGTTCCTCATCGAGGCGCTCACGCTGTGCATTCTCGGCGGGCTCATCGGGGTGTTGCTCGGCGCCGGGACCACCGTGGTTCTCGCCCGGGTGATGAAGTGGAACACGCTGATCTCGGGCAGCGCCGTGGTCATTGCCTTCGGGTTCAGCGCGCTGGTGGGTCTCTTCTTCGGGATCTGGCCGGCCCGCCGCGCCGCCAAGCTGGACCCGATCACGGCGCTCCGCTACGAATAGCCCGTCGGCCGGGCCGACCGACCAGATCCTCGTGCTGGGCGCGGGGATCGCGGGGCTCGCTGCCGCCGAGCATCTGGCGGCCGCGGGCCGCAAGGTCGTGATCCTCGAAGGTCGCGACCGGGTGGGCGGGCGGATTCTCACGGTACACCCTCCAGCACTGCGACATCCCATCGAGCTTGGCGCCGAGTTCGTCCATGGTCGTCCGCCCGAGCTCCGGGCACTGATCCGCGCGGCCGATCTGGCCGTGGATCCGGTGCCGGAGTGGCATGAGCGGGAGCAGGGCGGCGTCGAGCGGCCTCAACCCGACATCCGCGAGCTGGTGCAGCAGCTCCTCGGCCCCGAGCCGGAGAAGGAGCCCGATCGCCCGGTGGCCGAGCTGATACGCCGGCGTGGCGGGGGGCTCTCCAGCGCAGCCGTGCAGTATCTCGAGAGCTTACACTGCGCGGAACTCGACAAGTTCGGCAGCCACGCGCTCGCCGAGGCGGAGTTGGCCGAAACGGAGGACGGGGAACAGAGCTCCCGCCTCCGGGAGGGCTACGACCGGCTGATCGAGTGGCTCCGGGCACGACTCCCAGCCGGA
>JBJMOX010000180.1:0-8023 GCA_045803515.1 Gemmatimonadales bacterium
GCTATCGCTTCGACCTGGGCGCCGAGGGCCGGGCACGCGCCAAGGACGCCCTGGAGGCCAGCCAGTACGTCGGGCCGGTGCCGGTGCCCCTCTCCCAGTACCGGGACTGGATTGCCGCCCAGTCGATCCGCCACGCCCACGTCACCCAGCAGGTGATGCGCGACGGCTGCGACCACCTGGTGCTGGACGAGGAGCTGTTCGACATGCTGGGCCCGGCGGTCAACTCGTCCAAGTCGATCTTCCTCTACGGCCACCCGGGCAACGGCAAGACCGCCATCGCCGAGGCGATCTCACAGATGCTGGGCGGATCACTATACATCCCCTATGCGGTGGACATCGACGGCCAGATCATGGTCGTGTTCGATGGGGTGCACCATCACGAGGTCGAGCCTGAAGGCGGCCGGCCCGACGACGACGGCATCTGGCTCCGCACCGGCTCGAGCTACGATCGCCGGTACGCCCTGATCAAGCGCCCGGTGGTGGTCACCGGCGGCGAGCTCTCCATGGAGCAGCTCGACCTCCAGTACGACCCCTTCACCAAGCTCTACCAGGCCCCGTTCCAGGTGAAGGCCAACGGGGGCGTGCTCATCGTGGACGACTTCGGCCGCCAGCGGGTGCCGCCCCGCGACCTGCTCAACCGCTGGATCGTGCCGCTCGAGAAGCGGACCGATTACCTCACCCTGCACACCGGCGGGAAGTTCCCCATTCCCTTCGACTGCCTGCTGATCTTCGCCACCAATCTCGATCCGGCGGACCTGGTGGAGGAGGCATTCCTCCGCAGAATCCACTATAAGATCTCCGTCGAGAATCCTTCGAAAGAGGGCTACGAGGAGATCTTCCGGCGCTGCTGCGAAGGTTTAGGCATCGACTTCGACCCAGCCGCGCTGGTCCAGATCGACCGCGACTTCTACCAGGGGATGAACATCCCGGCCCGCGCCTGCCACCCGCGCGACATCCTCTCGCACGTCTGCGATATCGCCAAGTACCGGGAGACGACTCCGCGCCTGACCCGCGACCTGGTGGACATGGCGTGCCGTTCCTACTTCCTCAGCAACGCGCAGGACCACTGAGTGATATGCCCGACCTGAAGTCCGAAATGACCCCCGAGCAGCGGCTCCGGCACGAGTTCGAGCGCGACATGCTCCTCCGGGTCGAGACCGTCGAGCGGGAGAACCGCCGGCTCCGGCGCTTGTGGGTTTCGTCCCTCATCAGCATCGCCGTGCTGCTCGGCCTGGCAACGGCGCTGGTCATCGTCTCGGCCCGCCACGGCCTGCCCGGCACGGTGGCGGACGTGATCGAGTCCCGCCAGTTTCTCCTCCGCGACGCCGACGGCATGGTGCGCGGCGCCTGGGGCACGCTGCCCGACGGGACTATGCGACTCTCGCTTCAGGCGCCCGGCAGCAAAGCGGGGGTCAGCCTCACCGCACTCAAGAGCGGCGCCTCCGGCCTCACCTTCAGCGACAGCAGCGGCCGCTCGCGGGGCGTGTTCGGCATCCTGCCAGACGAGACACTGAGCCTCACCTTCGGCGACCGGACCGGAATGACCCGCACTTCGCTGGGCTTGAACCCGGAGGGCTCGGCGACCCTGGTATTCGCCGACCGCACGGGCGCGATGCGCGCGGGAATGGGCGTCGACTCGCGGGGTGCCGGCACCTTCACCGTGGTGGACCGCCCGGGTGCCCAATCGGCAGCCGTCCCGGCCCCGGACGATTCCGCGGTGGCCGACACGGCACCTCCCGCCGCGCCTCCCGCCAAAGCTCCAGCCAAGCGTCGCTAGGCCAGCCGCCAGCCATGCGCATTCTCGTCACCGGCGGCGCCGGCTTCATCGGATCTCACCTCTGCGAGCGGCTGCTCAACGAGGGCAACGAGGTCCTCTGCCTGGACAACTTCTTCACCGGGCGGCGGGAGAACATCGAGCACCTGCTCGAGCGGGGCGAATTCAAGATCATGCGCCAGGACGTGACCGAGCCGATCTACGTCCCGGTGGACCAGATCTACAACCTGGCCTGTCCCGCCTCGCCGGTGCACTACCAGTACAACCCGGTCAAGACCGTCAAGTCCAACGTGATGGGCGCCATCAACATGCTGGTGCTGGCCAAGCGGGTCGGCGCCCGCATCCTGCAGGCCTCCACCTCGGAGGTCTACGGCGACCCCACCATCCATCCGCAGCCCGAGAGCTACTGGGGCAACGTGAACCCGATCGGTCCGCGCTCCTGCTACGACGAGGGCAAGCGCGTGGCCGAGACGCTGTTCATGGACTACCACCGGGAGGACCGGGTGGACATCCGCATCGCGCGGATCTTCAACACTTACGGTCCCAAGATGGCCGAGGCGGACGGGCGGGTGGTCTCCAACTTCATCGTGCAGGCGCTCCGGGGTGAGCCGCTGACGCTCTACGGCGACGGCTCCCAGACCCGCTCCTTCTGCTACGTGGACGAGCTGGTGGACGGCCTGATCCGGCTCATGGCAGCCGAGCAGCGCAACCAGCCGGTCAATCTGGGGAACCCGGTGGAGTTCACCATCCGGGAGCTGGCGGAAGAGGTGGCCCGGGTGGTGGGCCGGGAAGTGAAGATCACCTACCGTCCGCTGCCCCAGGACGACCCGACCCAGCGCCAGCCGGACATCACTCGCGCCCGCGAGTGGCTCGGCTGGGAGCCCAAAATCCACCTCGCCCAGGGGCTGGAGTCCACGGTGGAGTACTTCCGGGGTCGTCCCGGGCACGAGGCCGCCGGCGGCCGCCGTTCGGGGGACCTCGTGGCGAGGGATCTCGGCAGCAACGACTAGGCCGCTTGACTTCGGCTTGACTGGCGCCCGCCATTCATTTCCCCGACAACAGTCCAAGAATCCCACCCTCTCCGTGAGACCGGAGCGCGTCATGCCGCAGATCCGTCGTATCCCGTCCCTATCGGCGGGCCTGCTTGCCGCTGCATTGCTGATGGCCGGCTGTCAGGAGGATGCCCAATCGCCCAGCTCGCCGGGGGCGGGCACGACCCAGGCCACGCCTGCCGTCGCCGCCGCGGGGACCCCGCTGTCGTTCCTGCAGGTGAGCGCCGGCGGCAGCTACACCTGCGGCCTCACCACGGACAGCCTCGCCTACTGCTGGGGAGGCAGCTCGCTCACCCCGGCGCCGGTTCCCGGCGGGCGCCGCTTCATGCAGATCAGTGCGGGCTCCGGTCACACCTGCGCGGTGACCGGGGACGACCGGGCGTACTGCTGGGGTATCAACTACGACGGCCAGCTTGGCACCGGAAACACCACCGCCAGCGCGACGCCGGTTGCCGTCGCCGGCGGGCGCCGCTTCCACCAGATCCGCGCGGGAGACGACTATACCTGCGCCCTCAACCTGAACGACGCGGCCTACTGCTGGGGAAACGAGGAATTCGGCGAGCTGGGCACCGGGGTCGGCCCCAGCCTGACGCCCCAGCTCGTCGCCGGCGGGCTGCACTACCGGCAAGTGATTCCCGGGGTCTCGCACACCTGCGGCGTGACCACGGACAATCGGGCCTACTGCTGGGGTGAGAACTCTTCCCACCAGCTCGGCGACGGAACGTACACCAATCGCTTCAGGCCGTCCGCGGTCATCGGCGGGCTCAGCTTCCAACAGGTGGTGCCGGGTGACGGTTTCGTGGTGGAGGCCAGCGAGCCTTTGGTGGATCAGGCCTTTACCTGCGGGATCACGACGGACGGCAAGGCGTACTGCTGGGGCTACCCGCTGGGCGGGGGGTCGGGGGCTCAGGGACCGATCGCTGTCCTGGGCGGGCACCTGTACCGCTTCATCACCGTCGGCCGTGAGCACGCCTGCGCCGTGGCCATGTCGCGGGCGATCTTCTGCTGGGGCAGCAACGACGCCGGCGAGCTCGGCATCGGAACCAGCACCACCTACAGCGTAACGCCGCTCAAGGTCGCCAGCAGCCTCCTGTTCAGCTCAGTGAGCGCGAACGCGCTCGGCCACCATACCTGCGCGCTGACCACGGACCACCGGGCGTACTGCTGGGGCAGCAACTCCAACGGCCAGCTCGGCGACGGGACCAAGACGACGCGGCTGGCGCCGGTCGCGGTCGCCGGAACGATGTAGAGCCTTCCAGGCTCCAGCGGTCTCGAACGCTTTCATCCAGGAGGTCGCTATGCGATCCCTCGTACGCAGCAGTTTCCGGCTCGGCCACGTGGTCATCCTGGCCGGAGCGGCGGCCGTCCTGGCCTGCGGCGAGGACGCCCCGTCGCCCACCGGACCGGCACCCGCCACGACGGAGCCCGCCGCGGCGATTGCCACCGTCTCCACGCCGCTGTCCTTCAGTTCGATCAACGCGGGCGGCTACTACACCTGCGCGGTGAGCGTGGACAGCCTGGCCTACTGCTGGGGTCACAACACCGAGGGCATGCTGGGCGACGGCACCACCACCGACCGGTTCGCGCCGACCTCCGTCGCGCGCGGAATCAAGTATCTCCAGATCAGCCCGGGCGAGACCCACACCTGCGCCGTGGCGGTGGGTCTCCGGGTCTACTGCTGGGGTCTCAACAACAAGGGCCAGGTCGGGAGCACGCTGTTTCGGAATCTCAAGCCGTTCCTGGTCCCGGGCGGACGCGCCTTCCGCCAGGTCAACACGGGATTGCGCCACACCTGCGCGGTGACCACGTCCGACCAGGCATTCTGCTGGGGCGACAACACGTGGGGCCAGCTGGGCGACGGGACGACGACGCCCCGATCGGCACCGGTGGCCGTGGCGGGCGGGCTCCGGTTTCGGCGAGTGATCGCGGGCGGCGGCACCACCTGCGGCGTGACGACGGATAATCGGGGTTACTGCTGGGGGTCGAACGGCGGGGCCATCGGCGACGGGACGACCACCCAGCGCCTCACGCCCACCGCGGTCGCGGGCGGCCACAGTTTCCTCCAGGTGCTCGTCGGGGTCTTCGGCTGCGGCCTCGCGACCGATCACCGGGGCTGGTGCTGGGGCTTCAACGACGACGGCGAGCTGGGCGACGGCACCCGGACCCTGCGGCTGAGCCCGGTCGCCGTGGCCGGCGGGCTCAGCTTCGACCAGGTCGTGCCGGGTGGCGCCAGCAATACCTGTGGCGTCACCACGCTGAACCAGGCGTACTGCTGGGGCGACAACTTCGCGGGGGCGCTGGGCGACGGCACCGAGACCCGGCGGCTGAGTCCGGTCCCGGTGGTCGGCGGGCTCTCCTTCCGCGGGGTGAGTCCAGGTGACCACCACACCTGCGCCATCACCGCCGGTGGCCGGGCCTACTGCTGGGGCCATAACGCGTATGGCCAGCTGGGTCTTGGCACCAACGCTGGACCGCAGACCTGCTCGGGCGGGATCGCCTGCAGCACCAAGCCGAAGGCGGTCGTCGGGCCGGTGTGAATTTTTTCGGAGCCCTCGAATCACGACTCTGGAGACTCGCCATGGGACGGATCGGTTACATGCGCCTGGGGCACGCACCTGCCGCAGTTCTTCTGGTACTGATGGTCGGGTGCGGCGAGGACAGCGATTCCCCCACCGCGCCGGCGGCCGCTCCGGCGCTCGCCACCGCGGCTCAGGCGCTGGTGTTCCGCCAGATCAGCGCCGGCTACCGGCATAGCTGCGGCGTGACCACGGACGACCGGGCCTACTGTTGGGGATCCGGACGCTACCTCGGCGCCGGCGAGGCGGTCAGCGACAGCCCGAGACCGGTGGCCGTGCTCGGCGGCCTGAGCTTTCGCCAGGTGAGCGCCGGCGGGAGCCAGACCTGCGGGGTGACCACCGATGACCGGGCCTACTGCTGGGGGGACAACGTGTTCGGGGAGCTGGGCGACGGCACCCTCTGGGCGCACTACACACCGCTCGCGGTCGCCGGCGGGCTCCGGTTCAGCCTGGTGCGCGCGGGTGACGGCCACACCTGCGGGGTGACCACGGGCAAGATCGCGTACTGCTGGGGGGGAAACGATCTCGGGCAGCTCGGCGACGGCACCACCTTCAACCGCCTGGCACCCGTCCGGGTGTCCGGTGGACTCAGCTTCCGCCAGGTGGTCGCGGGCATCTACCACACCTGCGGCGTGACCACCGGGGACAAGGCCTATTGCTGGGGCGGGAACCTCTACGGCCAGCTCGGCACCGGCAACCGGGTCGCCAGTCACGTCCCCGCCGCGGTTCTGGGCGGCCACAGCTTCCGGCAGGTGAGCGCCGGCCTGGTTCACAGCTGTGGCGTGACCACGAGCGACCAGGCGTACTGTTGGGGGGACAACGACGCCGGCCAGCTCGGCGACGGCACCAGCAGCAGGCGAACCAGGCCCGTTCTGGTCCTGGGTGGACTAGAGTTCCGTTTCGTGGACCCGGGCGGCGAGCATACCTGCGGCACCACCGCGCAGAACCGGTCCTATTGCTGGGGATTCAACCGCGAGGGCGCCGTGGGCGACGGTACCACGACCAATCGCTCGAAGCCGGTGGCGATCGCGGGCGGCCTGTCACTCGGCCAGGTGGACGCCGGTAACCGCCACACCTGCGGAGTGACCACGGGCGGCGCCGGCTACTGCTGGGGCTACGGTGGGGACGGTGAGCTGGGCGACGGGACGGACCAGAACCAAAACCGGCTGCGGCCGACCCGGGTGGTCTCCCCGATCTGAACGCAGGCGCGCTCATCGAAAGCGAGGTGGAGTGTATGCGGAATCGATTGGTCCTGCGGTTCGCTCCCGCCGCCGCTTTTCTGGTGCTGATGGCCGGCTGCGGGGAGAATGTCGAATCGCCCAGCTCGCCCGGGACCGGCACGCCCGAGGCCGCAGCCGCAGCCGCCGCGGCGGCGACCACGCTGTCGTTCATCCAGGTGAGCGCGGGCACTTCACATACCTGCGGCTTGACCACCGACAGCCTGGCCTACTGCTGGGGGGGCAATAGTGTGGGTCAGCTGGGTGACGGCAGCAACACCGAGCGGCTGACGCCGGTGCGCGTTTCCGGCGGGCTCCGCTTCGTGCAGATCAGCGCGGGCAACGGCCACACCTGCGCCGTGACCAAGGCCAGCCTGGCGTACTGCTGGGGCGACAACTTCGAGGGCGAGGTGGGCGACGGAACCTGGGAGAACAGCCGCTCGAGCCCAACCGCCGTCGCCGGCGGACGCCGCTTCCACCAGATCCACGCGGGATACGTCCATACCTGCGCGCTCAACCTGAACGACGCCGCCTTCTGTTGGGGAAACAACGACCTCGGCCAACTGGGCACGAGTGGCCAGACTCTGACGCCGCTCGCCGTGCTCGGCGGGTTGCACTACCGTCAGGTGATCACCGCGGCCTCGCATACCTGCGGCGTGACCACAGGTGACAAGGCCTACTGCTGGGGCGCCAACTCTTTCGGCGAGCTGGGCGACGGCACCAGAACGAATCACCCCAGGCCGGTGGCCGTCGCGGGCGGGCTCAGCTTCCAACAGGTGGTGCCGGGCTCCGGCTTCTATGTGCTCGGCCAGAACGAACCGTTCGTGGACGACCAGGCCCATACCTGCGGCGTCACCACGGACAGCCATGCGTACTGCTGGGGCCTCGGGCCGGTCGGCAGCAGCCTGACGCCGTTCCGGGTCCCCGGCGGCCATCTGTTCCGCTCCCTCACCTCGGGGCGAGCCCACGTCTGCGGCGTCGCCCTCTCCCGGGCCGTCTTCTGCGCCGGCAACGGTGGCGATGGCGAGCTCGGCACCGGAAACACCACCAGCAGCACGACGCCGGTCAAGGTCGCCAGCAGCCTCTTATTCAGCTCGGTGAGCGCGGGCGCGCTCGGCTTTCACACCTGCGCGGTGACCACCGACCATCGGGTGTACTGCTGGGGCCGCAACGGCTCCGGCCAGCTCGGCGACGGCACCCGGACCAATCGGCTGGCACCGGTGGCGGTGGCTGGAGCGATGTAAACAGGAGGCGGGAAGGGCGGGAAGGACGGGAAGGACGGGAAGGATGCTCGTAACGGGTCATTGCTGCGGAAATAGGGTTACATGGGGCGCTCATCCGGGGAGCTACAGTGTAGAATGGCAATCTATCAACGTATCAAGGCATGGGAGCGCTGTCATGAGC
>JBJMOX010000181.1:0-22383 GCA_045803515.1 Gemmatimonadales bacterium
CGCGTGGGCGGCGCGTGGATGCTTATCCTGAGGAACGCGCCCCGCGGCGATGCGGGACGCCCACCTGCGCGAGACGGCGTCCCGTTCTCTCCAACAGGACACGGGTGAGCTTGATTGGGTTGGTCACTCGCCGCGGCGGACGGTTGCTGTCCAGGGCTGGCACTCGCTCGACCACGTCCGGCCGTCCCGCCCCATTGGGATGTGCCCCCGTCCCCCGTCGGCAACTCGCGCAGTAACTCCGATCGCTGGCATTCATACCTGGGATGCTGGTCACCACGCTCCGAATACCCGCCTTGGCACCCTGGACGCTTCCCCAGGAAGCGGGACACATGCAGGCGCGGCCGGATGCTCGCCGATAGCTCGGGACGGCCGACGGACAGTCTGGACGCTCGCCTCGCGGCCTCGGCTGCCCGCGCCGGGGATCGGACACCCGCCCGGGAGCTGCTCGTCATCGCCACCGGTTTGCACCAAGCGAGTTCTGTCGCCGATGCCGTAGAGAACGGCGACCAGCTACTGCGGCAGCTCCTGCAGCCGCTGCTTCGCGAGATCGATCTTCCCTTGCCAGCTGGACGGAGCGATCGCCAGGAACTGGAGCAGCGATCGCTTCGCCTCGTCCCGATTGCCCTGACCCAGTTGGATCATCGCGCTCCAATAGGGAGCGCCGGCGAGCCGAGGGTTGGCCTCGCCCGCGCGGCCCAGGGCGTCGAGCGCCATCTCGATCTCACCGGCTCGCCCTGCAGTGACGCCGAGATCGATGAGGAGGTTGGGGTCGTCGGGATTGGCGTTCGCCGCGTTCTGCCGCTCGGCAACGGCCTCCGGCCACTGTTTGTCTCCTTCATAGAGCGCGGCCATGCGCACGTGGGCCATGTACATCCCGAGGTCGTGCTCCAGCACCACGCGGAACGTCGCGATCGCTTCCTCCTTCTTGCCCTGCGCCTGCAACAGGATCGCCTTGATGTAGCGGTAATCGTTCGTCCGGAGCTCGGTCCGCATGAGCTTCTCGCTGTTCTCCTTCTCGTATCGTTCCTGCTCACCGAGCAGCTTGTCGATGGCAACCATCGCCTGATCGATCTTGCCGATCCGAGCCGCGCTCAGGGCCTTGAACCAGTAGACGTGTCGAGGGAGAGGGCCGCGCGCCGTGTAGCTCCATTGCTGCTCCAGGCGCTCGAATCCCTGGTAGGCCATCGGGTAGTTCCCGGCGAGCAGGTCGTCATAGGGTTTCTGGAAGAGCTGGTAGAAGCCGGGATAGTCGAAGCGCCACGAGCTCTCATCACGCGGCATCACGGCACCGATGATACGGAGGTCGACGAACGGATTGATGTAGAAGGCGCGCCGGTACTCACGCTCCGACTCGTCCAGCGCCGCCTTCCACTCCTGCGGGACTTTGTCTCTCCGGTCTTCCTTCCACAGCTTCGGCTGGCGCGCGTACGGCAGAAAGGCCAGCGCGAGGTGTGCCTCGGCGAACTGCCCATCGAGCGCCATGGCCAGCCTCAACGACCGCTCCGCCTCGTCGTATCGCTTCTCGTTCCAATACCCCAGGGCAACGTTGTAGTGGGCCGCGGCATCGTTCGAATCCCGGGCCGCCGATTCCTCCAGCACCTTGAGTGGGAATGGAAGACCGATCCGCTGTGCCGCGAGACCGGAAGCACAGAGGAAGCACAGGGCGATCACCAGCGATGACGTCCGGGTCATAGCCGCCTACCTGCCGGGCAGGTGATCCAACGGGTGATTGGGGGTGGCTGCAGATTCGCCAGCACGGACGGAACTGTCAAGCAAGGAGCGCGCCAGGGGCGGGCGAAGGTGCTGCATCCTCCCTCACCTTGACCCGGGTACCCTCGGCTCCCCACTATCCAGCACCTTCTTCCCTCCTCAATGTCAGGATCAAGCCGATTTCCGGAGGCGCCATGTCGCTTCGGGGGTGGTCTCGTGCGGGCCTCGCGTCCCTGCTGCTGGTGGCGGCGGTGCCGCTCCCCGCCCAGGCGCAGTCCACATCCTACGAGGAGCTCCAGCGATTCTCGGCGGTGCTCAACCACATTCGCAGCAACTATCCCGACTCGGTGACCTACCGCGGGCTGGTGCGGGCCGCGGTGGACGGCATGTTGCGCTCGCTCGACCCGCACAGCTGGTTCGCGACCCAGGAGGATTACGACCGGCTCACCGCTCTCGAGCGCGGCGAGCTGGCCGAGACCGGCATCGTGCTCGAGCTGACCGACGGCGTGGCCACCGTACTCACGTGTTCCGACCGGAGCCCGGCCGCGAAGGCCGGTGTGCTGCCGGCCGACCGCCTGCTCCGCATCGATCGTGTGCCTGTGACCGGCATGACAACCAAGTCGATGGCGCTGCGTCTCGCGGGAGAAAAGAACAGTCGCGTCGAGGTGAGCCTGGAGCGGGGCCCCGCGCTCGACCCGGATACCTTCTCGGTGACGCTCAAGCGCGCGTTCCTCGAGCGCCGGTCGGTGTCCGCCGTGCGGATGGTCGATGGCGCCACCGGGTACGTGCGGCTGGAGCACTTCGGACCCGACGCCGCGTCTCAAGTGGCGAAGGCCATCCGTCAGCTCAAGGGCAGCAAAGCGCGGCAGCTGATCCTCGACTTGCGGGGCAACCCCGGCGGCCTCGTCCTCGAAGCGGTGGACCTCGCCTCGGAGTTCCTGCCTGGGAAGACTCTGGTGTTCAGCACCAAGGGCCGCAAGAAAGCCGTGACGGAGGAGTTCCGCACCAAGGGTGGCGGAGACTTCGCCGATCTGCCGCTGATACTCCTGATCGATGATGGGAGTGCCAGCGCCTCGGAAGCACTGGCGGGCTCGCTCCAGGACCACGACCGAGCCCTGATCGTCGGACGGCGGAGCTTCGGGAAGGCCCTGATGCAGACCGGTTTCTACGTGCCCGACGGCGTGGTGCAGCTCACCGTGGGGCACGTCCTGACCCCGAGCGGACGGTTCATCCAGCGTCGTTACCACGGGATGGCCGTCGAGCAGTACTACGCCTTCTCCGGCACGGGCGGCGAGGCCGAAGACACGGTGAAGATTTTTCGCACTGACCACGGCCGTGCCGTGCGCGGTGGGGGTGGCATTACGCCCGACGTGGCGGTGGCCGCGCCGCCTCGGATGCCAGGGTGGTGGAGCGTGGCCGCCGACAGCGGATACGACGACGCCGTGGCCGACAGCGTCGCCCTCACCCTTGGCGCCGATGCCGCGAGCCACGCGGCCTGGTCGGATGCGCCGGCCGAGTGGTCGAATCGGCTACTGCCGCCGTTCCTGGAACGAGTACGCAGCCGGCTCAAGGTGTCGGCGCGACCCGATAGCCTGACGGCGGCGTATATGGCGCGGCTATTGGCGGCGCGGGCGGCCTATGTGCGCTGGCCGCCGGACGGGGCAGTCGAGCTCGGACTGCGGCAGGATCCCGACGTTCGGGCCGCGCTGCAAGCGTTTCCCCGGCTGGCGGAGCTCCTCGGTGCGCCGTCGGTGAGTCGATGAGATCTGTGAGCAGGCGCCTTAGACACTGACATCCATCCCGATATTGATCGCCGCGGCGTACCCGCTGCCGCTTGCCGTGGGCGTCAGCAGCAGCTCCGAGCCGCCCTGGTTGTAGATCCCGTCGCTCGCGTTGCGCAGCCGCCCGCTGTCCCCCTTCGTGGTATACGGCGCCTGCCCGGTATAGACCGAGGAGAGAAAGCTCTCGTCGAAGAAGAGCTGCGAGGTGAACTCGTAGCTCGAGCTGGCCGAGGCGGCCGAGCGGATCTTGAAGTGGATGTGGGTCGCCCGGCCGGAGTACCAGCCGGGGAAGATGGTCGTGAAGGTGGCGGTACCGCTGCTGTCCGTGAGCTGGTTGCCCCGCAGCCAATCCTGTCCCACCGTATTGAACCCGGGGTCCTCGGTGTCGGAGTAGACGCCGAGCGCGTTGCAGTGCCATACATCCACAATGGCTCCGGCCAATGGGGTGCACGCGCTGGATGCGATCCGCGACACATTGAAGGTGAGCGCGAACAGCGCCCCCTCCTGCATCGCCCCGGTAGAGCTGTCGGCCCGGATGTCCGACCGGGTCAGGTTCTCGTCCACGTAGTACGGTCCCTCGGTCAGTGCGGGCTTCACGGCGCAGTCGAGCGAGCTGCCACCGTCCGCGCCGTCGGTCGTGCTCGCCGTGGCCGTGTCGGAGCACCCGGCCAGCCACAGGAGACCCCCTGCCCCGAGCCCGCCGAGCAGCAGGATCGCGTCCCGCCGCGTGAGCACCCGCCCCACCGGCACATCGTCATCGTGCAATTCCTCCGGCATTTTCTCTCCTCCGATTGTCGTCGGCATGGAAACTCGGTCGATGCACGGAATACGGGGAGAGCGGCGGATGTGTTGGGGACTGCGTGGTGGGACGTGCCGGATCAACTCTCGTCGGCCGAGCGGCTCGCGCAACCGCTCGGTGTCAGCCTTTTCTGCGGATCGCTTGCTCAGGGGGGCGGTGGTTCATCCGGCGGCGGCCTGTCGGGCCCACCCGGCATCCCATCGTCCGGCGGACGGGGTGGAGGAGGGTGCTGCTTCCGGAGGAGCTCCGCCTTCTGCCGCTGCTCCGGCGTAAGCACCGCATCCAGCTCGCGCCGCGCCCCGCTGATGATCGAGTCCACCCGGGGTTGCACCTGCCTCCGGATGGCCCGGACCTCGCGCATCTGGCGGTCCATGATCGAATCGATCCTGACCCGCTGGTCGCCGGTCAGCCCGAGGTCGTGAGCGAACCGATCCCGGAACTCGTGGTTGGGTGGCGGCGGCCGATGTGGGTCGTGGCGCCAGAAACCCGGACCGCCGCGCGCGTGAGGGAGGAGCACCAGCCGGTCTGCCGCGACGCCGGCCAGGCCGCCCGCCAGGGCGACGAGCAGCAGGACCAGCCCGGCAATCATGCGCCCGCTTCCCGGTCCCCTCTCCGGCCGCTGCGACGTCATCGGACGATGACCTCCGCCAGCAGCCAGTCGTCACCCTCGGGGGCGATCAGTTGTGCGGTGACCTGATTGCCGAAGCCGGCGTCGGAGAAGGTGGCCAGCACCATGGCGCTATCCGCAGCCGTCTCGGCGCTGTACACGCTGGCCGCTGGCGACTCGCCCGTGGCCCGGAGCAGCAGCGCCGCCGCGAGGCAGGCGGTCACTCCCATCGGCACGGCCACCGGTATCCACGAGGAGATCCATTCCCACCACCGGGGCGGGCCGGCATTCAGCCCCTGCGACATGCCGCGCACGGCCTGGAGGATCCGCAGCCGGAGCGCCTCCTCCTCCGACAGATCGGGCGTTGGGTCGATCCGCCTGAGGGCAGCGGCCAGCCTCGGGTCCCGCTCCGGCTCTGGGAAGAGCCATTTCATTCGGCCCATCCTTTGAGCGCCTCACGCAGGGTCCGGCGCGCCTGATGAAGGTGCCACCGGACCGTCACCTGACTCACGCCGAGTCGTTCCGCCACCTCGCCCGTGCCGAGTCCGTCGATCTCGAACAGCGAGACGATGAGTCGCTGCCGGGCCGGAAGTCTCTCCAGCGCACTCTGGAACGCCTGCCACAGCTCGGCCCGCTCCGCCTGGGTATCGGCAGTCGCCTCGTCCGCGACCTGCTCCACATCGTGTGGCTCGGTGGCGCGGGCCGCCCGCTTCCGCAGCAGGTCGAGGCCCAGATTCACCAGGACCCGCGTGAACCACGGCTCGAACGGCCGCTCCAGGTCGAAGCTCCCGATCCGCTCCAGCGCCCGCAGGAAGGCGTCCTGGACCAGGTCATCGGCGTCCTCCACGTTCTGCATGAGCCGCATCGCCACGACCCGCGCCCGTGTCAGGTGACGCCGGACCACGGCGTCGAACGCCTGGACGTCGCCACCCTGCGCCCGGGCCAGCAACTCCCGCTCGGCGAGGGCCGTGGGAGTGGCGCTCGGGTCCGCCGGCATTATCCGCCGGTCAAGGTGCCCTGGTCCGCGCAGGCCGAATGTCCAACTGCTCCCCAGGGTCGGGTATCCAACGGCGTCGGGAAGAATGGTATGCCTGTCCCGCGAGGATGAGAGTGTCGCGCTGCTCTGTATTTCCTTCTCATATACGCCTGGGTCCCGAAAGCGTTGGTCCCCAATCCTCGTCCTCGAGGCCCTGCTCCGGCCGGCGGCTGGCGTCCAGATCGCGCACCTCCCGCTCCGCTGCCTCGAGGGCCTCGCGATCGATCTCGTCGTCCTCGGCGAGGCGGCGGGGACCCGGATAGGTGCGCCGGCGGGTCAACCAGGCGATCAGGGCGGCCATGACAAGCCCGGCGACGAGAACGGTGCCCACCGGCCAGCTCACGATCGGCACGTCAGCGCTCCGGGTCCAGGGGCTCCACGCCG
This sequence comes from Gemmatimonadales bacterium, assembly GCA_045803515.1. Classification (GTDB taxonomy): domain Bacteria; phylum Gemmatimonadota; class Gemmatimonadetes; order Gemmatimonadales; family GWC2-71-9; genus CAVVWJ01. The sequence goes on from JBJMOX010000181.1 coordinate 6,318, forward strand.
GCCGCCGTGATCCGGTGGGAGATGAGCGGGGTCCGCCGGGCCTCCCCGCCGATGGTCACGGCCTCGCCCAGGGCGGCGAGTCCGAGGGCGATCCCGTTCTCGTCACCGGCGAACACCGAGGCGACCGGCTCGCCCGCCCGCACGGGGTCTCCCGGCTTGACCGTGATCACGAAGCCGACCGCCGGGTCGATCTCGTCCTCAACGGTGCGCCGCCCGCCGCCCAGCTCCACGATCGCCCGCCCGATCCGTCGCGGCTCTACGGTCGAAACGATCCCGGTGCGTGGAGCCCGGAACACTTCGACCGCCCGGGCCTGGGGCAGAATGCCCGGGTCCTCGACCACGGCGGGGTTCCCACCCTGCGCCTCGATGATCCGCGCGAAGGTCTCCAGCGCCCGGCCCGAGTCGACCGCCGCGCGCAACTGCCGTCGTGCGTCCTCCCGATCGGCTGCCGCGCCGACCAGGAGCAGCATCTCGGCGCCGAGTGCGTAGGTCACCTCCATCAGGTCCTCGGGACCATCGCCGCGGAGCCCTTCGATCGACTCTTCGACCTCGAGCGCATTGCCGCAGGCACGGCCGAGGGGGCGATCCATGGCGGTGAGCAGGGCCACGGTCGGGCAGCCGCGCGCTTCGCCCAGACCGATCATGGTGCGGGCCAGCTCGATGGCGCGCTCTGGCTGCGGCATGAACGCCCCACTTCCAGTCTTCACGTCGAGCACCAGCCCGCTGAGCCCCTCGGCCAACTTCTTGGACATGATGCTGGCCGCGATGAGCGGGATTGATTCCACGGTGCCCGTGACGTCCCGAAGCGCGTACAGCCGCTTGTCGGCCGGCGCGATCTCCGGCGTCTGCCCCAGCATGGCGCATCCGATCCGCTCGACCTGGGCCCGGGTTTCCCGCAGCGAGAGCCCGGTCCGGAAGCCGGGGATCGACTCCAGCTTGTCGAGGGTGCCCCCGGTGTGACCCAGGCCTCGTCCCGACATCATCGGCACCGCAACGCCGCAGCTCGCCACCATGGGCGCGAGCAGGAGCGAGACCTTGTCGCCCACCCCGCCGGTGGAGTGCTTGTCGACCCTGGGCCGCTGAAATCCGTCGAAGCGCAGGCGGTCGCCCGACGCGAGCATCGCGTCGGTCAGCGCCGCCAGCTCCTCCGGACCTAGCCCACGCCAGACGACCGCCATCAGCAGCGCCGACATCTGGTAGTCGGGCACCTCGCCGGCCGTGTACCGGGCGATCAGCTCGGCCCACTGCTCCGGACGGAGCGCGCCTCCGTCGCGCTTGTGCTCGATCAGCGATGGGATCACCATTCGAGATCACCCGATACCACGGACTCTGCTGTGCCCAAGTCGGTTCTCGCAGTCTTCGGACTCTTTTTGGCGGCCCTCGGCGCAAACCCGGCGACCGCGCAGGACATTGGCGCGCACCTGGCGATGGGAACCGCCGCAGTCGAGGCCCACGATCTCCGCACCGGTCTCGCGCACTTCCAGGCGGCGCTGGCGCTCGATTCGACCAGCTACGAGGCCAACTGGCGCGCCGCCCTGGTGTTTCTCGATCTGGGCGAGCAGATCCCCGACAGCATCAAGAGCGCCGAGCGCGACTCCCTCTACGCAGAGGCCGAGCGGTTGGCGCGCCGCGCGGTGGCGGCGGACTCGACCGGCGCCGACGGCCATTTCGCCCTCGCCGCCGCCATCGGCCGAGCCTCACTCAGCATGGGAAAGAAGGACCGGATCCGCCGGGCCGTGGTCATCCGGGACGAGGCCGAGCGCGCCATCCAGCTCAATCCGCGCCACGACGGGGCCTATCACATCCTGGGCCGGTGGAACGCCGAGATCATGCGGCTTTCCGGGTTCAGCCGCTTCTTCGCCAAGAGCTTTCTCGGCGCGGGCATCTTCAAGCAGGCCTCCTGGGACGGCGCGATCTCCAACATGGAAAAGGCGGTCGCGCTGGACCCGGAGCGGCTCTACCATCGGCTGGAGCTGGCGGAGATCTTCGTGGACCGGAAACGATATGGCGAGGCTCGCGCGCAGCTGGATCAGCTGGCCGCCCTCCCCGACCGCGAGATCATGGATGGCGTCTACCGGCGGGAAGCGGCGGCCTTGAGCGCGCGGATCGCCAAGAAGAAGGAGAGCCGGCCCCAGACCGGCTCCTAGAACGCATCCCGCGCCCGAGACGCGGCACGCTCCAGACCCGCTTCCAATCGGCGGCGCCGGCGCAGCAGGTCCCGGCCGGTGCGCTTGCCGGCGCGCTCCAGCTGGTCTCCCGCCTCCTCCCGCAGACTGCGCAGGCGATGCCGCAGTCTCCGGCGTGTCTTCTCGCCCCGCTCCGGCGCGAACAGCAGCGCGATGCCCGCGCCCAGAAACGCGCCGAAGATCACGCCGACGGCAAAGCCCCCCAGCCCGCCCCCCTCGGGCGCGTGCTCCTGCTCGTTCCCCTCGTCCAACCCGCTCGTGTCCGTCGCCATGGTCCAGCCTCCGTGATGTAGGCCTGCCTTGCCTGCAACCTACAGGCATCGGGGTAGGCGTCAACCATCGAGACACCATAGACTTTTGACAGTAGGCCTGCAGCATCCTTCACCCTCTTTCCCCGGCGGTCCGGCGGCTTATTATCAGCTAACCTATTCTTTCGGGATGTCACCCATGACGACGGCCGCCACGGCGATCGATGAGGTCGAACGGCTGCAGGCCCGGTTGAGCGCGCTGGAGCAGGAGCGCAAGCACCTGCTGGCGGTAGTCGAGATCCTGCAGGATATCGGTGGCTCGCTCCAGTTCGGCGACATCGTACGATCGGTGACCCTGCGCCTGGGGGAGACCTTCGGGCTCGATCGCTGCTCGATCTTCCTCGCTGAGCGCGGCGGACGCAGCGTGCGCCTGGTGGCGAGCTATGAGGATCCGGGTATCCGGAACTACGTGGTGGACCTGGACCGCTACCCGGAGCTGCGGCGTGCCCTGCAGACCGGGGAGACGGTGTTCATCGCCGACGCCTCGACCGATCCCTCCCTCGGCTCGGCTCGCTGGGCCCTGGCGGCGCGGAAGGTGAAGGCCATCACGGTCATCCCGATCACCTGGCGAGGCGCGGCCATCGGCGCCATCTTCCTCCGCACCTTCCGCGACGGGCCGGCCTTCTCCGCGGACGACCTGGCGTTCTGTCAGGTGGTGGCCAACCTGACCGCCAAGGCGCTCAGGAACGCCCACCGATTCGATCGGATGCGGCAGCGCCAGGGCGAAGACGACGCGCAGCGGCGCCGCGAACACGAGCAGGCCGCCCTGCTCGAGTTCATGCGCCGCCTGCTGGCCGACTATCCTCGCCCCGGCACGCCGGGGGACGAGACCGATCTGGGAATGACCGGTTCCGAAGAGATCGAGCGGTTGGTGGGGGTGGCGCAGGCGGTTCTCAGCCAGGAGGTCGCCTCGCGGTGACTCGCAGTGCGGCGGAGCAGGTGGCCCGGTTGCGGGAGCAGATCGACCGGGCCAACCACGCCTACTACGTCCTCGACGCGCCGGAGATCTCCGACCCGGAGTACGACCGGCTGTTCCGCGAGCTGCAGGCGCTCGAGGAGGCCCATCCCGAGCTCCGCACTCCCGACAGCCCCACCCAGCGGGTCGGCGCGCCTCTGGCGAGCGCCCTCGCCAAGTGGACCCACCGCCGCCCCATGCTCTCCCTGGCCAACGCTTTCTCCCCTGATGAGCTGGCCGCCTGGGAGGAACGCAACGTCCGGCTGCTTCCCGAGGTCCGCAAGGCAGGCTATACCACCGAGGTCAAGATCGATGGGGCCGCCGTGAGCCTCACCTACGAGGACGGCCGATTCACCGTCGGCGCAACTCGTGGCAACGGGGTCATCGGCGAGAACATCACGGCCAATCTCCGGACCATCTCCGACATTCCTCTCGCCCTCAAGGGCAGCGGGTGGCCCCGCCTCATGGAGGTACGGGGCGAAGTGTACATGCCTTACGCCGGCTTCAAGCGGGTGAATCAGGAGCGCGAGCGGACCGGCAAGCCCCTCTTCGCCAACCCACGCAACGCCGCGGCAGGCGGTTTGAGACAGCTCGACCCCGCGCTCACCCGGAAGCGGCGGCTCCGGATGTTCGCCTTCGCGGCCGAGCCGATGGAGGGTCGGTTGACCGCACGGACCCACTGGGAGCTGCTGGAGCTGCTGGCCGGGTGGGGCTTCCAGGTGGAAGAACATCGCGGGCAGCTCGAGACGCTCGAGGAGGTGCAGGCCAGGATCCCGAGCTATGAGGAGCTGATTCCCACGCTTCCCTTTCAGGCCGACGGAGTCGTCATCAAGGTGAACCGCCTGGCGCTCCACGGCGAGCTGGGCAACATCGGCGAGCGGGAGCCTCGCTGGGCCATCGCGCGGAAGTTCGCGCCCGAAGTCGCCGTCACCAGGCTGAACGACATCCTGATCAACGTCGGCCGTACCGGCGCCCTCAATCCCTGGGCGGCGCTCGAGCCGGTCATCATTACCGGCGTCACGGTGAGCAGCGCCACCCTCCACAACGAGGACCTGATCGCCCAGAAGGACATCCGGATTGGCGACTGGGTCGAAGTGATTCGCGCCGGTGAGGTGATTCCCCAGGTCGTTCGCCCGCTGATCGAGCGGCGTACCGGGGGTGAGCGCGCGTTCACCATGCCGGACCGCTGCCCGGCGTGCGGCACCGCCGTCGAGCGCCCCGCCGAGGAGGCGATGCGTTACTGCCCCAACGTGTCCTGCCCCGGGCGGGTGCTCGAAGGGATCGTCCACTACGCGTCGCGCGACGCCATGGATATCCGGGGCCTCGGCTATGAGCGCGTGCGGCAGTTGCTGGACGCCAAGCTGATCGAGAACGTGGCCGATCTCTACGACCTCACCGCCGATCAGCTGGTGGAGCTCGACCGCTTCGCCACCCAGTCGGCCGAGCAGCTGGTGGCCGCGATCGCGGCCTCCAAGGCCCGGCCGCTCTCCTCGCTGCTGTTCGGCCTCGGCGTCCGGCACGTGGGGAAGACGGTGGCGGTGCTGCTGGCCCGGCGCTTCGGCACCATGCAGGCTCTCATGGACGCCTCGGAGGAGGCCATCAACGACGTGCCCGGCATCGGTCCCGCCATCGCCGAGGCGGTGGCGGCCTTCTTTCAGGAGGCCCGGAACCGGCGGCTGCTGCAGCGGCTGGGGGGCGCCGGCCTTACCCTGTCCGAGCCGAGGGCGCACGACGCGGACGGGGCGTTGGCCGGGAAGACCTTCGTGCTCACCGGCAGCTTGCCGACGCTCTCGCGCGCTCGAGCCATCGAGTTGATCGAGGAGGCCGGAGGCCGGGTGGCCAGCAGCGTGAGCAAGCGGACCGACGCGGTCGTGGCGGGGGAGGACGCGGGCGGGAAACTGGACAAGGCCAAGGCGCTGGGCGTGGAGACGATCGACGAAGCGGAGCTCTTGCGTCGAATTGCCCGCACGGCCTAAGATGTAGCACCCTCCAACCCGGTCGCCCATGAGCTCCCAACCATCCAAGCCTCACCGCCCCGGGCTTCGCCTTGGCCGGCGCGTGATCCATCAGCTCCGCGCCTCACTCGAGCGCGACACCGGCTTGCAGGCGGCCAGTTACCTGCAGGAGGCTGGTTTCGCGGGCGGCGAGGAGTTGTTTCGCGAGTTCGGCGACTGGCTGCTGGCCACCCGCGGCGTCGAGCACGCGGCCGAGCTCGACGTTCAGTACCTGAGCGAGGTGCTGTCCCAGTTCTTCAGCGAGCAAGGATGGGGGGAGCTCACGGCATCCCCGCTCGGACCCGCGGTGCTGGCCCTCGACTCGGCGGAGTGGGCGGAGGCCTCGGATGAGAGCCGCGCCGAGTTTCCGTCGTGTCACGTCACCTGCGGCCTGCTGGCCGATTTCTTCGGAAGGCTGTCGGAGGGACTGGTGGCCGTGATGGAGGTGGAATGCCGGTCCCGGGGAGATAGCCGTTGCCGATTCCTGGCGGGCGCCCCGGAAAACCTGAGCGCCCTGTACGACCGCATGGCCCAGGGTTCCGGCTATGCCGACGCCCTCGGGCTTACTGCGGACTCTTCAGCAGCCTGACTCCGCCGGACCCCGTCTCGATCGCGATCGTCCCCTTCCCATCCCCGATCCGTCCCTCGACGTGATCGCTGGCGCGGCGGGTCACCGTGAGCGGGAAGTCGCTCTCGATCTCGCCGCTCGACGTCTCGATCTGCACGCTGGCGCTCAGGGTCGCAGGGGCCGTGATGGCGATGTTGCCCGATCCGGTCTCTACGCTCAGCGAACGGATCTCGCGCCGAAGGTCGGCGTTGACCGAGCCGCTCCCGGTCTCCAGGCTCACCTCCGGCGCGGTGACACCGGTGAGACGAATGTCCCCCGAACCGGTATCGACCGACAGGTTGGCGGCCTCCAGCTCGGTCCCGGTGACCTCCCCGGAGCCGGTGTCCACCGAAAGGGTGGTGCCCCGGTACCGGGAGACTTCGACCGATCCCGAGCCAGTGTCCACCGAAAGGTCTCCCTCGATCTGGCTCACCCGCACGTCGCCCGACCCTACATCGATGCGCAATTCGCCGTGGGTGCCAGTGGCCGTCACCGGTGCGTCGCTGGCATCGATCGAGATCCGGCCGTTCACGTTGCTGACGGTCACCTTGCCCACGGCCAGGTACACCGCGACCTTGCGGCCGCTGGGCACCGAGATCCTGAGATCCGCATGCGCGTCGAGACCGTCACCCCGATCCATGATGCTCACGTGGCGGCCTCGGAAGTGCTCATGCCGCCCATGCTCGTCGCCGAAGGTGCCGTCCTCGCGCACGGTAAGCTGAGTGGAGGAGCCGTGGCCCAGCGGCGGATAGATGATGCGGTCGGACGGATAGATGACCCGGAGCGCTTCGCGACCGTCGATCTCGCCCTGCTCGACCCTGAGCTGCCCGGCGCCACCGCCGCCCCGGGTCAGCAGGACCCCAACCGAGCCCTGACCGGCTTCGACGCTGACTTCACCTGCCAGATTGTAGATGGCGACGTCGTCGCCCTCCAGTGAGTGACGCTCCTGCTGGGCGAGCAGGACGGTGGGGCCGGCGAGCACGAATGGGGCGAGCACGAATGGAAGGATGGCGACGAACCGCATCTGCAGCGCTCCTCGGGAGGGGACCGCCGTTAGACGGGAGCGGCGCTCGGAAGGTTGCAGCGGATGGCTAAAAACAAAAATTCACCACGGAGGCACGGAGCACACGGAGGTCGCACGGACTGCGGGATCAGCGTCCCTGCCTCCGTGGTGAATTTTCTTGTTGTTGCGGGGTCACCCGCATCAGAGCCTGGCGGCGTAATCCGGCCGGACCACCAGCTCTCCGTCCTGGATGATCTCCCGATCCCAGGGCAGGATGATGAAGCTCTCGCTCTCGAAGGCGTGGAAGTCGGGGGTATACTCGCCGGTCTTGAAGGAGACCGCGGTCAGCACCTCGGCCGGTTTGAGCGCGCGGACCTCGCTCAGCGCGAGCTTCATGGTACTGCCGGTGTCGCAGGTCTCGTCCACGATCAACACCCGCCGCCCCTTGATGGTGGGCGGTGGACCAGAGACCAGCACCGGCTGGGCGCCCGCCTCGCGCCGGGTGACCGCCATGGAGCTGAACTCGCACTGCAGGATCGAGGCGACCACCACGCCGGGAATGACCCCGGCCTTGGCGATACCGAGTACGATCTCGGGCTGGTATTGGTGCGCAACCCGAAGCGCGAGCGCGCGGCAGAGCTCACCGAAGAACGGCCAATCGACCTCGAGCACACCCTTGGGACCGGTCGGTGTGGGACGACGCATGCATACCTCCGGTGGAGACCTCCCCAACCTACGCCGCTTCCCACAGCCGAGCAACCGAACCTGTGGCGCGTTGCGGCCACCGCCGGCGAGGACTATCTTTGCGGCAGCCCAAGACGTTGTGCCCGTTTGACTTTGCTCGGAGAGCCGTCCGACCTTATGACCTTCTGGCGACGCCTGTTCGGCAAGGGGCACCGCGAGACGCTGCAACCCCAGCGACTCGACTACCTGAACGAGGGGCTGGCGCTGGAGCGCCAGGGTGACTTCGAGGCGGCACTGACCTCCTACCGTCTGGCCTTCCGGGACAACCCCAGCGACTCGCGCATCCTGCTCAACATGGCCATCGCCTTCACCAAGACGGGCCAGCCGGAGGAGGCCATCCGGCACTACAAGCGGGCGCTGGAGCTGGACGAGAGCCTCGGCGGCGCGCACTACGGGGTCGCCTTCCTGCTGCTCAAGCGCGGCGACGTACAGCAGGCCGCGGAGCACCTTCGGGCATTTCTGGCCCGGCCGCCGAAGGGACCCGACGCCGAACGCTGGATCCGCCATGCTGAGACGGCGCTGCGCGACATCGCCGGCAGCCCGGCATCGGAGACCCGGTGATCCGGTGGTGCGGCGCGCTCGTGCTCGGACTGGTGCTGGGCTGCAGCAACCTCGACGAGGGTGAAGCCGGGGTCGTGGCGCTGGAGGTGAGCGTGCCATCCCCCGATACGCTCGAGATTGGTGAGTCGGTCCAGGTGGCGGCCCGCGCACTCGACCGGGAGGGCAATCCGGTCAACGCCGCGATCACCTGGCTGAGCGTCGATACCACCGCGAGCATCGATCCCGCCACCGGAATCGTGACCGCCCTTTTCCCCGGCAGCGCCCGGGTCCAGGCCAGGGTCGGCTCGCTCTCCTCCGGGCTCATTACGATCACCATCCTGGCGCCGGCCGACACCCTGATCATCGCAGGGGACTCGGTCCTGACCGTTCTCACCGGCGTCGCGGCCTCGGCCCCTATGGTCGTGCGCCTGGAGAGCTTCAACCCGGCGGGCCCGCTCGCCAACCGTCCGGTGGTCTACACCATCACCTCGCCCGACCTCACAGGCCTCCCCCACACCGTGGAGCTGCCCGGCGCCGTGCTGGTCGATACCATCCTGACCGGGAGCGACGGCCAGGTGAGCACGATGACCCTGAACCGGGTCAGCGAGGTCGCCGCGCCCGACAGTGCGATCGTCGAAGTGAGCGCATTCCGCACGGGCGGCGCCGTGGTGCCCGGGTCGGGACAGCGTTTCATCGTTCACTTCCAGTAGGAGGCAGCCACGCCGACGACTCTCACCAGCCTGTACTTCGGTGCGCTCGAGGCGTTCGGCTCCCGGCCGGTGGCCCTGCGCGCCAAGCGGGGAGGTCAATGGGTGGCGCTGAGCTACGCCGAGCTGGCGGACCAGGTCCATGACTTGAGCCTCGGCCTGCTGGAATTGGGCCTGGCCCCGGGCGATCGGGTCGCCATCCTGTCGGAGAACCGGCCCGAGTGGGCCGTCACCGACTATGCCTGCCTCGCCGCCCGCTGCACCGACGTTCCGATCTACCCCACCCTCCCCACCAGACAGGCCGAATACATTCTGCGCGACTCCGGGTCGGTCGCGGTGGTCGTCTCGTCCGCCGCCCAGCTGGAGAAGGTTCTCGCTGTTCGAGACCGGCTCCCGGCCATCCGCCACGTGATCGCGCTCGATCCTCCGGCCAGCGAAGGCGGCGTGCTCGGCTGGAGCGAGGTACTGGCGCGGGGGCGGGCCGCGCGCGAGCGATATCCCGACTGGCGACCGGCGGCGCTCCGAATCGCTCCTGAGGATCTTGCCACCATCATCTATACCTCCGGAACGACCGGCGATCCCAAGGGCGTGATGTTGACCCATGGCAACATCGCTTCCAACGTCTCCACCTGCGTCCCGCTCTTCAGCTTCTCCGACGTGGACGAGTGCCTGTCGTTTCTTCCGCTCTGCCACATCTTCGAGCGGATGTTCGGCCACTACTCCATGATGCACGCCGGCGTGGTGATCAACTATGCCGAGAGCATCGACACGGTGCCGGCCGACATGCAGAACCGGCGTCCGACGGTGATGGCGTCGGTTCCCCGGCTCTACGAAAAGATCTATGGCCGGGTGCTCGACAGCGTGCGGGCGAGCCCGGTTCCCCGCCAGCGGATCTTCCGGTGGGCGCGGCGGGTGGGCGAAGAGTGGGCGGAACGCGCTCTGGATGGACGCCCGATCGGGGCGGGCCTCGCGTTGCGTCGCCGGATAGCCGACCGGCTGGTATTCGCCAAGCTGCGTGCCAGGACCGGGGGCCGGATCCGCTTCTTCATCTCGGGCGGCGCGCCGCTCTCGGCCGAGATCGCGCGGTTCTTCTATGCCGCGGGGATGCCCATCATGGAGGGGTATGGTCTGACCGAGACGTCCCCGGTCATCGCGGTGAACACGTTCGAGCACCGGAGGCTGGGGACCGTGGGGCCGTCGATCCCAGGTGTCGAGGTCCGGATTGCGCCCGACGGCGAGATCCTGGCGCGGGGACCGAACATCATGCGGGGCTACTACCGCCAGCCGGAGGCGACCGCGGACGCGATCGACCCCGAGGGCTGGTTTCACACCGGGGACATCGGGGTGATCGACCCGGAAGGCTACCTTCGGATCACCGACCGGAAGAAGGACCTGATCGTCACGGCGGGCGGCAAGAATATCGCTCCCCAACCGATCGAGAACCTGGCCAAGACCAGCCGATACGTCGCCAATGCCGTGATGCTGGGCGACCGCCGGCCGTTTCCCATCATGCTGGTGGTCCCCAACGCGGAGGTGCTGCGGGACTGGGGCGCGCGCCACGGGGTCACGGAGGAGACGCTGGAGGCTCTGCTGGGCCGCGCCGAGGTCCGCGGGACCGTCGAGCGCGAGGTGCGGAAGACCTTGCGTGACCTCGCCCAGTTCGAGATGCCCAAGAAGTTCCTGCTGGTCCCGACGGATTTCAGCGTCGAGGCTGGGGAGCTCACTCCGACGCTCAAGGTCCGTCGCCGGATCGTGGAGGAACGTCACCGCGTGGCAATCGAGGCGCTCTACTCCGAGCCTCACGTGACCTGAGTCAGCGCCGGCGGGTACCGACCCAGACACCGCCGGCGCTGGCCATGAGGTCGATCGATTCAGGCGCCGGCTCCGCGCTCTCCCCAACGACCCGGAGCCCCGGCAACAGCACCCGAGCCGCCTCCCCCACCCACACCGCATCCTCGGCGAACGACCGGCCGAGCGCGACGCCGCGCATCGACTGGGACTTGAGCGGCAACCGTCCGCCGCGCACTACGCTCAGGATCCCATGATCGGCCACTCCCGGTGGCGGATTCACGGCAACGAGACCCACGCCGGGATTGAGCTCCGCCACCTCTCGCCACACCGACGCCGGCGCACCCACCAGCACGAGGTAGCCGCCGGGACCGCCGAGGCCGACCAGCGTGCTGAGGGATTCGGCGTCGAGCGCGCTGGTGGCGTCTTCCACGCTGGGAGCGTCACCCACGTCGAGCACGCCCTCGACCAGGGTGAAGCTGCGGTGGCAGACCGGACAGCCGAGCTGGCCCTCCCGCACCGACCTGCCCTCCATGCGGTGGGGGAGCAGCACCAGGAATTGCTCGTCGTGGTCGGCCGGGCAGCGCAGGTGATCGGTGAGCTCGATGAACATCAGGGCTTGAACACCACCCAGGTGAGCATGCCCGGCTCCACCGTGACCTCCCGGAAGACCTTCTTCCCTTCGATGGTCGTCCCGATCACATAGGTGCCCGCCGGCACGTCGCTCACCGCGAAATGTTCGCCGTACAGCGGATGAGAGTGCGCCTTGTCGCCATAAGTCTCGGCGTAGGAGAAGGGCGTCTCGGCCGGGTCCCGTTTCAGGATGCCGTAGATCCGCGCCTGGAGGACCGGGGCTCCGGCGGCGTCGAAGACCTGCCCGGCGATGATCCCGGTGTTCGGCAGGGGCTCGAGCCAGAGCTCAGGATTGGTGGTGTACGGCGGGAAGCGCTGCAGCGAGTCGACGATCGCGCCGATCGAGTCGGTGGGCGACGCCGCCATCTCGAAGTGCAGATGGTCGTTGGTGGCCCGGCCCGTGTTTCCCACCCGGGAGATCACCTGGCCGGTCTGCACCCGGTCTCCCACCTTCACGGCCAGGGAGCTGTTGTGGTAATAGGTGGAGTAGATCCGGTAGCGCTTCCCGCCGGCCGTCACGCTGGTGTCGTGCCTGATGGTCACGGTGAGCGCCCCTGCCTCCGCCGGTCCGGCGTAGACCACCTTGCCGCCCAGCGCGGCCATGACCGGAGTTCCGTCGGGATTGTTGAACTCGACGCCCTGATGCTGCTGAAAGAACCCGCCCATGGTCGAGCCGTAGCGGTACGTCTGATCGATGTACGGATTGTTGGGGCTCGTGATCGGGCGGTGCATCCAGACGGTGAGCGGCGCCACGGGCGGAGCGGCCGCGCGCGCGGCGTTCCGGAGACAGGGGAGCGTATCGGTCACGGGGCGAAGGCCGCACGGGGTGCCGTGGTACTGCTGCCGGCCGATCAGGATCGCGTTGGCCGGGGGAAACGCGGCCGCGGCGATCGGCGTCGACGTCCAGCCGCTGTCGGTGTGCTGGAGACGCTGATTGCCTCGCAGCGTGGTGACGTTCCAGCCCCGCCGGTCGGCCGCGAGCCGGCGAACGTACTCGTTGGAGAGCAGTCGGATGGCGGTGTCGGCGGGCCCGCGGGCCGCTGGGCCGACGTTGTCGTCGATTGCCGTCCAGTGCGCGCCATCATCGGTCGTGATCTGCAGTCCGTCGGCAGTGGCGATGACCGTCGTATCGCCCCGGGTGACGATGCCGCCCGGGATCACGTACTGCCATTCGGGACCCAGCTGGGCGTAGGTCCAGTTGCGCCAGGTCCGGCCCCCATCGAGCGACATCCCCCAGCCGTTGCCGATGGTGCCGTACCAGACCTCGCCGCGGGGCCCGAACGCGATGGCCTGGACGAAATCCATGCTGATGGAGGGCGTGGTGGAATCGTGCCGGATGGAGAGCCATCGATCGGAGCCCGGCGCCAGACGGTAGATCCCCTCGCCGTACGTCCCGACCCACAGGGCGCCTTGTGGGTCCCGCGCGGCGGTAAGCACGTGCACTCCCCAACCGGCGCTGTCCGGCAGCGGCGGCAGCACCGCCTGGGCCAAAGCCGGGCGCGCCACAGCCACAGTCGGGCCGAGGAACAGGGCGAGCAGACACAGGCGGAGCGCGCATCGGCCACGGTGATTCATCAGATGTACCAGGAAGGGGGTTGGGGCATCAGGCCGGCTCCAGCCGCAGCCAGTCGATCAGGACGTGGGACGGCCGGCTGGCCACGAAGAGGATCGCCTCGGCCACGTCGGCGGGGCGGAGCATCTGGGCGCGCCGGGGAAAGCCCTCGCGGTGATCGGGGTCGACCTCATCCCAGAGCCTGGTATCCGTCGCGCCGGGCGACACCAGCGCGAGCCGCACGCCGCTTCCGCGATACTCGGCCAGCAGCGTCTCGTGGAGACCGCGGAGCCCGTACTTGCTCGCCGCGTAGGCGGCATTTTCCGGCAGACCCCGATGATCGGCGATGCTGCCGACGCTGATGAAGCATCCCCGGCCCACGCCGCGGAGCATCGGGAGAAAGGCGCGCGCCAGCGCGAACGGCGCGCGCAGATTGATCCCGATCTGGCCATCGAACTCGTCGGTCGTCGTGTGCTCCAGGGGGCGCAGCAGGAAGCTTCCGGCGTTGTTCACGACGATGTCCGGTGGACCGAGCTCGCGGCCGATCCGCTCGGCCAGGGCGGCAACCTGGGCGGGATCATTCAGGTCAGTGACCACGTCCTGGAAGGCGCCCTGCCCCTCCCCGGGAAACGAGCGGGCCACCCGGACCACTCGACAGCCCTCCCCCGCCAGCGCCTCGGCGGTGGCGGCACCGATACCGCGGGAGGCGCCGGTCACCAGCGCCAGCCGCCCGGCGAGGACGCTCACTCCGACGGCCGGCCCCCGTGCGCGAGACGGAGGAACTCCACCCGGGTCTTCGAATCGTCGCGGAAGATTCCCCGGAGCGCGCTGGTAACGGTTCGCGAATTCTGCTTTTCCACGCCGCGCATCATCATGCAGAAATGGGCCGCCTCGATCACCACGCCGACGCCCGCCGGCTTGAGCGTGTCCATGACGGCGTCGGCGATATCGTCGGTGAGGCGCTCCTGCACCTGCAGCCGGCGGGCGAAGACGTCCACGATCCTGGCCACCTTGCTGAGCCCCAGGATCTTGCCGTCAGGGATATAGGCAACGTGGGCCCGGCCGAAGAACGGCAGCAGATGGTGCTCGCACAGCGAGTACAGCTCGATGTCGCGCACCATGATCATGCTCTGGTGCTGCTCCTCGAACACCGCGTCGCCCACGACCTCCTCGACCGTCATCCGGTAGCCCTGGGTGAGGAAGCGCAGGGACGATTCCACCCGATCGGGCGTCTTGAGCAGCCCCTCGCGCTCGGGGTTCTCGCCCAGCGCCTCGAGCACGGCGCGAACCTTGTCGGCGAAGGGCTGGAGATGCGGCTCGCCGATACCGTCGTGAGTGACCCGACGTCGGTCGGGGCGCACCACGCCGTCCTTATCCGCCTTGGTAGTCGACATAGTTCCTCGGGGTCTCCCACAGGCGGAGCCGGAGCGACAGCTCGGCCGGGAGCGCCGCCCGCAGCTCCCGCCAGCACACCAGCGCGATGTTCTCGGACGTCGGGTTCAGGTCGTGGAACCAGGCCACGTCGAGATTCAGGTTCTTGTGGTCCAGGTGCTGCAGCAATCGGTCCTGCGCCAGATCCTTCAGCCGGTTCAGGTCCATCACGTAGCCGGTGTCCGGGTTGATCTCCCCCTCGACCGTCAGGTCGAGCTCGTAGTTGTGCCCGTGGAAATTCGCATTGTTGCACACCCCGAAGGTCGCCCGGTTCCAGGCGTCGGAGCACAGAGGATTGTTGAGACGGTGCGCGGCATTGAAGTGCACGCGCCGCGTCACGCTGCATCGCGGCATCGGACGACCCGGTGACTGGTCCTGGGAGGAAGATACCGACACACAAGCGCCGACCAAAACCCGGTCGGCGCATGTGGGACACGGCAACAGAGAGGATTATTGAAGCCCAATGAGAATGTTCGGCGCCCTCACCAAGACTCCTGCCTTCCCCCGAGGGGCATGACATCGGCCCCGGCATTCGGGCCCATCACCGGACCTGTTGGCTCAATAATGTGGCTCCCCGCTACCGCGGGAGGTAAGATACGAGGCACCTTCCCGAGAATCAACCGAGCCAGGAGTTCACATGCCGTCACTGACGCTGGTCGCCGCCCTGGTCGCGCTCGTGACGTGGGCGTTTCTGATCTTCGGTGGAGTGACCACCGCCGGCGTGACCCATCTGTTGCTGGCGCTAGGTAGTGTGCTGCTGGTACGATGGTGGGCACTCCGCGCTTGACGCTGTGGTGTCATC
The DNA here is from genome assembly GCA_045803515.1 of Gemmatimonadales bacterium. Classification (GTDB taxonomy): domain Bacteria; phylum Gemmatimonadota; class Gemmatimonadetes; order Gemmatimonadales; family GWC2-71-9; genus CAVVWJ01. Next base: position 21,568 of record JBJMOX010000181.1, read on the forward strand.
CGAGTTTGCTTGTAGGTAGTTTACCACACGCAATCCACAACGAATCCACGCGAGATCTTGCCGCGTCGGTCGGGGCAAGAGGCGATAAGTCGTTCTACGGCAACGGGCTTGCTATGTGCCTGGGGCCTGGCTGCAAGCCACCGACCGAGGGCATGGATCGTGCTAGCCCGTCGCCAGCGAGATGGGCCGACGTTGAATCTTCGCACCAGCCACGGACCGTTGACGTGATTCGATGGGTGGAAGGCCTGATCGATCGCACCGAGGTCGCCGCCGCTCGGCGGCAGCTTCAGGATGTGTGGAGCCCCGAGGGGGACGCCACCCCTGATGTGGAACGCCGGGGCGCGCGCGAGATCGCCAGGCCGCAGTGGCCCACCCGGGCGCTGAACATCGTGCTGGCCCTGCTGGCGCTGGTCTCGCTGCTGCCGGTGATGCTGGTGATCGCGGTGCTGATCCGGCTGACCTCGCGGGGCCCGGTGCTCTACACCCAGGAGCGGGTGGGGCAGGACCGGCGCCAGCGGGGGGCGGCCGCCCTCAACCACCGGCGGGGCCACGACGCGGGCGGGCGGCCGTTCACCATGTACAAGTTCCGCACCATGCGGGTGGACGCCGAGCGGCACAGCGGGGCGGTGTGGGCCCAGGAGCGGGATCCCCGGGTGACGGCGATCGGGGGCGTCTTGCGCCAGTACCGGCTGGATGAGCTGCCCCAGCTGCTGAACGTGCTGCGGGGGGAGATGAACATCGTGGGCCCCCGGCCCGAGCGGCCCACCATCTTCGCCGAGCTGCGCAGTCACATCGCCGAGTACCCCCTGCGGCAGC
>JBJMOX010000182.1:0-13006 GCA_045803515.1 Gemmatimonadales bacterium
GGAAGAAGCCGGCGGCATCCTCTGGGAGCTCGAGGCCAAGCTGGCGAACGAGAGCCGACTCGCCCTCTTATCGGCGCTGCTGTACACCGCCATGGACGACAAGGACCGGGCGTTCGAGCAGCTGGAGCGGGCCTATCAGATCCGGGAGCCGGGACTGGTGTTTCTGCGGGTCGCGCCCTGGGCGGATCCGCTGCGGTCGGACCGGAGGTACGCGGCGCTGGTGGAGAGACTGGGGCTGGGCTGACCGCTTCTCCGGAGGATGGCATGGGCTGGACCTTCAGGCTGCTGCTCGCGATGGCGCCTGCCGTCCTCCCCGCCACGGCGGGCGCTCAGACCGCGGCCGACACCCTGCCGGAGCGGGTGGTCGATCGTGTCTACGAGACGATCAACCGCTGCAACGTCGCCGCCTTCAATGCCCTGTTCGCGCCGGTCGTCTATGGCTCAGCGATGGAAGACTCGACCGTCGCACCAAGGCGCCGCACGGCCCAGGACATCTCCGGGTGGTGCAAGTCGCCCAAGGTGCGGTTCAAGATGATTCACCGAATCGTTCTGGGACCGTACGTGGTGGACGAGCAGGATGTGGTCGAGCAGGGCAAGGCCCACCTCGACATCTTCGAGGTCCGGAAGGGCAAGATCGTCCACGAGTGGGAGTCGGACCTCTTTCCACCGGGCGCGGTCCCTCGGCCGTGAGCGCATGGCTGGCGTTCTCTGGCGCCGGACTCGTGACGGGTGTCTGCGTCCTTGCTGCCTGCTCTGCGCCCCCGCCGGCTTCAGCGCCATCTGCGACCACAGCTCCGGCGCCGGCCGGTCCAGATCCGTACCATCCCCCGCCACGCGATACCGTCGACTCCGCGACCTACCAGGGGTGGAAACAGTTCAGTCTCCACTGTGCCCGCTGCCACGGCGACGACGCCCTGGGGACTACCTTCGGGCCCAACCTGGTGACCTCACTCGGGCCCACCGGCGAGGTCTCCACCCGGGAGGACTTCCTCGAGGTGCTCCGCAACGGACGCCACGACGAAGGAATGCCCTCGGCCGCCAAGATGGGTCTCGACTCCGTCTATTTCGAGGGCCTGTACCGCTACCTCGCGGGGCGCGGCTCGGGGGTGCTCAAAGGCGGCCGGCCCGCGCGGCTGGACCAGCCTTAGTCGATCCCCACCCGCCCCTGAATCGACTCGATCAGCTTGGCCGAGTCGTAACCGATCCCGTCCTTGAAGACGACGGTCGGATTCCGGATCACCGTCGGATCGGCGGTGAGGTCGCCTTTCAGCACCACGAGATCCGCCAGCTTCCCCTTCTCCACCGTCCCCAGCGTCTGCTGCACGCCGAGGATCCGTGCGCCGTTGGCGCTCATGATCTGGATCGCCTGCGCGGGGGTGAAGCCCGCCTCCATAAAGAGCTCGTAGTTGCGCTCATCGCCGAAGCCGGCCAGCGCGCCGCCGATCCCGGTCGGATCGACGCCCGAGGCGAGCAGGCCGCCGGCCTCCACGAACGCCCGCTCGAACGCCATCGCGCTCCTCAGCCCTTCGGCCGCCACCGGCCCCGAGCCCGTCGAATCGATCTCGTTCCGGAGCTTGAGATAGTCGTCGCGCACCGCGGGCGCCATCGCGTTCAGCACTCGCGGCTCCTTGGTCGGGCGGTTGGCCACGAACGGCTCGTACACCGCCAGGGTCGAGGTCATCGGGATCCTGGCCTTGACCATCGTGCTGATGACCGACTGCGCCGTGCTGTCGTGGACATCCACCTGGTTGTTCCGGCCGATGGTGGTTACGGGGCAGACGTCGGGCTGCTTGGCCGGATCGAAATCCGAGGCGGTGAGCATTCCGTGCTCCAGGTTGTCGATGCCCAGCGCCACCGCCTCACGGAAGGAGACCGAGCAGAGATGTCCGGTGACCTTGATGCCCCGCTTATGGGCCTCCTTGATCGCCGCGCCCAACGCCGCCCGGCTGATGTCGGTGTACGCCTTGATCCAGGTCGCGCCTTCCGAGGCCCAGTAGGCAACGAAGCGGCGCGCCTCCTCCGGCGAGCTCACTACCGCCATGCTCCCGCCGCCTTTGGGTCCAGTGATATAGGGCGCCGTGAGATGGATCCGCGGGCCGGGGACCATACCGATATTGATCGCATGCCGCAGGTTGATCTCGGCATACGGTGACCGGCTGCCGGTGGTCCGGATGGTGGTCACGCCGGATGCGAGATAGAGCCGGGGACCGGTATAGGACATCTGCACCGCTCGGCCGCCCGCGGCGGTGTAGAACAGGTGGTCGTGCATGCCGACCAGTCCCGGAGTCACCGTGTGTCCGGTGAGATCCATGGTTCTGGCTCCGTCGGGAACGGCGACCTTGCCTGCGGGGCCCACGTCGGCGATTCGGCCGTTCCGGAGGATGATGGTCTGGTCGGGTCGGGGAGCCGAGCCGGTGCCGTCGATCAGCAGTGCATGGGTGAGCGCGACGACGGCGGTGTCGACCGCGATGTACTTGCGGACCTCGTCGCTGAGCGAGTCGGGACGTTGAGCGGGCAGCGCACGGGGCGCAACGAGGGCGAGGGCGAGCAGGACGGGGATGGGGCGCATGTGGGCTCCGATTATGCCGTGATCATGAGCGGAGCTGTCATCAGCACGGGGCTGTCATCCAGCACGGAGCTGTCATCCGGCACGGAGCTGTCATCCGGCACGGAACTGTGATCCCGAGCGGAGCTGTCATCCCGAGCGGAGCGAGGGATCTTGTCGGCTCCTCCCGGACCGCTGCGGCTGAGTTCCGATCCTGCGGAGAAGATCCCTCGCTCCGCTCGGGATGACAGGTCCTGGTGGATGACAGTTCCTGGTGGATGACAGCTCCTGGTGAATGACAGCTCCTGGTGGATGACAATTCCTGGTGGATGACACTTCCTTGTGGCCAGCTCTACTCCACCGTAAACCCCATCATCATCCCCGCCGAGAGGTGCTCGGCGATATGGCAGTGCAGCATCCAGCGGCCCGGATTGGATGGGTCGAGCAGAATATCCACCGCCGCGCCCGCCGGCACCAGCACGGTGTCCTTCCAGACCAGGTTCTCGTTGCGCACGCCGTTCACCGCCAGCACCAGGAAGCGCTGGCCGTGCAGGTGGATCGGGTGCTGCATCGCGTGAATGGTCTGCCGCTGGTTGACCAGTTGGATTCTGACCGGCTCGCCCCGGCGAACGTGCCAGTCGATATCCATGTTCTCCCGGCCGGTGGCGGGGTCGCGGAGAATCCAGCGCACCTGCTTGCCGGTGGCGGCCCAGTTCATCATCGGCATCGTGCCACTCCACTCCACGGGCGCGAAGTAGATCGAGTCGAGCTGCATCAGCCGGTAGGTGACCGGCGGAAGCGCCTGGGTCTCGAGCGTGAGCAGCAGAGTCCTCTCCGGAGCGCGTTCCGCCGCCCGACGGTACCGCTCCATCTCAGCGGCTCGCGGGGTGTCCCGGCGAAGAGTGGCAAAGCTGCTCGCGAGATCGCGAGCGACCCGTTCGCCCCCGACCTGCACCACGCCCAGCGTGTCGGTCTCGGCGAAGAACCGGCCGTAGAGGTGATCGAGCCCGCGCACCCGGTTGACCAGCGCAACCGTTCCCGGCCGGTCGAAGCGCACCTGGACCACGTACCGCTCCGCCGGCGCGATCACCACGCTCTCGACCCAGGTCTCGCGCTCGTAGGGCCCGGCGTCCGAGGCCACCACCTTCATCCGCGCACCCGGGAACGAGAGATTGAAGGTGCGGGCGTTGGCGGCGTTGGTGAGGAAGAACCGGATCACCTCGCCGCGCTTCACCTTCAGATTGTACCGCGGCTCGCCGTTCACCAGCAGCGCGTTGCCGAAGCGTCCCATCAGCGCGTGGGTGGGCGATTCCTCACCCAGCGGCACCATGTCCTTCTCGCCAAGCAGGAGGTCATCCAGCATCAGCACCTGCTCCTGATTGGCCGGCCCATAGTCCTCGCCGGCGGTGGGCCGCACCAGGATGTTCCCGTAGAGGCCGAGCTCCTGTTGGATGTCCTCCCGGACATGGGGGTGATACCAGTAGATCCCCGAGTCGGGAAAGCGGAGCCGGTAGGTGAACTCGCCACCGGGAGGCACGACCGGCTGGGTGAGGTCGGGAGTGCCGTCGTCGCGGTTGGCGAGGCGGACGCCGTGCCAGTGGACCGTGGTGGGCTGGGGCAGCCCGTTGGTGAAGACGACCGTGATCTCCGATCCGCGGGTCACCTCGATCATGGGGCCCGGGTACTGTCCGTTGAAGGCGTAGGTGGTGAGGCTCCGGCCCAGGAGGCGCCGGTGCACCGGGCCGGCCTCGAGCCTCAGGGTGTCGCCGTTCCGCAGGCGGATCACTTCGCGTGGACGAGCCGGTGCAACGGCGGTGGGCGGGAGATACGGCGCCACATCGGGCCGGAGCGCCATCTCGGAGGGAAGCATCGTGAGCCCGGGCGGCATCGGCACCATGGTCCATTGGAGGGCCGCGGAATCCGTCGCCATGGCGTGGTGCTCATGGTGCTCGGCGCCCGGACCCTGTCCCATCGCGCCGATCGAGAACTGCAGCAGGTCGGGCGGAAAGAGCCGGGTGCTGGGCGACTGGCCACGGAGCACCACCCGGCTACCCGGCTGCTTCACTCCGGCACTGGGCTCGGCGGTGACGAGGATGACGAACTTTTCCAGCTCGATCGTGGCGAGCGCGGCGCGGCCGTTCCGGATTTCGCCCAGCCTGGTGACCGGGTACATCGTGGGTGATGCCACCCAGGCGACATAGGTCCGGTATGGCCCGAGCGAGCGGGGCGACGGGAGTCCGGCGACCGAGATGATGGGCCGGTAGCGAGGCTCGCCGGCTGGCCCCACGGCGATGGTGAACGGCCCAGGGAGGTAACCGAGCTCGACTCGGCCGGATGGCCCCGCAATGTCCGGCGCGGCCACCAGCTCGATACAGTAGAGATCTCGGCTCGGCCCCAGCGAATCGGGAGCGTCACAGGGGCGCTGCCGGGCCATGGCCGGTACCGGGTCGGGGCCGAGCGCGAGAGCGAGCTGGAGGACCAGCCAGGCGCGACGAGAGGGACGCATTGCGGAGACAATCTAACCGCCGCAACGGTTGCCCTCATCCGGATCAGCGCACCGGCGTCACCATCAGGGCATTGTGCACCTCGCGCACGCCGGTGATCGACTCCACCAGCTCCTCCGCGAGGAGCTTCGCCTCGCGGCTGGCCACCACACCGGTGAGCGTCACGGCGCCACGCTCCACCTCGACCTGGATCTCGGTCGCGTCGAGCTCGGGATCCTGGGTCAGGATCTCGTGGATCTCGCGGGCGAGTGTGTCATTGGGCCGCCGGCGGGCCCGAGGTGCGCTGCTCCCCTGGGGTGCGCCCTGTCCCTCCTCCCGCTCGGCCGCGTCCTGCGCCTCGCCCCAGGTATGCTCGCCGGGAAAGCTGAGGCCTTCCTGGCCCCGCGCCCCGGACGTCGTGCCCGAACTGTGGCGCTGCCAGTCGCCGTAGCTGGGTGCGTCGTCTTCCGAGCCCTCATCCGGGTAGACGCCGCCACCGAGCGTGCTGTAGCCGCCATCGCCGCCGGTTCCCCCGATCTGCTCGTTGGGGGACTCCCGGGGCCCGCGCTCCGGCCCGCCGAATTCGTACGAGGCGTCGGTGCCGGGTCCGCCCTCGGTGGTGATCTCGCTGGGACTGTCTACCCCCGGATCGAGCTGCTCCTCGTCGGTCGGCCCTTCGCCGCGCTCGAGCAGCTGGCTGGTCTCCTCGTTGCGCTTGATGGTCCGCCGGGTGATCGCCGGCCGGCGCGGCTCGCTCTGGCTCGCGCGCTTCTTCTTGTTCTTGGCCATAGATTTGGTTTCTCTCGCCTCCGCAAGGACGATCTGCGTGTCACTGGCTTCCTGGTCCCGCCGCGGCCGGTACACGCGCGCTCCGGTCGGCGGCAGCTTCGGCAAACTCGGGTGGTTGCCGGAGCGAGACTGTGAGCCGGGTTACACTGCTGCGAAGTGAACAAATTGCCACGACCGACCAGGAACGGGACCTTGCAGCCGCGATACCCGGCACTCACTCGGAGAGACCTGCTCAGGAACGCCGCGATGGCGATGTCGGCGCTGGTGTTCCCCGCGCCGCTCGCCTGGTGGCGCATGGGCGACCCGGACCACGAGCGCCTCACCGACTGGACCGCCGTCCTTCGCACCGAAGGGCTCTCGCGGAGCGATGTCCCAGTCGGACGCGCCGCCGCCCGGGTAGGCGAGCTGGCGATCGGCACTCGATATCAACCGTTCACCCTCGAGGCCTACCTTCGCGCCGGCGGTAGCCCACGGCACGAGCCGCTGATCCTGTCACTCACCCGATTCGACTGCACCACGCTGGTGGAGGCCTGTCTCGCCGTGGCTCGGGTCGCGGCCGGCGAAGGGGCCGTCTCCTGGGACCGCTTCGGGCAAGAGATCGAGCGAATGCGCTATCGCGGCGGGAAGCGGCGGGGGTACGGCTCCCGGCTGCACTATTTCAGCGAGTGGATCACCGATGGGGACGTGCGGGGGCTGCTCAAGGACCGCGGCGCCGAGCTGGGCGGGATCGAGGATGCGCGTCCGCTCCGCTTCATGACCGCGCATCGCGGCAGTTACCCCGCACTGGCGGATGACGCCGTGTTCCGGGAGATCGGGACGATGGAGCGCCGGCTGGACGGGCACCCGCGCCGGATGGTGCCGGCCGAGCACGTTCACGAGGTCTCCGACCAGATTGACACCGGGGATGTGCTGGCGTTCGCGACCGAGATCCCCGGGCTGGATGTGAGCCACGCCGCCTTCGCCTATCGTGATGGTGGCGGGGTCCTCCGGGTGCTCCACGCGCCGCTGTCCGGTGGGGTGGTTCAGGTCTCCCGCGGCAGCCTTCCCCAGTACGTCGCTGCAATCCGCCGCTGCACCGGCATCCTGGTCGCGCGCCCGTTGCCTGACTTGTGACAAAGAGCGGCGGTCTATCGGGACTCTGGTAGGCTGGCCTTTGCGGTCGGAGCGGCGAGCTGACGGGCGAGTGCGTCTTGTGATTCGATAAGCCGGTCCATCTGGCTCGCCGAATAGTCCGTCATCCGCTCGAGATTGACAAGGCGCTCGGCGAGGCTGGCCGGATCGGGCAGGGCGGCTTCCAGACGGCGCAGCTTCCTCCGGGTTCTCCACCACGCAATCCCGAATGCGACCGTGCCTATGGCGCCGATTTTCGCGGCTCCCAGGAGCAGCCCAAGTGCAAACCCGCTCAACGTAGGGTCCATGTCACCAAAGATAGCGGTCCATCCCGAACGGCGGTTGGCTTCGGCCGCTCCAGAGGCATGCGCTCATGAGGGATACCTCATCGGCGTCGCCAGGTCCCAAGCCTAGCTAACTCCCCGTCTTGCGCGTATTGTAGGAGCTTCCTTCTTCAATCCGGAGCCTGCTGATCCACACGTCGCAGGGCAAGCCCAGCGTGCTCGCCGGGCGCTATGCCGTCGTCCGCGAGATCGGCCGCGGCGGAATGGCTACGGTGTACCTGGCGCACGACCTGCAATCGGGCACCGACGTGGCCGTGAAGATGCTGAGCCCCGACCTGGGACCCCAGCTCGGCCCCGACCGCTTCACCCGCGAGATCCGGATCACCGCCTCCCTCCAGCATCCCGGCATCCTCCCGGTGCTCGACACCGGTGAAGCCGAGGGCCGGCCCTTCTATGTCATGCCGTTCGTGGTGGGCGAGTCGCTAGCCCAGCGGCTCCGGCGCGAGGGGCAGATCCCGATCCCCGACGCGCTGGACATCGCCTCTCAGGTCGCCGACGCGCTGGCGCTCGCGCACCGGCAGGGATTCGTCCACCGGGACATCAAGCCGAGCAACATCCTCCTGGCCGGCGACCGCGTGCTGCTGGCGGACTTCGGTATCGCGCGCGCCATCGACGTGCTGACCAACGACAAGCTGACGGAGACGGGTGTAGCGCTGGGCACCGCCTCGTACATGAGCCCGGAGCAGGCGAGCGGCGGCCGGGTGGACGGTCGGAGCGACATCTACGGTCTGGGCTGCGTGCTGTTCGAGATGCTGGCGGGCGGACCGCCGTTCAGCGGCGGGTCGTCGCAGTCGGTGCGGGCCCGGCACGTGGTGGACCCGGTGCCGAGCCTCCGCACGGTGCGCGACACGGTGACGCCGTCGCTCGAGCGGATCATCGTGAAGGCGATGGCGAAGGTGCCGGCCGACCGATACCCAGACGCGGGGCGGTTCAGGGACGCGCTCCGCCGGGTGGATCTGACCGAGACGGCCACGGCGATCACCGCGCCGACGCGGCGCCGGCGGCGGCTGCCGGCCCTCGCCGTGCTTGCGGCCCTCGCGATCGGCGTCGCGGCCTCGCGCCTCGCCCTGCACCGCGCCGCGCGGCTCGACCCGAACCACATCATGGTCTTCCCGCTCGTCATTCCCGCCGAGTTCACCGGCCCCCGCGCCGTCGGCGAGGACGTGGCGACGATGATCGGGAACGCGCTGGACGGCGTGGGCAAGCTCCGGTGGATCGACGGCTGGCCGCTGCTCGAGCCCGCGCAGCGGAACGACATCCGATCGCTCGCGCTTGCCTCGGCGCGCGCGCTTGCCCGCGCGCAGCGATGCGCCTTCTTCGTGACCGGGCGCCTGGTCGAGCGCGGTGACTCGGCCGAGGTGTTTCTCGAGCTGAACGATGTGGCGGGGGATTCGGTGGTGGCGCGCGGAAAAGCTGGCGGAACGGCCGCGGACGCGTGGCGGGTAGGGTTGCGCGCCGTAAACGAAGTGCTGCCGTCGCTCATCCCGACCGGCGCGGTGGATGTCGCGGCCGACTGGAATGACCGCGATCCCGGCGCGGTCGCGAGCTTTCTGCTCGGTGAAGCCGCCTTCCGTCGGGTCCATATGACCGACGCGCTGGAGCACTACCGGAGCGCCGTGAAGGCGGATTCGCTGTTTGGTCTGGCCGCGATCCGCGGGGCGCAGGCGGCCACTTGGAATCACCATCCAGTCGAGGCTGCCGCACTGATCCGGGTCGCCATGGGGCAGAACCTGCCTCCCCGATATCATCACTTTGCGTTGGGGTACAATGCCTACCTGAACGGCCAGCCGGACTCGGCCTCGGCCGAGTTCCGTCGTGCGCTCGCGGTGGACCCCGAGTTGGGGGCCGCCTGGATGTTGCTCGGCGAGGTATACACACACCTCCTGCCAGAGACCGGCAACCCTGACTCCCTCGCGGAAGCCGCGTTCGAAGAGGCACGTCGTCTCGACCCGCAGGCTACCAACCTGCTGCTGCATCTCATCGAGATCCGGCTGCGCCGGGGAGAGCTGGACCAGGCCGAACCGATGGTCCGCCAGTTCCTCGCGGCGGGTCCAGATACGACATTGGCCGCCCAGATCAGGCTGATGGATCGGTGCGTTCGCCGAGGGCCCGGGCAGGTGGACTGGCGACAAAGCGCCCGGGCCGACCCGCTCGCGCTCCTGACCGCGGGAAACAGCCTGAAAGGAGGAGGCTCGCACCTCGGCTGTGCGATTCGGGCATTCACGGCTGTCCTCGACGATGATACGGTCTCGGGCGCGTGGGGCGACGCGCGCCGCTGGAGTGCGCTGATCGGGGTGCAGAGCATTCTCCTGGCTCAGGGCCGAGCGACCGAGGCGGCGACCCGAATCGATTCGGCCATCGCGCGCGGCCTGGGCGGATCCTCCCTCTATCTGATCGATGGTGCGCTCGCTCCGGAGTTCGAGGATCGGGCGAAGGGTGTGGCTCGACAGGACGAGGTCCAGTTCGGCAAACACTACGTGAAGTGCCCCTACCCTAACCGGCTCTGGGTGCTGGGCCTGTGGGCGGCGCACAGAGGTGAGACGAAGACCGTCGCCGCGATCGGGAGGGAGCTCGAGAGTCGGGCGCGGAAGAGCGGATCGGCCTACGAACGAGCCGGCGCCCGCGCCATGACGGCCCACGGCGCGTTGGCACTGGCTGATACAGGGCGCGCGATAGAGCTCCTCACCGCGGCGCTTTCCGACCCGGTCCGTGGCGACGAACTCGAGTGGGACCCAGCCGCACCTCGCGGGCAGGAGCGACTCCAACTGGCCCAGCTGCTAATGGCGCGCGGAGAACCCCAGCGTGCGCTGGAGGTTGCCACCGTCTTCGATTCTGCGCTGCCGATCGTCTACGCATTGTACCTGCCAGCGAGCCTGAGGCTGCGGGCGGAGGCTGCTGCAGCGCTAGGGAACGCTGCACTGAGAAGACACTACGAACATCGGCTTGCCGCTTTCCGCGACAGTCGAGCTGTTGCAACTCGATAGGCAGGTTACATCAATGGAGGTCCTGAATGATGAAACTCAACGAGGAGTTCCGGATTCAGATGGCGCGCGAAGGAAGCCCGCCTCCACGCCCTGGAGGCGGACGAGAGGGTAGCCCTCCACCCCCTCCGGGTGGTGGACGGGAGGGTAGTCCGCCTCCACCTCCTGGCGGTGGTCGCGAGGGCAGTCCCCCACCACCTCCGGGTGGTGGACGCGGTGGGGAACCGTCGGGTCAGCCCGGTGGCGGCGAAAAGAAATGAGTCGCTGTTGATAGAGGATTGCTGTGCGCGGGTGCCGAACCGTCCAGCGGGTCCAATTGACCGCTGGACGGCCGACTCCCTCAAGTCCGATCAACTCATCGCATCTGGACAGGATGACACCCGATGCCCATAAGCGGTAGCCGTACCAAGCGCGCCCTCCTTATCGGCATCGACAAGTACCCCAAGCTCACCCAGCTCGAGGGCTGCGTGAACGACGTCCAGCTCATGCGCAGCGTCCTCCAGGAAACCTTCGGCTTCCTGCCGGAGAACATCACGCTGCTGGCCGACGACCAGGCCCCGCGGGACGCCATTCTCGCCGCGCTGGACAAGCTGGTCGACGACACCGGCCCTGGCGACATCGTCGTCGTCCACTACGCCGGCCACGGTTCCCAGATGACGGACCGCGAGGGCGACGAGCCCGACGGCCTCGATGAGACGATCATGTCGTTCGACAGCGAGGGCCGCTGGGGCGTGAACCGCGACATCACCGACGACGAGATCCACCTCCGGCTCGCCAAGCTCGGCGCCAAAACCTCGTACATCACGCTCATCTTCGATTCCTGCCACTCGGGGACGATCACCCGCGACGCCTTCGGCGTGCGCTCGCGATCCATCGAGCCGGATACCCGGCCGGTCTCGGAGCTCCCGCCCTCGCCGCTCTCCACCGCCGACCGCGAGCTGCTCAGCGCCCGCGAGTCCGGCCCCAGCGGCTGGATGCCGCTCGCCGAGCAGTACGTGCTGCTCGCCGGCTGCCGGGACGAGGAGACCTCGTACGAATACCGGCCGCCCGAGGGCAAGGGCGAGATCGTGCACGGCGCGCTGACCTATTTTCTCTCGGAAGAGCTGCGGCGCGCCACGGCGGGCATGAGCTATCGCGATCTCTTCGAGCGCGCCGCAGCCAAGGTGAACGCGGCGAACAATAGCCAGCACCCGCAGATGGAAGGCCGCGCCGACCGGGAGATCTTCGGCATCACCGACCTGGAGCCGATGCCGTTCGTCCGGGTGACGGTCCGCGACGGGGCGGCCGTCACCCTCGGACGCGGCGCCGCGCAGGGGATGACGGTCGGCTCCACCTGGACGGTGTACCCGCAAGGGACCAAGACCACCGAGGGCGCGACCCCGCTCGGCCGAGTCGAGATCACCTCGGTCAGGGCGGTCGCCTCCGACGCAAAGGTGCTGGAGGAGGCGTCCCCCGGCGCGATCGTAGCGGAAGCCCGCGCCACCGAGACGGTGCACGCCTATGGCGACCTCCGGCTCAAGGTGCAGGTCGTCGGCCCCGCGGCGTTCGAGGCCTCGCTCGCGGCCTTCCGGAAAGAGCTGGAGGGCTCGCCGCTCCTGCAGGTGGTGGAGCCCGAGGCGCCCGCCTCCGCGCGCGTCTACATCGTCCCCCCGCGCGCCAAGGCGGCCGACACCGATGACGTCCCGCAGCTCGGCGCCGTCACCACGCCGGTATGGGCCGCGGTGACCGAGAACGGGCAGCTCATGATGCCGCCCAAGCCGCTCGAGGCCGTGAGCGACGTAAAGACCAACCTCGAGAAGCTGGCGCGCTACCGGCAGGCGCTCTCGCTGGAGAACCCCGACCCGTCGAGCGCGCTCCGCGACGGCTTCACCCTCGACCTGCTGCGACAGGGCCCGGACAAGCGCTGGATCGTGGCCGCCCCCGAGTCGGCCGGCGGCCAGATCGTGTTCGAGGAGGGCGAAACCATCGCATTCCGTATCACCAGCCACTACGGCGATCCGGTCTACGTGAACCTCCTGGACTTCGGGCTCTCCGGCTCGGTGTCGGTGGTGTATCCGGCTCGAGGCGCGAAGGAAAAGCTCACGCCCCGGATGAACTTCGAGATCGGCACCCGGCCCGGCGAGCGCGGCTTCACACTCAAGATGCCGAAGGAGTTTCCCTATACCGCCGACGCGTCCGGTGGGCCGATCCAGGGCACCGAGACACTGAAGCTGTTCGTCACCATGGGCGAGGCCGACTTCTCCTTTCTCTCCCAGCAAGGGGTCCGCTCCGTAGGTGGGCCTCCGTCGCCCCTCATGACGCTGTGGCAGACCGCGTCCGGCGGCGCCACCATGCGCGATGTCGAGGTGAGCCTGCCGGTAGGCGGCGAGGACTGGACGACGGTCGTGAAGTCCTTCGTGCTCCGGCGCCGGAGCGCCGCGGCGCTGAGTCCCGACGGGCAGCCCGTCCAGGTCGGCGAGGCCACCATCCGCACACCCGGGCTCGTGGGCCAGGCAACGGCGCATCCCTGGCGAAGCCCCCGCGCCGACGCGGCAGCCCTCACCACCGACGATCTCGCGCGTACGCTCGAGGCGGCTGGCGTCGAGGTGCGCCAGACCGTCGAGATCGGCGGCGCGGAGCCGTCGGGGGGACCCACCAGGGGCGGTAACGGGGGGCCGCCCGAGATCGAGCTGCAGGTTCGTGATCCCGGGCCAGCGTTCGGCCAGATGGTGATGACCACCGACGAACAGGGGACGCTGAGCTGGCACTTCGCGA
>JBJMOX010000183.1:0-3388 GCA_045803515.1 Gemmatimonadales bacterium
CCCTGCGGCGGCACCGACGCGACCGTCCCCTCGAGGATCTTGAGCAGCGCCTGCTGGACGCCCTCGCCCGAGACGTCGCGCGTGATGCTCGGATTCTCCGACTTCCGCGCGATCTTGTCGATCTCGTCGATGTAGACGATGCCCCGCTCGCACTCGGCGACGTTGAACTCACCGGCCTGCAGCAGCCGCACCAGGATGTTCTCCACGTCTTCACCGACATAGCCGGCCTCGGTGAGCGTGGTGGCATCGGCGATGGTGAAGGGAACGTCGAGGATCCGGGCGAGGGTCTGGGCCAGCAGCGTCTTGCCGACGCCGGTGGGGCCGAGCAGCAGGATGTTGGACTTGTCCAGCTCGACATCGGCGTCCCGGCCGCCGGAGGCGTTGATCCGCTTATAGTGGTTGTAGACCGCCACGGCCAGGGTCCGCTTGGCCCGCTCCTGGCCGATCACGTACTGGTCGAGGACGTCCTTGATCTCCGCCGGCGTGGGGACCTGGGTGATGCTGTCCGTGACCTCGCGTTCCTCATCCTCCGCCAGGATCTCATTGCAGAGCGTGATGCACTCGTTGCAAATGTAGACCGACGGGCCGGAGATGAACTTCCGGACCGAGTCCTTCGATTTGCCGCAGAAGGAGCAGCGAAGGTGCTTGTCGTTGGACATGTCGTGCCAGATCGCGATGGAGGTGGATGGCTGCCGGAAAGGTGGACCCCGGCAGCCGGGGCGTCAAGTCTCCTTCTTCCCATCCGGGAGCGGGACCACCATGTCCTTGCGGGGTGTGAAGACACTGTCGATCAGCCCGTACGCCCGCGCCTCCTCGGCGCTCATGAACCGGTCGCGATCCATGTCCCGCTCGATGGTCTCGATGGGTTGCCCCGTGTGCATCGAATATAGGGCGTTCATCTTGGACCGGAGGTACAAGATCTCGCGAGCCTGGATCTCGATGTCCGAGGCCGTGCCCTGCGCCCCGCCCGAGGGCTGGTGGATCATGATGCGCGAGTGGGGCAGGGCGCTCCGCTTGCCCTTGGTGCCGGCCGCGAGCAGGAACGACCCCATCGACGCGGCCATGCCCATGCAGATCGTGTTCACTGGCGCCCGCAGGTGCTGCATCGTGTCGTAGATCGCCATGCCCGCCGAGACCACGCCGCCCGGCGAGTTGACGTAGAGGTAGATGTCTTTGTCGGGGTTGTCGGCTTCGAGGAACAGCAGCTGGGCGATGATGATGTTGGCGACGTCGTCGTTGATCGGCGCCCCCATGAACACGATCCGGTCCATCAGGAGCCGGGAGAAGATATCGTAGGTCCGCTCGCCGCGGCTGGAGCGCTCGATGATATACGGCGGATAGAGAGTGGCCATCGTCAAGACTTCACCTCATCGACTGTGGACTGGCTCAGGAGGAAGCCGAAAACCTTCTCTTCGGTGATCGCGCGCTCCAGCTCGGGGAGGCGGTTGGCCTTCTGCAGCGAGCCGTAAAGCTGGCTGGCCGGCACCCCCCGCGCCTCGGCCATTTGGCCGATGCGCGCATCCAGCTCGGCCTCGGTGGCCCGGAGCCCGTTGGCCTCGACCACCGCGTCGAGGACCAGGTCGCGCCGGACCTGGGCCTCGGCGACCTGGTGGAACTGCTGCTCGAACTGCTCGAGCTGCTCGGGCGGCACCCGGTAGGTTTCGGCATAGCCGTGCATCAGCCGGTGCACCAGCGACTCGGGCGCCTGGACTCCGTTGGCCTCCACCAGCTGCGCCAGCAGACTCTGCCGAACCTGGGCGTCCGCCTCCCGGGTGGCCTCGTGCTCGAGATCGTGCCGGATGGCCGCGCGAAGGGCATCGAGGTTCTCGAAATCGCCCACTTCGCGGGCGAAGCCATCGTCCAGCGCGGGGAGCTCCTGGCGCTTGACGTCGTGGAGGGTCACCCGGACGCGCCGGGTCTGTCCCCGCCGGCTCTCGTCGGGGTGATCCTCGGGAAATTTCACCTCGGCATCGGTGGTCTCGCCGGGGAGGAGCGTCATGATCCGCTCCTCCAGGTCGGGGATGGCCTGGTTCTGTCCCAGGACCAGATCGTACGGCTGCGCGGTGCCCGCGCCGGCGTCGTCGAGCGGCGCCACCTCCACCCGGACCATCTGTCCCGGCGAGGGCTTGACGCCCGCCACCGGAATCCAGGCTGCCTTCTGCTCCTGCAGCCGGGCGAGCTGCTCCTGCACCGCCTCGTCGGTTACCGGGGCGACCCGCCGCTCCAGGCGGAACCCGCCGAGGCGCTCGAGCTTGATCTCGGGCCGGACCTCGACCAGCAGCTCGAACTCGATCGGGCTTCCGTCCTCGAACTTGAGGTTTCGGATCGACGGATCGGCGATCGGCTTGAGCGACTCGGAGCTCTTGGCGGTCTCCCAGCTCTCCCGGATGACCTCCTCCAGCACCGATTGGCGGATGGCGTCGGCGAAGCGCTTCCGGACCACCCCTTCGGGGGCCTTGCCCGGACGGAAGCCCGGGAGCCGGGCGCGGCGGACATAGTAGTGCAGCGCCTTGCTCTCCGCCTCCTGGACGCGATCGATCGGGACGGTCACTCGGAGCGACTTGGAGGCGGAATCCTCGGCGGTTTTCTCGACGGTGATCTGTGTCATTCTGGGGGGAATCTACCCTGTCGCACTCCCCAGGGTCAATTTTTCGGGCGCGACGCACCACTCTTGGCACCTCCACCCGCACGGGGCTGCTTAGAGCGTGGCCAAGGTGGTGTTGGTAGAGGACGAGGCGTCATTCGAGGCATGCTCCGGAAGCTCTTCGAGCGAGGCGGCTTCGAGCTGCGCGAGGCGGAGTCGGGGAGGGAGGCGCTGGACGTGGTTGCGGCAGACCCCGACATCGCGGCCGTGGTGAGCGACTTCATCATGCCCGACCTCAATGGTCTCGAGCTGTACGACGCGCTGGTGGCCGGCAATCCCCATCTGGCCGGGCGGGTGGTCTTTCTGACGGGCGCGGCCCGGGACCGCACGGTGCACGACCTGCTCGAGGAGCGTGGGGTGCCGCTGGTCAGCAAGCTGGACGACCCGCAGATCGTGCTGGATGCGGTGCGGCTGGCGGTGCTCCAGCCGGGGAGGTGACGGGGCCCCGGCGTGGAGCGCAAACTGAGCGGGGGCGGATGGTATTCCATCCGCCCCTGCCCACCTGTCGATCGCCTACAGGCCGATCTTCAGGTCACTAGGATGGAGATTGCGTCTGGCCCCGGCCTCGGCCGCGGTGAGGTCGGTTCCGGACGGGCTGTCGCTCCGAGCCTCCCACCTATGGCCAGGGTCGTCGTAGGTCGATCGTCTGCGGCCGCGCCCCGAAGCGGGGAACGGCCGTCCACATCGAGCACGTCCAGCGCGACCACGAGGCCGGTCGTCGCCTCGCCGCCGACGCTCGCCTCC
>JBJMOX010000184.1:0-11985 GCA_045803515.1 Gemmatimonadales bacterium
CCGGCGGAGGATCAGCCAGGAGGTGGCCCAGGCGAGGGCACCGAAGATCATCCACCCGACGATGAGCCGGACGTGGCGACGGGGCGCGTCCAGGATGCCGTGGCGCACCGCCAGAAGACCGATGACGAAGAGGGCGAGATTCACGTCGGGCAGGACGTCCCGCCAGGTATGCGGCAGGGTACCCAGGAAGAGCGCCCAGCGTGCCGAGACGAGCGTGGCGTAGCTGCCCTGACGCGCCGCAGCATCCACGGCCTGCCACAGCGCCGTGCGGGCCGCGGGCGTCGGAGTGGCGCCGGCCCACCACGCGTGCCACGCGATCAGCTCGGCGACCAGGGGACGAGCGCAGGCGGAAACCGCGGCTGTGATGAGGAGGGCAGGGGTCGACCACCGTCGGACGACCAGCAGTGCCACACCCCAGCAGGCGTAGGCGAAGAGGATTCGAAAGCCAAAACCGACATCGGCGACGAGGCCGAAGACGGCGAGCGCGGCGAGCCGCCTGAGGTAGATCGGGAAGACCGGCGCCTGCCGGGACTCGAGGCGCCGCAGGAGGACGGCGAACCCCACGCCGAAGAGGAAGGCGAAGGTGCCCCAGGACTTCTGCTCCACCAGCACCCACACACCCCAGCCGATCAGGTCCTCCAGCCCCGTGGCCTCGAGCCGCATCTTCTGGTGGAAGTGCACCAGGATCATCCCGAAGAGCGCGAGCCCGCGAAGGATGTCGAGCGCGTGCAGGCGCTCGCCCGCGCCGAGCGGCATTAGCGGCGCGGTGGGGCGGGATGTGCGGGATGTGACGGGCGGTGGCGCAGACATCCAGACGGCCTCCAGATGGGAGGGTGCCGGTGCGGTCGCGAATCTACGGCGGGATACCTGGAGTCGCCAGTCTGAGCATGCGGTGGAAGGTCCGCCAACGGTGGCGGAAGTCCAGGTGTACCATCGGTACACAATCGAACGGAGTTGCTGGAGCGTCATATGCTGACATCGCTGTTGCTGCTCGCCTCGACCGCAGGACTCGCAGGCCCTTCCGCCAAGCAGGATCCCCCGATTCACATCTGGTACAACTCGGACGGCGACTTCGCCTACCTCGACCGCGCCAAGGTGTACGCCCGGGCGGCGGACAACGGTTACCTGGTCGCGCTGCGGGCAGACCGGAACGGACGGGTCCGGGTGCTGGCGCCGGTAGATCCCGACGACGACCAGCACGTGAGCGCCGGGAAGAAATACGAGCTCAAAGGCCGCGGAGGCCGCGAAGCCTTCATCGCCGAGGACTCCTCGGGGCAGGGGGTCGTACTCGCGGCCTGGTCGAGAACGCCGTTCACCTTCGACCGCTATGTGAAGAACGGACAGTGGGACCTGGACGCCCTGTCGGGCCAGGGCGCGCAGCCGGACGATGCGGAGGCACACCTGATGAGCATCGTCAACGACATGGCGCCCGGCAGGCATTTCGACTACGACGTGGCGGTCTACACCGTCTCGGCGCCGCGCTACGCGCGCGGGCTCTACCCGTATCCGTATGGGTGGGCGGGATGGTGGGGGTATGACCCCTGGTGGGGCTATGGACCGCCGCTGGTCACCAGCCGGATCTACGTCGAGCCGGTGCGCCGATTCGGAGTCGGGGTCAGGGTCCGCCGCTAGCGCTGACCGGGGTGACTCACCGCACCTCGACCGTGTCGATCACTACCGCCGATTGCTCGGTGTGCCGGAAGGTGACGAGGGAGCGGCCCGGGGTGATTGCCCGAAACCGAAAGAGCTGCGTTTCCCCGGCCGGTACCGGTGGGCCCACCACGCTGACATCCAGGAATTTGATAGCCCCCGACGAGATTGCCGGGGGCGCGCGGTACTCTCCAGGCCCGATGTTCTGCAGGCGAATGTCGAGTTCCTGGCCCGCGGCCACGGCAAAGGTGCGTCCGGCGCCGCCGTTCACCTCCAGTGCCTCGGAGCCGCACCGCGTCAGGAAAAGGGCTGCCAGAAGCGGGGCGCCGGCCCGGCGGGTCAGCGTCCTGGCGATGTGCCTCAGTGAGAAGTGCGGACTTCGCGCCATACGCACTCCGGGCGACCACAAGACTTGGACGAGATCCAGCCATCCCACACTAATCTGCGCATCCACAGAGTCACCGCGTAAGGGGCGGTCAGGGATGTCGGCAGTCCGCGCCGCGCGCTGTGACATTCCTTCCCGATAGGCTCTGGCTTCGCCAGATGCTGGCTTTGCCTGGCTAAAGGCTTCCCACGCCTCGCTTTCACCCAGCAGACCAGGACCGACGCCGTTCCTCTTCAGCCGGCCGCTTCGCCTTCTTTCCTCATGCATGCAGGCCATACAGACCCAGGACGATCATCGCCCCTCTTGACGGCGCCTCAAAGGCATGGCAGAATGCCATCCACACGGGCGGCGACGTTGGAGGTTTCTCCACAGCCGAGCCTCACTCGCCCCCCGTGCCTCCTACGACATTTCCACCGCCGAGTGCCGGGGCATCATGCCCGGCCCCTTCGGGCGAGCAGCCCGGCCGCCTCACGATCGCGTGGCGCACATGCGGGAATCCCGAGTCTGTGCTTGGCCGCTTTCTCTGATCCGCTGCCGCTCAGGACGCGGCGGTAGGAACAATACGTACGGACACCGCCTGCCTTTCCACGCTTCGGCCCCTGGGCCGGAGCTTTTTTGTAGCTCGCATGTGAAAGGAAGTACGCCGATGAGACGGATATGCTACTGTTTGGGTGTGCTCGGAGCGCTCTGGATCATGCCGCTTCACGCGCAGGGACCCACCGGCACGATCCGAGGACGGGTGAGCGACACGACCTCCCAGCAACCGATCCGGGGGGCCACGATCACGGTCGGAAACCAGACCACGCAGACCCGGGCCGACGGCGGTTATATCCTGACCGATGTCCCGGCCCAATTGGATACGGTGCGGGCGACGATGATCGGCTACTCGCCGAGGACTCTGATCGTCCCTGTGGTGAGTACCCAGCCCGTGGACGTGGATTTCACCCTCACGCCGGCGGCGGTCAACCTGGCGGAGGTGGTGGTGGTGGGTTACGGGGAGCAGCGGCAGGGCAACATCACGGGCGCCGTGACCAACGTGACGTCTGGCGAGTTCAATACGGGCCGCGTCATCACCCCGACCGAGCTGATCCAGAACAAGGTTCCGGGCGTGCAGGTCGTGGAGAACAACGAACCGGGCGGGCGAACCTCGATCCGGATTCGCGGACCAACGTCGACCAACGCGAGCAACGAGCCGCTCTACGTCGTCGACGGACTGCCCATCGGCGGTGTGACCGGTCTCGGGCGGGACCCCCTCAATTTCCTCAACCCCGAGGACATCGCGAGCATCACGGTGCTGCGCGACGCCGGCGCGGCGGCCATCTATGGCACCAACGCCGCCAACGGCGTGGTGCTGATCACGACGAAGCGGGGGCAGCAGGGACAGGGCCCGAAGTTCGAGTACACCGGTTCGTTGTCCGCATCGAGTGTCACCCGGCTGCCGTCGATGCTCACCGCGGACCAGTTCGCGGCGGCAGTGGCGCAGTTTGCGCCCGCGAACCTTGGTCAGCTGCAGACCGCGAACACCGACTGGTTCAAGGCCATCGACCGGACAGGATTCGGCCAGGAGCACAACATGGCCGTCTCAGGCGCGGGCTCGGCGATGGACTACCGGCTGTCGCTCAATTTCCTCGACCAGAAGGGCATCATCGAGAAGAACAAGACCAGGCGGCTCGGGCTGGCGGCGAATTACAACCAGCGGCTGGCCAACGACCGACTCAATCTGCGCTTCAACGTGCGGGGTACCCGGGAGGACGACCGATTCGTTCCTCTCGGTGTTCTCTCCAACGCTGCCGCGTTCGCCCCGACGCAGTCGATCCTGGATCCTTCCTCCACGACTGGTTTTTACAACTGGCCTGGAGGCCTGACCTCGCCGGATAATCCGGTGGAGATCCTGAACCTGGCCGAGGAAAAGGCGATCACCTATCGCAGCGTCGGCAACGTGCAGGGCGAGTACAGCCTGCCGTGGATCAACGGGCTCCGAGCCAACCTCAACCTCGGCTACGATGTGACCAGGGCCGAACGAGAGAACTTCACCCCGAGCGTCCTGCATCGGCAGGTCGTGACCGGCAACGGCGGGATCCAGACCCGGTTCACGCCGACTCAGGTGAACACGGTCCTCGAGACGTATCTGAACTACACGACGCCGCGACCGATCGGTCCGGGCACGCTGGACCTCACCGGCGGGTATTCCTGGAGCAAGAGCCACACCGACTCTTCATACTATGAAGGCAATGGCCTCTCCACCGACGAGCTGGGGAACCAGGGCATCGCCGTGGCAGCGACGATCAAGAACAACCTGTTCGAGCAGGAGAGCAAGCTGATCTCTTTCTTCGGACGGGCCAACTACAACATCAAGGACAAGTACATCCTCGCGGCGAGCGTCCGGCGTGACGGCTCCTCCCGGTTCGGCACGGCGAACGACTACGGCACCTTCCCCTCGGTGTCCCTCGCATGGCGGCTGTCGCAGGAGCCCTTTCTGCGAGGGTTCAAGGGCCTGTCCGACCTGAAGCTCAGGGGATCCTACGCGAAGACCGGGAACCAGTCGTTCGGAGACTACCTCGCGTACTCCTCCTACCAGCTCAGCGACGGGCTGAGCCGATACCAGTTCGGCGACAGCGTCTTCACCACCAGTCGTCCGAGCGCGGTGGACCCGAACATCAAGTGGGAAGCCACCCGGGCCTTCAACGTCGGCCTCGATTTCGGGTTCGGCAACCAGCGGTTCAGCGGGGCCATCGACTGGTACGACAAGCTGACCAAGGACCTGCTCTTCACCGTGCCGGTCGCGGCCTTCAGCAACCTGTCGAACTTCGTCACCACCAACATCGGCAGCATGCGGAACCGGGGCATCGAGTTCAGCCTCAGCGCCCGGGTGCTGCAAGGCGGGAAGCACGGGCTGAACTGGAACGCCGACTTCACGGCCGCCCACAACAAGAACGAGCTCCGGACCATCACACCCTTCGGCGGCGGGGCACTCAAGATCCTGACCGGCGGCGTCTCCGGCGGGGTGGGAACCACCATCCAGGTCCTGGAGCCGGGCGTGCCGGTCAACTCGTTCTTTGTCTACGAGCACATCCGGGAGAACGGGAAGCCGATCTACAAGGACGTGAACGGGGACCGGATCGGCGATCCGCCGAACGGCGTCATCAACGACCAGGACCTGTACGTGGATCAGAATGGAGACGGCATCATCAACCAGGACGATCTCCGGCCCTTCCACGATCCGGCCCCGCGTTGGATTCTCGGCCATTCCTCCTACCTGGCGATGGGCAACTGGGATCTCGGCTTCACCCTCCGGGCGTACATCGGCAATTATGCCTACAACAACGTCGCCTCCGCCACCGGCGACTATCGCGAGCTCACGCAGGGCTCACCCTTCAACCTGCACAGCTCCGTACTCGAGACCCAATTCGCTACCCAGCAGCTGCAATCGGATTTCTACGTGGAGGATGCGTCCTTCCTGCGGATGGACAACATCACGCTGGGCTACTCCTTCAACCTGCGCGGCCAGTCGGCGCGGGTTTTCGGCACCGTCCAGAACGTGTTCACCGTCACCGGCTACAGCGGCGTGGATCCGGCCGCGAACATCGCGCCGACCCCGAATACGTCGTCACTGAACGGCATCGACAACAATATTTATCCCCGCTCCCGTACGTTCAGCGGCGGCCTGAGCCTCAGGCTGTAATCCGATGACCACGCACGCACACACCGCAGAAGGGACCGAGCCATGAACCGCAAACCGCGTCGTGGGCTCATTGCCGCCACGCTCCTGATGCTGGGTGCGGCAGCCTGCACCGATACCACGGAGCTGCCGACCAGCACGATCACGGACACCAATTATTTCAACGATCCCAGCTCCTACCGCGCCTTCCTGGCGAAGATCTACGCCGGACTCGCGGTCAGCGGACAGCAGGGGCCGTCTGGGAACGGGGACATCAAAGGCGTCGACGAGGGCTTCTCGCAGTACCTGCGGCTCTACTGGGAGGCGCAGGAGCTCCCCACGGACGAGGCGGTGATCGCCTGGGGAGACATCGGATTGCCGGAGATGAATACCCAGCTCTGGGCCTCGTCCAACACCTTCGTCGTCTCGATGTACTATCGGGTCGCCTTCCAGGTCAGCCTGGTCAACGAATTCCTGCGGCAGACCTCGGACGCCAAGCTGGCCGAGCGGAATGTCTCACCCACGCTCAAGGCGCAGATTCAGAGCTTCCGCGCCGAGGCGCGGTTCCTCCGCGCTCTCAGCTACTGGCATGGGATCGATCTGTTCGGCAACATCCCGCTGGTGACCGAGGCCGACCCGGTGGGTGCCACCCCGCCTGCACAGAGTACCCGGCAGGCGGTCTACGACTACATCGTAAGCGAGTTGACGGCCGCGCAGGCGGATCTGCCCGCGGCCTCGGGCTCGGGCACCTATGGCCGAGCCACGAAAGAGGCCGCGTCGATATTGCTGGCCGAGGTTTACCTCAACGCCGAGGTCTACACCGGCACTCCGCACTATGCCGAGGCGCTGGCCGCGGCACAGGCCGTGATCGCCGGCCCGTTCAGCCTGGACCCGAGCTTCCGGCACGTATTCCAGGCGGACAACAACACCTCGCCCGAGATCATCTTTCCCATCATTCAGGACGGCCAGACCACCGAGACATGGGGCGGCGGCACGTTCCTGGTTCATGCGTCCTGCGGCGGGTCGATGGACCCCGCCAACTACGGCGTCGACGGCTGCTGGTACGGACTGCGCCTCAAGGCCGAGGCGTACAACCGCTTTGCGGCGGACGACCCGCGCCGGGCGTTCTTCTGGACGGATGGCCAGACGGTCGATGTCACCAGCATCAGCGACTTCAGTAAGGGCATCCCGGCGCCCAAGTTCGAGAACAAGACCAGCGCGGGGGCGGCAGGCTCGAACGCGACGCACGTCGACACGGACTTCCCGCTGTTCCGGCTCGCCGATGCGTACCTGATCTATGCAGAGGCGGCGCTGCGGGGGGGCGGCGGAGACCCGGCGCAGGCGCTGGCCTACGTCAACGCCCTTCGGGAGCGCGCGTACGGCAGTACGATCGCCGACATCACTGGTGCCGAGCTCACGCTGCCGTTTCTGCTTGACGAGCGTGGGCGCGAGCTTCTGTGGGAGGCTCACCGCCGGACCGACCTGGTCCGCTATCACCTGTTCACCGGGGGCGACTACCTCTGGCAGTGGAAGGGCGGGGCGCCCAGCGGCACCGCCACCGAATCGTTCCGCGATCTGTATCCGCTTCCGGCCTCCGAGCTGGCGGCGAACCCAAATCTGGTACAGAATACGGGCTACTGAGCCGGCGCTCAGCTGGCTTGACCATCCACAGCGTCGTCGCCGAAATGGCGGCGGCGCTGTGCTACGTTGAGGAGCAGCACCGATGCGGAACTGTCTCACCTGCCTGGTGGTCGCCGCAGGCTCACTCGCTGTCGCCTACCCCGCGCCTGCGCCGGCCCAGGCCTCAACATCTCTTCTGGCGCCGGACACGTCCTGGGTCACTCGCAGTGCGCTCTACGAGGTGTTCGTTCAGGATTTCTCGCCCGCCGGCAACTTCCGCGGCGTGATCGACGGGCTGGACCGGATCCAGGCGTCGGGCGCAAACGTGGTGTGGCTCATGCCGATCCATCCCATCGGCGTGCTCAACCACAAGGGGACGCTCGGGTCGCCCTACGCTGCGAGGGACTTCCGCGCCATCAATCCCGCCTACGGGAATGCCACGGACCTGCACGCGCTCGTTCAAGCCGTGCATGAGCGTGGGATGAAGCTCATCCTCGATTGGGTCCCGGACCACACCGCTGCCGACCACCCGTGGGTCCGCGAGCATCCCGACTACTATGTCCGGGACGAGCATGGCAAGCCGAGTGTCCCCCGGGGCCCCGACGGCAAGCTGACCGACTGGGACGACGTCCTCCAGCTCGACTACCGGAATCCGGCGGTCCGGCGCGAGATGATCGCCACCATGCGCTTCTGGCTCGAGACCTTCGACCTCGATGGCTTCCGAGTGGACGTGGCAGGGTTCATCCCCTACGACTTCTGGCGGGAGGCGGTGCCGGCGCTCCGCGCGTCGGTCCCTCGGCCGATCCTGCTCCTGGCCGAATGGGACGATCGGGAGATGCATCGGCTCGGCTTCGACCTCACCTACGCGTGGCACTCCTACGACCAGCTGAAGGCGGTATGGGGCGGAGCGCCGGCCTCGAGCTTCGTCCAGGGCGAGCTGGCGGACCTGCGGGTCGTGCCCCGCGGGGGCATGCGCATGCGCTTCACGACCAATCACGACAAGACGGCCTGGGAGGACCCGCCCGTGACGATCTTCGGGCGCGGAGCGGGTGCCCGGGCGGCCTACCTCGCCGTCGCGCTGCTGCCGGGACGGCCGCTGCTCTATAACGGGCAGGAAGTCGAGAGCCCACAGAAGCTGGGGCTCTTCGAGCGGGAGCCCCTGGTGTGGAAACAGCCCGGGGCGGACCGAGCCCGTGCCTTCTACAGCGCCGTCCTGAAGCTGGCCCGAACGGAGCCGGCGCTCCTCACGGGCGATCTCAGTGAGGTCTCGAGCAGCGCCCCCGAGGACGTAATCGCCTATGGGCGTGGCAACCTCGTGGTGCTGGTGAACGCCAGGCCTCGCGCGGTGCGTTTCGCTGTGACGGGCGCAGACCTCACCGGCGCTCGCGATCTTTTATCGGGCCGCGTGCAGCGAGGCGACACCGTCGCGCTTCCGGCCTATGGCGGGGTGGTGTTGAAGGGGCAGGTGGAGGCGAAGCGCAGCGATGCCGGCGCCGGCGAGGTGTTCTACCAGATCTTCGTGCGCAGCTTCCGGGACAGCAACGGCGACCAGATCGGCGATCTGCGCGGCATTCAGCAGAAGCTCGACTATCTCCAGGATCTGGGAGTGACATCGATCCTGCTCACGCCGATCAATCCGTCGCCCTTCTATCACAACTACTTCGCCTCGAGCTTCGAGGGGGTCGACCCGGCGTACGGCGACCAGAGCTCGTACGCCGAGCTGGTGAAGGCCGTCCACGCGCTCGGCATGAAGCTCTACCTGGATCAGGAGATCCAGTACGCGGCGGAGGATCATCCGTGGTGGCGGCAGTCCCAGGGGCGGCCCGGGTCCGAGTACGGCCGGTTCATCCTGTACAACGGGCCCGGGAACACGTCCCCCGAAGCCGGCGTGTTCGGCATCAGCGTGGCGCCGATGTACACGGGTGCCAAGGTCGGCATCGTCACGGTCAATCTGCTCGACTCCCTCACCCAAGGGTATTTCCAGAATCTCTTCGCATCACTGGTCGATCCGAATCACGATGGACGCTTCGACGATGGGGTCGATGGCTTCCGCATCGACCACATGATGGACGACCTGGACCTCAAGGGGAAACTTACGAACCTCTTCAGCCGGTTCTGGGCGCCGGTCTTCGCGCGGGCACGCGCGGTGAATCCAGGAATCAAGATCATCGCCGAGCAGTATGACTGGGGCTTTGGCGACGATTACCTGACCCGCGGCGGGACCGACATGGTGTTCGCCTTCCCCCTGCGGAACGCGATCGTGTCGCTGAAACGGGATTCGATCGCCGCTGCGATCGCTCAGACGAGTAGCCGGACGCCGCCAGGCAAGGGGCAGTTGGTGTTCATCGAGAATCACGACATGAACCGGTTTGCCTCGGAGATAGGCGGGGACCCGAGGAAGGAGAGGATTGGCGCGGCCCTCAACCTCCTTCTCGAGGGCACGCCGCTGATCTACTACGGCCAGGAGATCGGCATGAAGGGGAAGCAGTTCAAGGCGTGGGGCTCCGACGCGAACGACATCCCAGTCCGTGAGGCCTTCGAATGGGCCCGGAGGACCGACACCCCAGGATCCGCAACCTGGTACCGGGGGACCGAGGCCTGGTGGACCAATCGGTACGCCAAGGACGGCGATGGGATTTCGGTCGAAGAGGAAGCGCGCGATCCGAACTCGCTCCTCTCGTTCTATCGCCGCCTGCTGGCGCTGCGGCATGCGCGGCCGGAGCTCGTCGCGGGCGACGAACGAGTCATCGCAACCAATCAACCGGATGTCCTTGCCGTGCTGCGAACCACAACGGCACAGGCCAGTCTCCTGCTGGTGAATCTGGCGGACTCGGCGACCACCGTCGCCGTGCAGGGTGACAGCATTCCCCAGGGTCTCCGGGGAACCCGGTTGAGGGATCTTCTCTCGCGTGCGTCCGAACGGAGAGCGGGGGATTCGCTGCGCGTGGACCTCGCGCCGTTCGGCGTCAAGCTGCTGACGCGCTGAGGGTGAGACCTCATGGTGCCCAGTTGTCTTGCGGTACTGTCGGGCTTGATCGTCCTGCCCCTGGCGGCGGCCTGCGCACAAGGCACGCCCGACGCGCCGCCTCCTGCCAAACGCGAAGTCTACCTCGACAAGGAAGGCGTGGTCCGCTGGAGCGACGACCGCCGGGAGGTCACCCTCTTCGGCGCCAATTACGTGCTACCCACCGCCTCCGACTACCGCGCCGCCGGCTATCTGCACGCCGACCGGAAGCGGATGATCGACGAGGATATGGCCCAGTTCGCCCGGATGGGCTGGGACGGCCTGCGGCTCACCTTCTGGGGTGACTGGGAGGCCTCCGACAGCGCCGGCAACCTGATCGCCAACGACCATCTGGACCTGCAGGATTATCTCATAGCCCGCGCGAGGGAACGCGGGATCTACATGCTCCTGAGCCCGATCCAGCTCTACGGTTCGAACTGGCCCGATGCGCTCCAGGACACGACGGCGCCAGGCTTCGGCCGACACTTCGGCAAGGAGCGGATGGGCACCGACCCGACCGCGCTCGCCGCGCAGGTCAACTACCTGCGCCAGATCCTCAATCACGTGAACCGCTACACCGGCGTGGCACTCAAGGACGAGCCGGCCATCCTCTTCATCGAGCTGGTGAACGAGCCGGCGCACCATCCCGAGGACCTCGACGGCTCGATCCGCTACATCAACGCACTCACCGACGCGGTGCGGCGCACCGGGTGCCGCAAGCTCGTCTTCTACAACGTGAGCCAGGACTTCCGGATCGGTGAGGCGATCCGGCGCTCGCGGGCGCAGGGCGTCACGTTCGGCTGGTACCCCTCGGGGCTCAACTCAGGTCGCGAGCTGCAAGGCAACTACCTCCGGGGAGTGGATGCCTACCCCGACATGCTGCGCCCCGAGCTGGCCCGCCTACCGCGCATCGTGTACGAGTTCGACAGCCCCGACCTGCGGACCGGCACGATGTACCCCGCCATGGCGCGCACCTTTCGCGCGGTGGGCGCGCAGTTCGCCGCCATGTTTGCCTACGACATGCTGCGGACCGCGTCGCGCAACCTCGGCTGGCAGACCCACTACCTGAGCCTGGTCTACACGCCGCGGAAGGCCATGAGCGCCGTCATCGCGGCCGAAGCCATGCACCGGTTGCCGCGGATGCGCTCCTATGGGCCTTATCCTCGGAACACCCGGTTCGGCGACTTCCACGTCTCCTATGACGGCAACCTCGGCGAGCTGGTCGCGCGCGACGCCTTCCTGTATGCCGGCTCGACGCAGTCCACGCCTCCGGACCCGTCCGCGCTCCGCCGGATCGCCGGCTATGGCTCCTCCTCCACGGCGGCCTACGAGGGAGAGGGGATCTACTTCCTCGACAAGGTGCGCGCCGGCGTGTGGCGGCTCGAGGTCTATCCCGACGCCGAGCCGGTCCACGACCCATTCGAGCCGCCCAACCCGGACAAGGTCGTCACCCGCGCGATCAGCCGTGCCAGGTCCATGACGCTCCATCTTGCGGATCTCGGCGACAGCTTCACGGTCCAACCGGTCACGGCGGGGAACCCGCGCACCGAGCGGGCCTCCGGCGGCCGGATGACGGTGAGGCCCGGTGTCTATGTCCTGAGCGCCGCCGGGCCGGTGGACATCTCTACCCTGCCGGCGTACCTGGGACATGTGGGCCTCGCGGAGTAC
>JBJMOX010000021.1:0-4694 GCA_045803515.1 Gemmatimonadales bacterium
GACGCAGGTCGCTACGGACAGCCACGCCCCGGAGAGGTACCGCATTGCCACGGTCCGCAACATCGACGCGTGGTACGACGCGTTCGACGTGCAGCCGGGGCAGCGGCTCTACCTCGAGCCCCGAGCACGGGTACGGATCTGGTAGTGCGCGTCACCGTCTGCGAGCTTCCCCATGACCCACAAGCCCTGGCGGCAGCATGGGCCGGGTTGTGTCGGCACACGTCGCGGAGTGGGTCTGAGCTGGTTCTGCTGCCCGAGTTCGCGCTGGTGGACCCGGTGTGGGAGGAAGAACGCTTCGACCAGGCACGCTGGGATGCCGCCTTGGCCCAGTGCGATGTCCGGTTGGAGCGATTGCCCGAATTGCACGCCGAGTACGTGGTAGGGACCCGACCCGTCAGCATCGATGGGTGTCCGTTCAACCAGGGATACCTCTGGTCTCCTGCTGGCGGCATGACGCCTTTGCGCCGCAAGGTTTTTCTGCCCGATGAGCCCGGCGGCTGGGAGGCGCGCTGGTTCGACCGGGGCGACCCGGAATTTCCGGCATTCCAGGCCGGTGCGCTTACGTTCGGACTCAACATCTGCACCGAGCTGTGGGCGCTGGAGACGTATGGAGCCTACGTCGCGAGGGGGGTGCACGTCATCCTGTCGCCGCGGGCCACGGCGGCGGCCACGACGGCCAAATGGCTGTCGGTGGGTGTGGTGGCCGCCGTGCGTTCGGGGGCGTTCAGCCTGTCGTCCAACCGGGTGGATCCGATGGGTGCTTATGGAGGTGTGGGCTGGATCATCAGCCCGGATGGCCAGATTCTGGCGACCACGACACCCGAGTCGCCATTCGCCACGATCGACATGGACCTGGCCGCGTCGGCAGCGGCACGTGATCGCTACCCCTGTTATGTGTTCGGCGGGGACGCGGAGGGATGAGGCGGCGCCCCGGACGAACGAGGCGCGCTAGTGAGGCCGGACCCGGAAACGCAGCGCGTGCTTGAGTCGCACGCGAACACGGACGCCCGCCCGAATGCCTGGCTCGTACAGCGCCTGCTTCACGGCCTCGACGGCTGACCGAGCGAAGGCCCCATTGGTAGCGGTGACCACTCGGATCGATCCCGGCTCGACCCGTCCGTCGGGGTCGATCACATACTCGAGCTCTACCCACCCCGGTACCTCTCGCTGCCGAAGGTCGGCCGGATACTTCGGGGTGGGAAAGCGGATCGTCGTAGGTGGCTCATCGACTTCCGCTGCCTCATAGATCCGGGCCGCAGCTTCAGGTGGCGTCCAGCTCGCGTGCCGGGCACCGCCGCAAGCGAGTGTCAGGATCGCCAGGAGGATGCGACTGGGGTTCTGGCGAACCAGAAAACCTCCGCTGGTATACGCTCACATCGGTGGTGGGGGCGGCGGCCGCCTAACGACCTGCCAGCTCCTAGGAGGTCATTGATCTCGGCCGCCCGCCAGATCGCCTGTGCCGCTCGCTCCCGATCGAGGATCCCTACGAGCGCCTCGGCCCAGTGGGCCTTTGCCGGCAGTCGCTGACTCGCATCGCGTTGCGCGAAATCGTCGAGCGCCCAACCCGAGGCCACCAGCCCGAAAAAGGCGGAGTCGAACCGGAGCACCGACTCGACCGCATAGCCCCTGGGCGCACTCTTGCCTTCAGTCGTGAGCGATGTCCTGGCCGAACACAATACCCACACCATTGATATCGCGCACACCAAGCTCCCGAATTCCATACGGCTGATTTGTGGGCTCCATGGCAACCTCGGCGCCCCGACCGAGTATTTCCCTGAAGTAAGCGTCGACGTCCTTGACCCATTGGAACAGGTGCACGCCCGTTGGGCTGTCATCGTCTCGAACAAAGTGAATTGCTGAGTTATCGCGCCATACTACCGCGTATGCTTCGTCGCCGAAATCCCACGTAAAACCCAATACGTCACGATAGAACGCTGCTGTCGCCTGGACGTTTGCGACGTGGAGCACCGGTGCACCTTGAACAAACTGTGCCGGATTGGATGATGGTGGCGCAGGCATAGGCCACTCCTAGTCAGATGGAACGCAGCAGGGAAGGGCGTGGAATGGGCGTGCCTTACCGGGCAGTCCAGCCGCCGTCGACGATGAATGTCTGCCCGTCGATGTACGCGGACAGCGGCGAAAGGAGAAACACGATAGTCGGCGCCAGTTCCTCCGGGCCGTCGATCCGGCCCAGCGGGGTATTCGCGACGATCCAGTCCTCGTAGCCGGCGTTCGCGTCGAGGTGGGGTTGGAGCATCGGGGTGCGTACGTAGCCGGGCACGACGATGTTGACACGAATCCCCTTGGGCGCGAGCTCGACCGCGAGGGCGCGGGTTACGGCTGCCACCGCCCCCTTCGTCGCGGTATAGGCCGAGCAGCCCGGGAATCCAACACTCCCTGTGGTCGATCCGATAAACACGATGGACGAGCCTTCCCTGAGATGCGGCACCGCGCCCTTGGTCATCATCAACGGCGCAAGCACGTTGGTCCTCCACTGGGTATCGAGGCACCCGAGTGAGGTATCCTCGAGAGGCCGTGGATCGAAGAGGCTCGCCGCCAGGACCATCCCGTGCAGCGATCCGAACTCTTCCACGGCCCGGTCCCCGAGGCCCGCGGCCGCGTCGGCATCCGCGAGGTCAACGATGGCTGCGACGCCTCGCCCCCCGACCGCAGCGACCTTCGCCGCCTGCTGGTTCAGGCGACCTTCATCCCGGCCGACGAGCAGAACGGATGCGCCAGCCGCTCCCAGGGCACGGGCAGTCGCTGCCCCGATGCCAGAACTTGCTCCGGTCACGATCACCGGCTTGCCCGCCAGTCCCCAATCAAGGCTGGTGTTCTGCACGAATTCCCCCAAGCTCGAATTAAAGCGCATCGTAGTCCGGCATTGGACTGAGTTCCCTTCGGACGTGCTTGCCGGCTGCATGCGCTTGCCAGGTAGCATCATTGCTGCAGCACAGGGTCGGCTATACGACTCGTCGCATGACGACGTAGGGCGCGTCAGGCCGAGCAACCACGGCGAAGCCCTCTCGCTCGAAGATGGACACGGTGCCGCCATGGTCCCAGTTGGGACGGAGGGGCGTCACCGGCGGGTATGCTTCGACGAGTCCGCCACCCCGCTCGCGGATGGAAGCCAAAGCGGCACGCAGAGCAGTGCCCGCGATGCCTCTTCGGCGGCGGCGAATCGCGGTGACGAAGCATGTGATCCGCCATCGGACGTCGGACTCGACAGGAGGAATACGCCGGGACGTGCGCCGAGAACCTCGAAGCGGCAGCTCCTCGACCGGGCCGTACTGACACCAACCCACTGGTTCGCTTACCTCGTAGACCAGAATGCCATGCGCTCGCCCCTCATGCACGAGCGCGCGCTTCTCGGCCATGTTTTGGACCCGCATGGCCTCGCGTCCGCGGAACTCGGTTGCGTCCAGGTGACGGCCACGTTGGAAAAACATACAGGCGCAAAACGCCCAGCCGCTGCCTGGCACGAACAAACGCTCAAAATCCGGCCAGGTGTCCGGGCTGAGCTCCCTCGTCGAGAACGTCATGCGACTCTGGTCCCGTATGGGCGTCTAACGACTTGCGCATCGGCTGCAGGCCCCAGAATTGCCTCCCTTCGGAGTCGCCCCCATAGGCGAGCGGTCGCTCGGCACCCGGTTGCGGAGGTTCCTCTGTCGCGCGGACGAGCGTCACAGCTGGGTCGCGTCCCGCGTCGGCCCCCGTTTGGCCTCCGCCGCCACCGTTTTGCGGGCCGGGTTAGGCGGCGCCGCCCTAGAAGGCGAGCCCGATCGAGAGCGGCATGAAGCTGCTCCCGCGGGTGTTATACAGGGCTTGGTAGTATCGCCAGTCGACCAAGAGTGTCGGTCGACCCAGTCGCACTCGGACCCCCCCACCTGCGGCCAAGCCCAGCCCCATGCCCCGGTAGGTGGAGGTGATCTGCGTGCTCTGGGGATCCGGGTTGTGGCCCAGCCGAGTCGTGAACACCCCGGCACCGAGGGAAAAATAGGGCGCCACCGCCGACCGGCGGCTCGGAGTCGCGACCAGGCTGCCCGTCAGGCCGATGGTCTGATCGACCAGGGCAGCTTTGCCGTTGACCCCAGCATCGAACGTGTTGGGACCCGAGGTGAGGCGATTATAGAAGATCTCAGCCCGAAGGCTGAGCGGAGTGGCCTCGAGCGGGAGATCAGCGAATGCCCGGAGATGGAGTCCGGCCTGATCGGCCCCGGTGACAGCGGAACCAACCAGGGTGCGACTGTCCCCACCCCCGACCAGGCTCCGCCCGATGAGCAAGCCCCAGCGGGGGCCCTGGGCAGCGAGTGGCCCCGCAACGGCAATCGACGTGGCAGTGGCACAACCCAGTAGGCAGAGGATACGTCTCATAGGACCTCTTAGGCCAACATTTGCAGTCCGGAACGGTGGGGCAGCCAAACAAATCCTTCTACAATCGCACCCGTCGGCACTCGACGAACAGCTACCGCTCACCCGATGAGCTCAGGTCACTGCCGATTTCGGCGCCGCGACGCTGGTCGGAGCGTAGGCCGCATGGTGGTAGGTCGGTTTATCGCGATCAAACTCAGCCAATAGTTGCTCGCGGCTTCGCTTCCACATGTCATAGATGGATTCCCGGACGGTGGCACGCCTTTCGGGGGTTGCGGCTGCGCCGAAGCCGAGGTCTTGGATCGCCCGGTAGATTTGCTTCA
>JBJMOX010000185.1:0-20827 GCA_045803515.1 Gemmatimonadales bacterium
GAAGGGCGGGAAGGACGGGAAGGACGGGAAGGACGGGAAGGACGGGAAGGACGGGAAGGTGTGCTGTCATCCCGAGGAGCGCTAGCGACGAGGGATCTTGCTCGGACATCTCGGACACTCGCGAGGTTCCGGGAGTCGAGGAGAAGATCCCTCGCTCCGCTCGGGATGACAGATGACAGTTCCGCTCGGGACACGGTTCCGCCCGCGACGATAGTTCCGCCGGCCGTTGCGGCCCCGTGCTGGATGACTGCCCCGCGAACCTTCCCGTCCTTCCCGCCCTTCCCGCCCTTCCCGCCCTTCCAGCCCTTCCGTCCTCCACCGCATTAAACTTCCCCCATGCCACGTCCCAAGAGCATTCTCTGGGTGGACGACGAGGTGGAAAGCCTCACGTCCCATATCCTCTTTCTGGAAGAGCAGGGCTTCGCCGTGGAGACCAGCACCCACGGTGACGACGCGCTGGTGCTGCTCCAGCGGCAGCCCTACGGGGTGGTGCTGCTGGACGAGCAGATGCCCGGTCGCCGCGGGCTCGAGCTCTTCCGCGCCATCCGAGCGCTGGACCACGGCATGCCGGTGGTGATGGTCACCAAGAGCGAGGAGAACGACACCCTCAAGGACGCCATCGGCTCGGACATCTCTGACTACCTGATCAAACCGGTGAACCCCCGGCAGATCCTCTCGGTCGTCACTCGGCTTCTCGAGGGCGACCGGATCCGGCAGCAGCGCCTCTCCCGTGACTTCGCCACCCGGTTTCGCGAGCTGGAGGCGCGGCGCGGCGGGCCGCTCGCCTGGCGCGAGTGGGTGGAGCTGGTGGCCGAGCTGGCGGAATGGGAGGTCCGGCTGGGCCAGGCGGACGAGCCGGGGCTCTCGGACGCGCTCCGAACACTGCAGGAGAGTCTGCGCCAGGATTTCGCCCGGTACCTGCAGCGCAACTACGCCCGCTGGCTGCACGACGGCGACAGCGACCGGCCGCCGCTCTCGGTCGATATCGGCGCCGAGTTCCTCCGGCCGGTGCTCCAGAGCCACCGGAAGGTGCTGCTGGTGGTGGTGGATTGTCTCCGGCTCGACCAGTGGGCCATGATCCGGCCCATCATCGGCGCGCGCTTCGACATCGAGACGGCCCACTACTTCTCCATCCTCCCCACGGCCACTCCGTTCGCCCGGAACGCCATCTTCAGCGGGCTCTTTCCCGCGGAGATCAAGGCGCGCTACCCCAAGTGGTGGACCGACCAGGAAGAAGCCAGCCTCAACGCGCACGAGGCCGAGCTGCTCACCGAGCAGCTCAAGGACCTCACCGGAAAGCCGGTGCCGGTGCACTACGAGAAGGTCTTCACCGCCGCCGACGGCGACGGCCTGCTGAAGCGGCTGCCCGCTCATTTGTCGCAGGACGGGGTCACGGCCCTGGTGTTCAACTTCATCGACCAGCTCACCCATGGCCGGACGGAGAACTCCACCCTGTTCGAGGTGGCGCGCGACACCTCGGCGCTCCGGAACCTCACCCGGACCTGGTTCGAGCGCTCCCCGCTCTGGGATGCGTTGAGGGAGGCGGAGCGCCGGGGCGTGCCGGTGCTGCTCACCACCGATCACGGGTCGATTCACTGCCACACGCCGGCCACCGTCTTCGCCAAGCGGGATACCACGTCCAACCTGCGGTACAAGTTTGGCGAGGACCTGCGGGCCCAGGACGCCGACGCGGCGCTGGTGGTGGAGGACCTGCCCAGCTTCGGTCTGCCGGCCCGCACGCCGACGACCCGGCTGCTGCTCGCCACCGGCGACCGGTTCTTTGTCTACCCGACCAAGCTCCGGGAATACCAGGCCCGCTATCGCGGCGCCTTTCTCCATGGAGGAGTCTCGCCGGAAGAGGTGATCCTGCCGATCGCCTTGCTCACGCCCCGGCACGGCTGACGGTGCGGACCGAGCTCCGGCTCCTGCGCCAGGTTCGGCCCTACCGGGGCTGGCTGGCGCTCGGTCTCCTGACCACGTTCCTCGCCTCGCTGCTCGACGGGGTGACGCTGGTCATCCTGATTCCGCTGCTCAAGCACCTCTTCGGCACGGCCGGGCAGCTGCGTCCCGGTTCCACCCGCCTCGAGTCGCTGGTCTATCGGCTGAGCGAGCCCCTGGTCTCGGGGCTCTCGCCCGCGGAGGCGGCCGGGCGTCTGGTGGTGCTGCTCGCCATCGGACTGCTGCTCAAGAACGCGCTCTCCTACGCCTCGAGCCAGATCTCGGTGGGCGTGCAGGAAGGACTGGTGCGCGACCTGCGCACCCGGATCTTTGCCCACCTCCTGACCCTCGACCTGGGCTACTTCCAGCGCACCCGGGCGGGGCAGCTCATCTCGGGCATGATCACCGAGGTGGACCAGACCAAGACGGTCATCACGGCGTCGCTGCTCTCGCTGTTCCAGAATATCGTGGTGGTGGCGACGACCCTGGTGGTGCTGAGCCAGATCTCACTCCGCCTCACCCTGCTCACCCTGGCCTTCGTGCCGTTCCTGGTGCTGCTGCTCCAGTCGCTGCTCACCCGGCTCCGGCGGCATTCCCGGGCCCGCGCCCGGGAGCGGGGCGAAGTGACGGCGACAATCACCGAGCGGATCGGCGCCATCCGGCTGATCCGGTCCTACGGTGAGGAGGCACGCGAGGCGGCCCGCTTCGGGTCGCAGGCCAACCGCTACCGCAAGGAGGTGATCCGCACCCAGCGCTTCTCCTCCCTCACCAGTCCGCTCACCGAGGTCTTCTCCGGTTTCCTGGTCATCCTGATCATCTGGGCCGCGACCAAGCCCGGCCTCATCGGTCTCCCCGAGGCGCTCGCGCCGGAGACGATTATCGTGTTCCTGATGGCGGCGCTCAAGCTGACCTCGCCGCTCAAGACGATCGCGTCCTATCCGGCCGTCATGGCGGTGACGCTGGCGAGCGCCGAACGGGTGTTCGAGATCCTGGATGAGCCGTCGAGCGAGCGGGAACAGCCGGGCGAATCCGAAGCGCGCTTCCAGCACGAGGTGAGCTACGATCGGGTCTCCTTCCGCTACGGCAGCGGCGACCCGGTCCTGAGCGACGTCTCGTTCACCCTGCCGCGGGGGCGGGTCGTGGCACTGGTGGGACCGTCCGGGGCGGGGAAGACCACGCTGGCCGATCTCCTGCCCCGGTTCCACGATCCGACCGGCGGCCAGATCCTGATGGATGGTGTCCCGCTCACCCGCCTCACCCGGCGCTCGATCCGCGCCCTGCTCGGCGTGGTGAGCCAGGATACCGTCCTGCTCAACGACACCGTGCATGCCAACATCGCCTACGGCTCACCGGGGGCCACCCGGACCCAGGTCGAGGCGGCGGCCGAGGCGGCCAACGCCGCCGGATTCATCGCCCAGCTCCCCCAGGGATACGACACCGTGCTCGGCGAGCGGGGAACCCGGCTCTCGGGTGGCCAGCGACAGCGGGTCGCGATCGCCCGTGCGCTGCTGCGCGATCCGCCGATCCTGATCCTCGACGAGGCCACCAGCGCGCTGGATACCGAGTCGGAGCGACTGGTGCAGCAGGCGATCGACCGCCTGGTGCGCCAGCGCACGGTGCTGGTGATCGCGCACCGGCTGGCCACCGTCCGGGACGCCGATGAGATCGTGGTCCTCGACGCGGGACGGGTCGTGCAGCGCGGCACCCACGACGAGCTGTTCCGGGCCCGCGGTCTCTACCGCCGGCTCTATGACCTGCAGTTTCGTGACCAGGAAACCGCGTTCGCGGCGGAGTTGTAATCGCCCCGCCATCTGCTACCTTCGAAACCGTGTCCGGCATCTTCTCCAACACTCGGGTTCTTCTCGTCGGCGAGTTCGACGAGCAACTCCATGCCCACGCGAGCCTCCGCCGGCGCGCGCTGGAGCGGCTCGGCTGCCGGGTGGTCTCGTTCAACCTGTCGCGCTCCGGCGGCTGGCTGAGCCGGATTCGGCGGATCGGCCTGCAGGACCGGCTGGCCCGCGCGCTGGGGCACGCGACGCCGGCGTTGGTGCTGGTGCTCGAGGCCCCGCAGATCGACCCGCCGATGGTGGCCTGGCTCAAGCAGGCGATCCCCACCACCTGGGTCAACTGGTTCTGCGACGCGCGTCGCTCCGCCCAGGAGATCAGCCCCTACGCGGCCTCCTACGACGCCGTCTTCGTCGCCGACAGCGCCACCGCCGGCACGCTCGAGGCACCCGGCAATCCGCCAGTCTACTATCTCGCCGCCGGCTGCGACCCTTCGGTGCACCGCCCCATGCGGGCGCGCGACCGGTTCCGCGCCAATGTGGTATTCGTGGGTACGGCCACGGCCCATCGCGAGCGGATGCTCTATGAGCTGGTGGAGTACGGCCTGGCGGTCTGGGGTCCCGGTTGGCGAAGGACCAGGCTCAGGGACTACTGCCGCGGCGAGCTGCTGCAGCACGAGGACTACGTGCGGGCCTACGCCGGCGCCTCGGTCGCGATCAACATCCCCTGCGTCGAGGGCTCGGGGGTGGACCGGCGCCTGTTTGAGCTCGCCGCCATCGGGGTGCCGCAGGTGGTCGAGGACGGCCCCGATCTGCACCAGTACTTCCGTGAAGGCTCCGAGATCCTGGTGGCGCGGGGCACGACGGACCTTCGGAGCCTCACCGCGGAAGCGCTGCACGATCGTGCGTGGGCCGAGCAGGTGGGCGCCGGCGCGCGCCAGCGGGCACTCACCGAGCACACCTACATGCACCGGATGTGGGCCTTGCTGGAGACGGTGACCCCCCAGGCCTGATCCCGCTCGGGTGCGGCGGCCGGACCTTACCTCGGCGCCGTGAGACCCTCGGGCAGCTCGCCCGTGTCGAGGAATTCCCGGAACACCCTGAGGTACCCCTGGGCCATGGCGCGGTGATTGAAGAGCCGCTCGGCTCGGGCTCGGCATGCCTCGGATGAGATGCGCTGCACCGTGCCGGCCAGCGCCGCCAGCTCCTCCACGGAGTCCCCCAGTCTTCCAACCTCCTCGGACACGATCTCCGGCAGGCATCCCCGGTGGGTCCCCAGAATCGGCGCTCCGCTCATCATCGCCTCGAGCAGAACGTTGGCGCAGGGCTCGTCCCACAGCGCGGGCATCCAGAAACAGCGGGCCCCGGCGAGCAGCTCCATCCGCCGCCGCCCCGCGACCTTCCCCGCGAACCGGACGTATCGGCTGAACCTCGGCCGCCACCCGCCGGCGACGATGAGGCGGCGACGGCTGAGCCTGGCGCCGCGGATGGCCCAGTGATAGCCCTTGACGTGGTGCAACCGGCCGAGGAACAGGTCGAAGTCGCTCTTCGCGGGAGAGAAGCGGTATTCGCCGGGGTCGACACCGTTGTACACGAAGCAGCGCCCACCGTGGCGGCGAGCATGATCGGCGCTCACGAACAGGGTGTTGGGCGGGCACACGTGGCCCGGCCTCCGGTTCCCGGCCAGCCGCCAGATCCAGGGCACGCGGGGAGCGACGTGCAGGGGCGAGAAGGTGCAGAGGACGTCGATGTCGGGAGGAAGCAGCGGCTGGATATCGAAGCACGGGCCGCGGCCAGCCTGGGAGTCCACCGGCACCAGGATCGCCCCGGGAACCGTGGACCCGGGGGCGGCCAGCAGGGTGACCCGGGTCCCCAACTCGATCAGTCCGCGCGCGAGGTTGACGATTGCCCGCTGGGTGCCGCCGTAGCCCTCTACCGGGAGCCGGTCGGGAAAGAAGAGGGCTATGTGCATGGCGGCAGCCGATCACAAGGAGACGAAATGGGTGAGCGTCCTGGACTCTGTCGAGACGCTGTCGTGCCGCACATCTAGGTCAACGACGCGTCGCGTGCCATTGACTTCTACAAGCGCGCGTTCGGAGCTGTCGAACTCTTTCGAATCGCCCATCCAAACGGTGCAGTGCTCCATGCCGGATAACCGACTGTATGGTGAACCCTCGAGGCTCGGGCACGGAAGATCTTGAGCCGGCAGAAATCGAGGAGCGTGGTCGTCAGTTCCTGGCCGCCCGATAGCAACCACGCGGTTGGCCTCGGCGGCGGGCCCAGGATATTTTACGGCCGCGACGCCCGGCCCAACAAGCTCTCGAGGTGTCTGGTGGTCAACGTCTCCGGTTTCACCATCGTGCGCAACGCGGTGCGGCTCGATTTTCCTCTGGTCGAAAGCATCCGCTCCATCCTCCCGATCTGCCAGGAGGTGGTGGTCAACGTCGGCGAGTCCGAGGATGACACGCTCGCGCTGGTGCGCTCGATCGGCGATCCCAGGATCCGCATCCTGGAAACCACATGGGATCTCTCCAAGCGCGATCTCGCCTTCGGCGAGGAGACGCTGCGCGCCATGCGGGCCTGCCGGCACCCGTGGGGGGTGTACATCCAGGCGGATGAAGTGCTTCACGAGGACGGCGCCATCGAGTTGCGCCGGGCGATCGAGGAGAACGATGGGGATCCGCGGGTCGAGGGACTGCTGGTGCGCTACCTGCATTTCTACGGTGGGCTGGATACGATCGCCACGCACCGGCGCTGGTACCGGAGAGAGATTCGCGCGGTGCGTCTCGATCCCCAGGTGGACGTGCGTCCCTATCAGGGGGCCCAGGGATTCCGCGTCGGTCCCCAGTTCCGGAAGATCCGGGCCCGGCTCACCGGAGCCCAGATGTTCCATTACGGCTGGGGCCGCCCGGCCAAGGCGCTCCAGGCCAAACGGCTCGTCACCCGCGGCTTCTTCCCCCACAAGGAGCCCGCTACAGCTCCCCTGCTCCCCTGGATGCCCGGCCTCCAGCCGTTCAACGGCCAGCACCCCGCGGTGGCGCGGGAGTGGGTCGAGGCCAGGCGACACGACCCCGAACGCCGCATCGCGCCACGCTTCTTCCACCCGCAGCACGTCCGGCTCTACATCTCCGACGCCATCGAGCGCCTCACCGGCCACCGGGTGTTCGAGTTCCGCAACTACACGCTGGTCTGATCACCCTGGCGCTCGAGCTCCAACGGAGCATCGGCCGGCTGATCCGTGTCGTCCAGTGAGTACCCGCGACCTTCCAGGAGCAGGGCGAGACGGTGGGCGTAGGTGTGACCCTCGAGAGCGTGGCGTCGGCCGGCGAGCGCGATGGCGGAGCGGACCTCCGGTCGCTTGAGATAGTAGCCGATCAGATCCACCGCTTCCTCCGCGGGGTCGTACCACACGCAGTGCTCCCCGCCGCGCGCCAGGCTGTCGATCCCCTCTACCCAGGGGCCGAGGTAGAAACCACCGCATCCCAGGATCTTCCACATGCGGTTTGAGGCACAAGCCTCCTCGCTGCGCTGGATGGGAAAGGCATGTCCGCCGAGGGAAACGGCGGCGCCCCGGACCACCCTGGCGAACTGCCGTCCGCGCACCGGGCCACCCGCGACGGGAAGATCGCTCCCGGCATCGTCCCAGCCCGGCCCCCGGATCTGCAGCTTGAACTTCCCCGCGACGGCACGCAGCAGCTGGTGCCGGTAGGGGTACTGCCCGGACCCCACGAACGAGACCTCGCAGCGGTAGCGCCGGGGACTCCACCGCGCGGGCCGATCGAGCGCGGGATCGACACCCTGGGGCATGTAGCCTACCCAATCGACGCCGGCCGACCGGTAGAGCTCGATCTGTGAGGGGCAGGTGACGAACATCTGGTCCGCGGCCTGGCCCAGGCGAATGATGCGCTCATGCGGCTTCCCCACCAGGTCGAAGAACCACAGCGCGGAGCGGCGACCTCGCACGACGGCCTCGAGGGCGGCCTGATCCATGGCGGCGGCATACCGGGTCAAGATCACGGTGTCGGGCGCGAACCGGTCCACCCGCCAGCGCAGGAGGCGTGCAGCCCCGGTGCCGAGGCGTCGGTACCAGGTGGAGACGTCGATCATGCGGACCGTGTGCCCCAACTGCCGGACCCCGCGGGTGATCGCGGCCTCGGTGCGATGCGCACCGCTCCGGCCCAGGATCAGCACCCGGCGGGGCGTCCGTCCTGCTTCTCGTAGGCTCATGGGGGACCTAATTTAGCAGTCATGTCCCTCCCCGTCACAATCGTGATCCCCACGCTGAACGAGGCGGCGCAGATCGCCGACTGCGTTCGGCAGGTCTCCTGGGCGGATGAGACCATCGTCGCGGACGCGGGCTCGACCGATGGGACGGTGCCGCTCGCCCGCCAGGCCGGAGCCCTGGTGCTGGAGGGCACCGGACCCACCATTGCCGCGCAGCGGAACGCAGCCATCGTGCTGGCCCGGAACGCCTGGGTCTTCGCGCTCGACGCGGACGAGCGCTTCACGGCCGAGCTCCGCGAGGAGCTCGCGGCCACCCTCTC
Source organism: Gemmatimonadales bacterium (assembly GCA_045803515.1). Lineage (GTDB taxonomy): Bacteria > Gemmatimonadota > Gemmatimonadetes > Gemmatimonadales > GWC2-71-9 > CAVVWJ01. The sequence goes on from JBJMOX010000185.1 coordinate 8,267, forward strand.
CGCTCCGCGACACCGCGCCTACCGCGTCCGCCGCCGCAACCTGTATCTCGGCCGCGAGCTGCGCCGGGGCCACTGGGGCCGGGACTGGGTGACCCGGCTGTTCTCGCGCGAGTGCCGCTGGCGGGAGCGCCGGGTGCACGAGACCCTCGAGTTCGAGGGGGAATCCGGCGTGCTGCACGGCGCGCTGCTGCATTCCCCCTACCGAAGCCTGGCGCATCAACTGGAAAAGATGAACCGGTACGCTCTCTGGGGTGCCCAGGACCTCTACGATCGCGGCCGCCGCGCCTCGGCGTGGGACATCTGCGCTCGGCCGCTGGGTCGCTTTGTGCGGGCCTACCTGCTGCAGGGGGCCGTCTTCGATGGACGCTTCGGCCTCGTGGCCTCCACGCTCGGGGCGTACACCGGCTTTCTCAAATATGCCCACCTCTGGGCACTCGAACAGGGCGGGATGCGGGAGGGTGCCGTCTCCGGCAGTCCGAGCCTCCCCGAATCTCCGCCGGCCGCCGCCGCCCCTCGTGAGTAGCCGGCCGTGAGCTCGGCAATTCCCGAGATGCGGGTGGCCTTGATGATCGGCGCGATCGGCTGGCGCGGATCCGCCGCCAGCTTTGCCAAGATCACGCGGGGGCTGCTGGAGCGAGGCCACCAGTCGTTGCTGCTCACCGGCGCGCCCCGGCTCACGGCACGCTTCCAGGAGGAAGGCCTGCCGGTGACCCAGGTGCCGGCCGGGAACACCGGCCCGCGTGAGGTCTGGGCCGTGAACCGGGCCCTGCGCCGGCTGGGCGCGCAGGCGATCATCGTCGATACTCCGCGCGACCTCCGGCTGGCGGCATACGCCACCATCCCCCTCCGGACCGCCGTGGTCTACCGCTACAATCTCAACTACAGGCCCGCGAGAGGGCACCTGGCCGATCGGATGTATGCCCGGCGAGTCTCCCTGCTGGTGTTTCAATCGCGGTTCATTCGGGAGGATGCCTACCGGCAGTCTCCCTGGCTCCGCCGGATCCCCCAGGTCCAGATACCCAACGGGTACGATACCGATCGATACCGGCCGGACCCCGAGGCCGGGCTGGCCTTCCGTGCCGCCCACCGAATTGGACCCGACCGCTTCGTGGTCGTCACCCCCGGGAAGCTCGCGCGGAACAAGGGCCACGACGTGGCCTTTCACGCGTTGGCAGGTGTGGTGGCCCGGGAGCGGCTGCCCATCACCTACGTGGTCCTGGGTGACGGCGTACGTGAGGCCGAGCTCCGGGCCATGGCGGATCGGCTCTCGGTGCCGACGATCTTCACTGGATTGCTCACTCCGGTGGAGGTCGCGGCGGCCCTCAACGCGGCGGATCTGGTCGTGCATCCCTCGCCCCAGGAGATCTTCCCCAATGCGGTGGGCGAAGCCATGTCGTGCGCTCGGCCCGTCCTCGCGGTCGACGCCGGCGGCACGGGGGAGCTGGTGGGCCGGGATGGCGCGGGCCTCCTGGTGCCGCCCGGCGATCCCGAGGCGCTCGCCGCCGCCGTGACGGCTCTGTTCCACGATCCCGGCCGGCGGGAGTCTCTTGGGGCCGGCGGCCGCCGTCGGATCGAGGCCGAGTTTCCGCTGAGCCGGATGATCGACGGCTATGAAGCGGCGCTCGCGGGAGCGCTGCTCGCGCGTGGATGACGTGCGGTGGTTCGCGCCCAACGCATACGCCGCGCTGGTGGTGCCCGAGCTCCGACGTCGCGGACTTGCGGTGGCGCTCGAGGGCACCGGCCCAGCCCGCCTCGCCTTTGCGATGGGAGGTCCGGCTGCCGAGCCGGCCTGGAGATACGCGCGTGCCCGCCGCACTCCGCTGGTGGTGTATGTCTGGGATCTGCCGCCCGGTTCCACCGGCACGGGGCGGTACGATCCCGTGGTGCGGGTGGGGAGCCGGCTGATCCGTCTTCCCCGGCCGATCGGCGGTTACCGCCGCCGGGCCGGGTTCTTCAGCCGGCTCCGCTACGTCGTCGCGGCCGCCGATGCGGTGTGGGCCGCGAGTGGAATGACCCGCGACATTCTGCTGGAACGATTCGGCGTCGCTGCGGAGCGGGTGCCCTACTGTTACGATTCCGCGCGCTTCCAGCGGGCGCCCGAAGTCACCCGGGATTCACCGTCCAACATCCTCTGCGTTTCCCGCCTGGAAAGGCACAAGAACCAGGCGATGGTGCTCCGAGCCGCGGTGCACCTGGGGCATGACGTCCAGGTACGCCTGATCGGCCGCGGCCCCGAGCACCAGCGACTCCTGGCCCTGGCACGGACCCTGAGCGTGCGCTGCAGGATCGAGCTCGAGGCGGACGACGCGACGGTGACGCGTGCGTATCATACTGCCGCGGTGGTGGCGGCCCCCAGCCGCTTCGAGGGCTTCGGGCTCACCCCGATCGAGGCGCTCGCATCGGGGACGCCGACCGTGGTCTCGGACATCCCCCCACACCGCGAGTTCCTCGGCGGCATCGTCCGCCTGGTGCCGCCGGACGACGAGCGCGCGCTCGCCGCCGCGCTGCACGACGCGATGGGCGAGCCCCCACCCGATCCGGCATCGGTCAGCTCGCTCACCATCCCCTCCGCAGCCGACCGGTTCGAGTCGTCGCTGCGGCCGTTCCTGCGCTAAATTGTCCTCATGGGCACACACCTGCTCCTCACCTATGATTTCCCGCCGATCAGCGGTGGGATCGCGCGGTGGATGGCTGAGCTCGCCAAACGCTACCCGCCGGGGTCGCTGGTCGTCTCCACCGGGCAGCAATCCGACGCCTCGGACATCGACGAGACGCTTCCCAACCGGGTCGATCGTCTGCCGGTCTCGGCGCGGCGGCTCCGGACCATTCAGGGCATCCTGCTGTGGTCCCGCCGTGCCGCGGTGCTGGCCCGCTCTACCGACGCCGAATTCATCTGGTGCGGCAACATCAAACCCGCGGCGTATCCGGCCAAGTGGACCATGGAACGGGTGGGTACCCCGTTCGGCATCCTGCTTCACGGTGGCGACATCCTGATCCTGCAGCATCAGGTGCATCAATCCGCGGTGAAGCGGCGGACGGCCCGCGCGCTGCTCTCATCCGCCGCGGTCCTGGTGGCCAACAGCCAGTGGACCCGGGACCGCTGCCTCACGCTGCTGAGCGAGCTGGAGCTGGATACTCCGCCCGATCTGGTGCGGGTGGTTCCTCTGGGTGCCGACCAGGTCTTCTTTCGGCCCGGCATCGACCCCAGTGCCGTCCGCGAGCGTTACGGTCTCGGTCCCGGACGCTGGCTGCTCTCGGTGGCTCGTCTCACCCGCCACAAGGGGATCGACACCGCGCTCCACGCCCTCGCGCAGCTCCGGGACGACTATCCCGAGTTGCGCTATGCCGTGGTCGGCGCCGGGGAGGCTCAGGAGGCGCTGGAGGGCGAGGCGCGGCAGCTCGGCCTGGCCGACCGCGTCCGCTTCCTCACCGGCGTGCCCGATCGTGATCTGCCGGGACTCTACAATGCCGCGGAGATCTACCTGGGCGTTTCCCGGCTCATGGAGCAGCGGGTGGAGGGATTCGGCATCTCCCTTTCAGAGGCATCGGCCTGTGGCCTTCCGGTGATCGCGGGGCGGAGCGGCGGAATTCCCGAAGGCGTGCGGGACGGCGAGACCGGTCTCCTGGTCGACGCCGAGAGCCCGGCCGCCGTGGCGGACGCACTGCGCCGGCTGCTGGCCGATCCCGGTCTTCGGGCGCGGCTCGGCACCGCCGGCCGGCGGTTGATCGAGCGTCACTACAACTGGGACCGGGTCACGGCGGACCTGGTACGGATCGGGCACGAGCTCGGCGTGCGGGTGCAGGAGGGTGCCTCGTAGTGGTGCACACGGTTGCCCAGACCGCCGCGGCGGACGAGTATGACCGGCAGTACCACGCCTGGGTCGAGCAGCAGGGCTCGCGCGCGCTCGACCTGGATTGGCGGCTCACCCACCTTGTCTGGGGCCAGCGGGCGCTGCTTCGGCGCTACCCACCGGAGGGCAAGCGGGTGCTCGATTTCGGGTGTATGGACGGAGTGTTCACCCTGCGCCTGCAACAGCTCGGAAGCGAGGCAGTGGGCTACGATATCTCGCCCGCGGCCATCGAGCAGGCCAAACGGTTCCGCGGCTCGGCCGCGCGGCCGGTCTTCACCACCATGCCGCCGGGTCCGGGGCAGTTCGACCGGATCTACTGCAGTGAGGTGCTGGAGCAGATCGAAGACGATTCCGGGCTGATCGGCGAGCTGGTGGGCTATCTGGCGCAGGGCGGAGCCGTGGTGGGCACCACACCGGTCATTCCCGCTCCTTCGGATCCCGACGACAAGCAGCTCTATGACGAGGCGCTGCTGATGCGGGCGCTGGCCCCGTGGGGCAAGGTGCGGGTGCATCGTCACTATCGAAGCCCGCTGCGCAACTTCGTTCCGCTGCGCCAGCGGGGAACGGCGGTCCTGATCTTCGAGGTTACGCCGCCGTCTCCTCGGGCCGCACGCTGATCGCGTCGGTGGGGCAGTTGAGCACGTAGCCCCCGTCCATCGGTGACCAGGTCTGGATCGGGGTCATCACTTCCGCCTTGCCGCGCCGGTCCAGCCGGAACACCTTCGGCGCCTGAACCACGCAGGCACCGCATCCCACGCAGCGGGCATCGTCCACCAGCACCCGGAGCCGTCGGGTGGGGTGCATTCCGCGCCCGATCCCGTGCAGATCGTTGCCCAGCTGGTCCAGCGTCTGCGCCGTCGCCCGGTAGCCCGCCTCCATCAGCTCCTCGGTGTGATCGAAGGCGAACATGGAAATGTGCTCGACCTTCGGCTGCACCAGGACCAGCGGCGGCCCGTTCCAGTCGCGGAACTGTCCCTCGATCTGGGTCTGCATCACGATTTCGAGCCCGCGGATGTAGGTAGCCGCGAAGCCCTCAGTCTCGTGCTCAGCGCGGCGGATGCTGGTGGCCGCCACGTTGACCGCGATGATCGGCCCGGACCCGAGCGAGGCCGCAAGCCTGACCGGGAGATTCTCCACCACGGCGCCGTCCACGTACGCACGGCCGAGGATCTGCCGGGGTGGGAAGATGCCGGGGAGCGCGCACGAGGCCGAGACAGCGTCGCCGACGCGCGCATCGAGCAGGCCCGGGAGACCCCACATCACCTGCATTCCGGAGTGAAGGTCGGCGGTATTGACCAGCAGACGTCGCTTGAGCTCTCGGAAAGTCACCTCGCCGACCAGGCTGGTGATCAGCGCCTCGAGCGGTTCCCGGCGGTAGAGCGCCGGCGCGAGCAGCCGGCGGAGCGCGACGTCGGTATGGGCGACCTGGAACACGTCCCGCCGGCGGATCCGCCTGGCCCGGTCCGCCATCTGGTCGATGGTCGCCCCGGCGGCCCAGGCTGCGCCGATCAGCGAGCCGATGCTCGACCCCACCACCAGGCTCGGCGTGAGGCCCCGCTCCTCCAGGGCACGCAGCACACCGATGTGGGCCAGCCCCTTGAGGCCGCCGCCACTCAGTACCAAGGTGAACGGTCGATCCGCTGTCACTCGCTTGCCCAGGCTGAGGAGACCTGCGTAACGTATCATAGAGCAAAAATGCAAGAATCATGCGCCGGACGCTGTGAACGCCGATGGTGCAAGAGCGTGCGCGACTGCTCTCTCGCGGGGTAACCCACATCACGGGATCGACATGTCAAAAGGCAGGTTGGGCGAGCGGTTGCGGGGAGACCGGGCCTTTCAGCGGGGCTGGATGACTTGCGAAACGCCTACCTGCCGGGGGCGGGCGAGCCGTTCCTCCCCCCGGCTCCGCAGTGAGCGCTGAGGTCCCCGGCGCGCTGGCCGCGCTCGACGTGACCGCGCTCAGGGCCCGCGAGTTCCCCTGGACCGCGGACACGATCTATCTCAACAACGCGAGCATCGGGCCGCTGCCGGAACGGACCCGCCTCGTGCTCGAGGAGTTCAACCGGCGGCGGACCATGCCGTTCCGCCTCCCGGACCGCGATCTCTTCGGCACCTTGACCGAAAGTCGCCGGCTACTGGCGCAACTGCTGTCGGTGACGCCGGGCGAGATCGCGCTTACCGTGAACACCGGGTTCGGCCTCGCCGTGGCGGCGCGCGCCTTACCGCTTCATCCCGGCGACGTCGTCCTGGTGAGCGATCGCGAGTTCCCGGCCAACGTCTATCCCTGGATGCGGCTCCGCGAGTCCGGCATCATCATGGAGCTGGTGCCGACCACGGCCGAGGGCTGGCCCGACGAAGCGCGCCTGCTCCAGCGGCTGGAAGACCCACGGGTACGGGTGCTGGCGGTCTCGCTGGTGCAGTTCAGCAGCGGCTATCTGGCCGACCTGGCCGCGCTCTCGTCGGCGACTCGCAGGACGGGGGCGTACCTGGTGGTGGACGCCATCCAGGCCATCGGCCAGGTGCCGCTGGATCTCAGTCGTATTCCAGTCGATGTGCTCGCCTGCGGCGGGCAGAAGTGGCTGCTCTCCCCTTGGGGCTCGGGCTTTCTGTACGTGCGGCGAGAGCTGATTCCGGCGCTCGATCCTCCGGTGACCGGCTGGATGGCATTCGAGGGCACCGACGACCTCACCCGGCTCACCCGCTACGACGACACCCTCAGGGCCGACGCCCGGCGGTTCGAGCAGATCACGCTTCCCTATCAGGACTTTGCGGGGATGAACGCGTCGCTGGGGCTGCTGCTGGAACTGGGGGTGGAGCGGATCAGTGAGCATTTGAGGCGACTCCACGAGCCCTTCCTCCGCTGGGCCGAGCGAGGCGGAGGCCGGATCGTCTCGCCCCGGGACTCGCATCGCTCCGGAATCCTCGCCGTTGCGCCCGGCGCGGTGGAGCGGGCCTTTCAGCGGCTCAAGGCCGCCCGGATCATCTGCAGCCTCCGCGAGGGCTCGATCCGGCTGAGCCCGCACGCGTACAACACGCTCGAGGAGATGGAACGGGTGGTCGAGGTGCTGGAAAACAGCCTGGTGCCGGAAACCCGGTTCGGCTAGGGCTCCAGCACCAGCCGCACGTAGTTCTTCTTGCCTTTGCGGAGGATCACGAATCGCTGATCCGGCGGGCCCTGCAGCGCGTCCTCGCCCAGTGTGAGCTCCAGGTCCTCGATCGGCTGCCCGTTGAGGTAGAAGCCCTTGCCCTGAATGCCTCGCCGGGCGTCGGCCTTGGAGCTGGCCAGGCCGCTCGCGACCAGCACATCGATCACCGGCAGACCCTCGGGCAGCTCAGAGCGGGAGATCCGCCGCTCCGGCATATCGGGCAGATCTTCGGCCGAGAACTCGGTCCCCCGATCATTCCCGCCGAACAGCGCCGCGCTGGTCCGGATCGCCTGTTCGGCCGCGGCGTCGCCGTGCACGGTGGCGGTCACCTCGCGGGCCAGGAGCCGCTGGGCCACCCGTCGCCCCGGCTCGCGGGCGTGCTCGTCCATGGAGGCCGCGATCCGGTCCAGCCGGAGGAAAGTGAACAGCTTGAGGTACCGCTCGACGTCGCGGTCGTCGGTGTTGAGCCAGAACTGGTAGAAGGTGTAGGGCTTGGTCCGCTCCGGGTCGAGCCAGACGTTGCCCGCCTCGCTCTTGCCGAACTTGGCACCCGACGCCGTGGTGATCAGCGGGAACACCATGCCGTGCACCTGCTGGTGCTCCCGCTTGTCCACCAGCTGGGCGCCGGCCGTGATGTTCCCCCACTGGTCGCTCCCGCCCATCTGCAGCTCGCAGCCCTCGGTCCGGAACAGGTGCCAGAAGTCGTACGCCTGCACCAGCATGTAGCTGAATTCGGTGTAGGAGATTCCGCTGTCCAGCCGGCTCTGCACCGATTCCTTCTGCAGCATGTAGCTGATGGTGAAGTGCTTCCCGGTATCGCGCAGGAACTCCATCAGGTGGACGCCGCGCAGCCAGTCGGCGTTGTTGCGCATCCGGGCGGCGTTGGCGCCTTGGAACGAGAGGAAGCGGGTGAGCTGCCGGCCAATCCCCTGGGCATTGCGGTCGATCTGGTCCAGGCTCATGACCGGACGCTCCTCCCGCTTGCCGCTGGGGTCGCCCACCATGCCGGTGCCGCCGCCCACCAGCGCGATCGGCGTGTGCCCCAGCCGCTGCAGCCAGGCGAGCCCCATCACCGGCACGAGACTGCCGACGTGCAGCGAGTCGGCTGTCGGATCGAAGCCGACGTACCCGGTAATGGGGCCCGCGCGGAGCCGCTCCGCCACGCCCGGCGTGGCGTCCTGCACGAATCCGCGCTCGCGAAGCAGGTCGAAGAGGTCGGTCATAGGCGCCAATCGTACCCGCTGGAAACGGACCCCGCAACCGGCTAGCTTGCCTGCATGGCCCGCCGGCTGTCCCTCCTGCGCATGCGCGTTCGGCTCTCGCCCCGCGCACAACGCATCGTTCTGGTTTCCTTCCTCGCGGTCGTCGCGTTCGGGCTCGCCACGCTGCTGGCGGCGTGGACCCGGGCCTGCGCGGGCAACAGCTGCCCGTCGATCACCGGGCTGGGCGGCTACGATCCCAAGCAGGCGTCCAAGGTGTATGCCGCGGACGGGCGGCTGATCACCGATCTCGGCCTGGAGCGCCGCACCGTGGTGCCGCTGGCGGAGATGTCGCCCTACGTGAAGGCGGCGTTCATCACCACCGAGGACAAGCGATTCTACCAGCACCATGGCATCGACTGGGTCCGGGTGCTCGGCGCCATCAAGAACAACATCTTCAAGTTTCGGGTGGCCGAGGGGTTCTCCACCATCACCATGCAGTTGGCCCGCAATCTCTTCCCGGAGGACATCAGCGGGCGCGACAAGTCGCTGCGCCGGAAGCTGCGCGAGGCCCACGTCGCCGAGGAGATCGAGGCCAAGTACTCCAAGGACAAGATCCTCGAGCTGTACCTCAACCAGATCGATCTGGGCAATCGCGCCTACGGGGTGGAGGCGGCCTCCCAGCGCTACTTCGGCAAATCGGTCCGCGACCTGAACGTGGCCGAGGCGGCGACCCTGGCCGCCATTCCCAAAGCGCCCTCCCGCTACAATCCCCGGAAGAATCCCAATCTCAGCCTGCAGCGCCGGAACACCATCCTCAATCTGCTGCGGGACAACAGTCTCCTTTCGGCGGAGGACGCGGAGCGCTGGAAGGCGTATCCCCTGCTCCTCGCCTCCCGCTCCGACTTCAGCGGGGTCGCGGAATACTTCGTCGAATACGTGCGCCGGCAGCTGGATGCCCGCTTCGGGCCCGGCCTCTACCGCGCCGGCTACCGGATCTACACCACGCTCGACCTCGACATCCAGCAGGCCGCGGAGCGGGCGCTGGAGGCGCGGCTGGAGGCGATCGAGAGCGGGGCGGACGGAAAGTTCCCCCACCAGACCTATCGCCAGTACATGGACACCCGGCCCGAGACCGCCGAGACCAATGATCGGATCCCGACTCCCTACCTGCAGGGCCTGGTCGTGACGCTCGACGCCAAGACCGGCAACATCCGGGCGATGGTGGGCGGGCGGGACTTCGAGGACAGCAAGTTCAACCGCGCCACCCAGGCCCTGCGGCAACCCGGATCCACCTTCAAGCCGATCGTCTACGCCGCGGCGCTGGAAGCGGGCTACCCGCTCTCCTACGTCATGGTGGACGACCCGCTGAGCGTGGAGATCGATCCTCTCCAGGACCCCTGGACGCCGCAGAACTACGATCTGGAATTCGATGGCCCGATGACCCTCCGGCGGGCGCTCTATCTGTCGCGCAACATCATCGCGATCAAGCTGGGGATGGAGATCGGTCCCGAAGCGGTGATCAGCGAGGCGACCAAGTTCGGGATCACCACCCGGATCCCCCCGTACCCCTCGATCCACATCGGCTCGGCCGACGTGATCCCGCTGGAGATGATCTCCGCCTACACCACCTTCGCCAACCTGGGCACTCGCACCATCCCCAATTCGATCCTCCGGGTGGAGGACCGCACCGGAAAGATCGTATGGCAGCCGCCGGTTCGGTCGGTCGCGGTCATGGATACGGCCCACGCCTGGCTCATGACGGACGTGCTCCGGGACGTGGTCCGGCACGGCACCGCGGTGGGCTCGGTCGGCTCCAGGATCAATTTCCCGGCCGCGGGGAAGACCGGCACCACTAACGACGGCTTCGACGTCTGGTTCATCGGCTTCACGCCCGATCTGGTGACCGGGGTATGGATCGGCTTCGATCAGCCCCAGAAGATCAAGGCCAATGCCCAGGGTGGCGTACTCGCGGCCCCCGCGTGGACGGCGATGATGCGCGAGGTCTACGAGCGGCGCGAGCTCCCCAAGGCCTGGCCCCGGCCCGACGGGCTCACCGCGCTCGACATCGACAAGACCACCGGATACAAGGCGACGCCGTTCTGTCCCAAGGACGTGCACTACATCGAGTCATTCATTCCGGGCACCGAGCCAACCCAGTTCTGCCCGATTCACTCGCCGTTCGGGGCGGTCGGCAGCGCGACGGGGCCGCTGGGGGGCACGGCCCCAGCCGCACCACCGCCGGTGGTGGTACCACCCGGTACCGGGCCGCCGAAGCCCGGGGCCGGTAGCCCCGTGCCTCCGCGTCCAGGGGCCGCGGGAAGCCCTCCTTCGGGTGCGATGGGGGGCGCGGGGCCACCCGGCTCGACGCCGCATTAGGATGCCGGAGCGTCGGCTGGCGGCCCGGTGGGTCATTCCCGTCGAGGGCCGCCCGATCGAGCGCGGCGCCGTTCTGATCGGGGCTGACGGCCGGGTGATCGCCGTGGGGCCCGACGCCATCGTGCCTCGACCCGCCGGGGCCGTGGCCGATGCGTACGAGCACGGGCTGCTGCTCCCTGGCCTGATCAATACGCACACGCATCTGGAGCTTACCGGTCTGCCGGGCGAGCCGCCCGAGCCGGACTTCGCCGCCTGGATCCTTGGCGTTCGCCGGCTCAAGGCCGGGCGCAGTCCCGAGGCGTTCCTGGCGGCCGCCCGGGCCGGACTCTCGGCCTCGCACGCGGCGGGCGTCACCACGGTGGCCGATACCGGTGATTCGGGTGCCGTCATCCGTGCGCTCGCCGAATCGGGCGGGTCCGGGGTGGCGTACCACGAGGTGTTCGGCCCGCACCCGGACCAGCTCGAGGAGAGCCTGGCCGGTCTCCAGCGGCAGGTGGAGTCGCTGGGCGCATTCGCGGCCGGGCGGGTGAGGATCGGCGTCTCGCCCCATGCGCCCTACACCGTGAGCGGGCGGCTCTACGCGGCGGTGGCCGCATGGGCCCGAGCGGAGCGGCTCCCGCTGGCCACGCACGTCGCCGAATCGCCTGCGGAGAGCGAGCTGCTGGCCCGAGGAGAGGGAGCGTTCGCGGTTGCCTGGAGAGGGCGGGGGATTCCGCTTCCCACGCCGCTGGGTCACACGCCGGTGGAATGGCTTGGCGATCATGGGGTACTCTCCGAGGGTACGCTCTGCATCCACCTGGTGCAGGCGACGGGAGAGGATGTGCAGCGCCTGGCGCGCGCGGGAGCCGCGGTCGCGCACTGCCCGGTCTCCAACCAGAGGCACGGACACGGCAGCGCGCCGCTGGCGGCTTTGCTCGGGCGGCAGGTGCGTGTGGGGCTCGGGACCGACTCGGTTCTGAGCGTGGGGACGCCGGATCTCCTGTCCGAGGCCCGCGCCGCACGTGAGCTCGCCTGTCTCGATGCGGCGCGCACCCTCGAGCTCTGCACCCTGGAGGGGGCCCGGGCGCTCGGGCTCGACGGTGAAACCGGAAGTCTTCGGGCAGGGAAGTGGGGCGACTGCGTCGTGCTGCGGCCGCGGGGCGGCGGGGCCAACCTCTCGCCCGAGGAGCAGGCCCTCGCGAGCGGTCCATCGGATGTGCTGGCCACCTACGTGGGAGGACGGGACGTGTATCGAGCCGATCGGCCGGTATGAAGATTCAGCGCCATGCGGCCATCCTGCGCGTCGTCCGGGAGCGCCGCATCGAGAGCCAGGACGAGCTGCGCGAGGCGCTCGCGTCCGACGGGTTCATCGTCACCCAGGCGACGCTGTCGCGCGACATCCGCGAGCTCGGTCTGGCCAAGCTCGCCGATCCTCAGGGTGGCGCGTTCTACACCCATCCGCACCGGGCGGCGGTCCGACCCGACCTGGCCCAGGTGCTGCCGGCGCTGCTGGTGAGCGTGGACGGGGTCGGTCCGCTGCTGGTCCTCCGGACCGCGAGTGGCTCGGCCGGGGCCATCACCGAGGCACTCGACCAGACCGGCTGGACGGAGGTCATCGGGACCATTGCGGGAGACGACACGGTGCTGGTCATCACCCGGAGCCAGAAACAGCGCGAATCGATCGCGTCGCGGATTCAGGCGATCGTGAAGAAGTGAGGTGGTTCAGCGGCGGCGCGGGAAGGCCGGGAAGGACGGGCAGGGTCGAAATGAGGGTCTGTGCTCCTGCGCGCACGGAACTGTCCTCCCGAGCGGAGCGCGGGATCGTCGCGGCAGGATCGGAACTCGGCTACGACGGTCGGGATTAACGGGCAAGATCCCTCGTCGCTGGCGCTCCTCGGGATAACAGCACACCTTCCCGTCCTTCCCGTCCTTCCCGTCCGTCCCGTCCTTCCCGTCCTTCCCGGCCTTCCCGTCCTTCCCGTCCTTCCCGTCCTTCCCGTCCTTCCC
>JBJMOX010000186.1:0-12937 GCA_045803515.1 Gemmatimonadales bacterium
AGGCTTCGGCGAGCGCCAGGAGTTCGGACGCGGCCGACCGGGCCGGAAGCATTCCCAGGTCGATGGTGTGCGCCTCGGGTGCCCTCCACCGGCCGCCCACGTAGGTGTGGGCCTCGGTCAGCCGGCCGCTCCGGACGCGAAGCGAGACTCGCACTGGGCCACGCGCGCAGTCTCCGACCCATTCATCGCTCTGCGTGGTGATGCTGATCCCGTGGCTGCTGCCGCAGACGCCCTCGCGTGCCGCGAAGCTCAACCGGAGGTTGCCCTCCCCCAGCGCGGCGATCCGTTGAGTCAACGTCTGGCCGCTGAGGCTCGCGGGAAGCGCGAAGAGCGCCAGGGTGCAGCCGATCATTCGATTCATCTGTTTCACCCCCGCTCAGGGCTGCTCGATGATGTCCTGCAGCGCCTTGGCCGCCCGCGGATCGCCGCTCTGTCCCAGCCAGAAGAGTGCCTTCTTCCGCAGCTCCGGGTCCGGATCGCGCTTGGCGATGTCGAGCAGCTTGTCCACCGCGGCCGGCTCGTCCCGCTGGGAATAGACGAAGATCAGCTGCTCCCGCATGGGTCGGTCGGTCATCGTGGTATAGAGTCCGGCGAGATCGGTCATCGACGCGCCGCCCTGGCCGGCCCAGAAGAGCGCCTGCTTGCGGAGCTCGAGCGGCTGGCTGCCGTCCCGCGCGATGCCGAGCAGCCAGCGCCCGTTCTCCGGCCCGCCGGCCTGGGAGATCGAGAACAGGATCCTGTTGCGCAGCCCTTCCTCCTTGAGCCGGCCATAGAGCGCACGGAGAAACGCCTCGTTCTCGGCCCCGCCGCTCTGACCGATCCAGAAGATCACCTTCTCCCTCGTCTCCGCCGGCAGGTCGGCCCGCTCGGCGTAGCCGCGCAGCGCCTGTTGCGCCCGGGGACTGCCCTGTTGCGACAGGGCGAAGACCGCCTTCTCCTGGAGGGCGCGGTCCTTGGACGTCCGCAGAATGGAATCCAGGGCGCTCACCGCACGATCGGTATTCACCTGCGACAGCCAGAAGACTGCTTGCTCGCGCACTTCGTGGTCAGGGTCGGTCCTGGCGGCGTCCAGCAGGATCTCCTCGGTGCCTTCGGCGCCCTGCTGGGCGATGAGGAACACGGCCTTCCGCCGGAGGCAGACCGAACCCGGATCCCGGCGCGCCAAGACCCGGCGGAGAATCGGACGGGCGCGCTCGTCGTCCATCTGCTGAAGCGCGTTGAGCGCCGCGAGCTTGGTGTCGTCCCCCGCATTCTCGCAGCGGCTCCCCCGGTCGGACGGCGGCTCGGGGGGCTCCGGGGCCTCTGGGGGTTGCGGAACCTCGGGTGGTTCCGGCGCTTCGACGACGTCCTGGGCCGCTCGGGTGATGTCTTCCGCCGCCTGCGAGTCGCCCCGGCGGGCGAGCTCGCCCTGGATCCGGCGCTCGAGCGCCGCGGCATCGCCCCGGGTGGCTGCCTTGGGAAAGCGCTCGCGTTGGGTCTGAAGCGCGGCGAGTCCCTCCCGCAGCTGGCTCGCGCCCCCGAGGCGATAGAGCGAGAACGCCCGCCAGTAGAACGCGTCGGCCACGTAACCCGACCGAGGGAAACGAGTGGAGATCTGACCGAACAGGTCGGCCGCGCGGGCGTAGTCCCGGCCGTTGAGCGCCTCGCGCGCTGCCCGATAGATCGAATCGGCGGGATCACCCTGCAGCCAGGGCGCCGGAGCCGAGGGCTCGGAAGCCCGCGCGGAGTCCTGAACGGCGGATGCGTGGTCCCGAGGCAGGACGTGGGCCGGCGTCCACCACTCTCCCAGTCCCATCATTGCGGCCAGCATCAGTCCGGATGACATCCGATACATCACAACGCTCCTTGCGTTTGGGTCGCACCGGCCGGCACTGCCGTCCGGAGGCGGGGCAACATTCCGTCTCGCTCGATCCCTTCGCGTATCAGCTTCAGATCCCGATCCCGAGGCTCAGGGGTGAGCTGCGCGATCTCGGCCAGCACCAACTCGAGATCCTCCAACAGCAGTCGGGTCCTGCGATCCTGCATCGCGGGTGAATCCAGCAGCAGCCGGTTGGTGGTCAGAAGCTCGCGAGCCGTCGCTGACGCCAGTCGCTCGTCGCCGCCGGGGCGGATCGACGCCCGGAACAGCGTGAGGAATGCCTCCGACTGCCCGAGGTGCTCGGCCGCCGCGAGTCGGTAGGCGGTGGCGCTGGACCGCGGGGAGGTCCGGATCGCGACCGGCGCCGGAACCGGCCGAGGCGCGTTCCGTACGGAGAGGCGACCGAGGCCCACACCGAGAGCGAGCACGGCCGCCGCGGCGGCCGCCCACGGGATCCAGCGCCGGGGAGAGATCGACCGGACGCGGGTGCGGCGCCGGCGTGCGTGAATGGCGCGCCACATCTCATCCCTGGGAGTCTCGGGCGGCGCGTTGTAGTCGCGCGCCGTCCGGCGCAGCAGCTCGTCCAATTCGTCGTCGTCCATGGGGCTCATTCCCTGGCGAAGTCGGCGAGGGCCTCGCGCAACCGGGCCCGGGCCCGAGAAAGCTGGGCCTTCGAGGTGCCCGACTGGACCCCCAACGCGGTGGCGATCTCTTCGTGAGTGTATCCCTCGACGTCGTGCATCACGAAGACCGTGCGGTACCCATCCGGGAGCTCGTCTATGGCCCGGGAGAGCCGGAGCTTCAAATCCGGCTCCGCCTCCCGGCGGGACCTGCCAATGGCCGGTGCGTCATCCAGCGCCACTTCCCGCTCGCGAGACCGGCGAACTTTCCGTAAGCCGTTGAGCGTGATCGAGATCGCAATCGAGCACAGCCACGTCGACAGGGCCGCCTCTCCACGGAAGTCTCGCAGTCGATCGAAGGCCCGGATGAAAGTCTCCTGGGTGTAGTCCTGCGCCCGGTCCAGATCACCTGCCATCCTGTGGACCAGGCGGAATACCCGGTCCACATGTGTGTCGTACAATGCCCGCTCGGCGCTCGGGTCACCTGCCAGCACTCGGCCGATCAATTCACGGTCGTTCACGGGCTCCGGCGCTTGATGGTCGTGGGCTCGAACCGGCTCTCTGACACGGGTCAGGAAGAAATGGTTGGCTGGCCACGCCCCAGGCAACCTTCCCGCGGCTCAACGCATCTCAGGCCTACGTTGATGCGCGTTGCGTGGCTTCATAGCATAGTCAGCCGACGAGGTGCCCGATGGTACAGCTGAGAAAACAGGACCCGATCAGGGTGTACGAAGTGGTCGATGGGGCGGGGCGTCCCATCGGTGAGGTGGTGCAGCCCGCCGGCGAGCCGGTCATGGGCCGGGGGGCGGGCACGGTTCTGCTGGTTCGCCGCGGGCCCGGACTCCACCGCTGAGATCCGGAAACGATTTCCGCCGCCCGACAGTAGGTTGGAGCTCGACGACGATGGCTCGGGCTCGATGGGCCTCCTGGAAGTCGCCGAGTCGTTCGCCAGGGGCGGGCCGCGCCCCAAACGATCGCTGCTCTTCGTCTGGCACACCGGCGAGGAATCGGGCCTGCAGGGCAGCCGGTGGTTCACCGATCACCCGACCGTTCCGCGTGATTCGATCGTGAGTCAGATCAACGTCGACATGATCGCTCGGGGAAGTCCTCCAGGTGATCGGCTCGCGCCGGCTCTCCACCGAGCTGGGCGATCTGGTCGAAACCGTGCGCACCGGCGGGCACCGGGACTACCACCCGGTGACCAGCTTTCTCGCGGATCTGGCGGACCGAGTCGCCAGCCTGGACCACCGGATCGTGGTGGATAAGCCCAAGCCCGATCCCGAGGCGCCCTGCCACCAATAGGTGGCCCCTAAGTCGTTGTCTCCCCAACATTTCGTGCGCTGTTTCCGGTTGCGTCTCGGGTGGGCTTCCGGGTATATTTGGGAGTCTCGGTCCGGTCCGGGACCGCCCCCAATTTCCCTTGAACGTGACGCACATGACCGCACCCAACTCGCGCGAACGAATCCTGCCCAGGCTCATCGAAGACGAGATGCAGCAATCGTTCATCAATTACTCGATGAGCGTCATCGTCTCGCGCGCGCTGCCGGATGTGCGGGACGGGCTCAAGCCGGTGCACCGGCGGATCCTGTACGCGATGAACGAGCTCGGACTGGTGCCGGGCCGCGCCTACAAGAAGTCGGCGACCGTGGTGGGCGACGTGCTGGGCAAGTATCACCCGCACGGCGACTCGTCCGTGTACGATGCGCTGGTCCGCATGGTGCAGGACTTCTCGCTGCGCTATCCGCTGGTCGATGGCCAGGGGAATTTCGGCTCGGTGGACGGCGATCCCGCGGCGGCCTACCGCTACACCGAGGCGCGGCTGACCCGGATCGCCATCGCGATGCTGGAGGACATCGACAAGAACACCGTCAACTTCCAGCCCAACTTCGATGACCGGCTGCAGGAGCCGACGGTCCTCCCGTCGAAGGTCCCCAACCTGCTGGTGAACGGCTCGTCGGGGATCGCGGTGGGGATGGCCACCAACATTCCGCCGCACAACCTCCGCGAGGTCGCCAAGGCCGTCGAGCTCCTGATCGACGATCCCGAGACCAGCATCACCGATCTCCGGAAGGCCATCAAGGGGCCCGACTTTCCCACCGGGGCCTACATCTACGGGCGCCAGGGTATCAAGGAAGCCTACGAGACCGGGCGCGGCCGGGTCATCATGCGGGCGCGAGCCCAGATCGAGGAGAAGGAGTCGTCGGGCCGCTCCCAGATCGTGGTGACCGAGATCCCCTATCAGGTAAACAAGGAGAACCTGGTCAAGGCGATCGCCGAGCTGGCGTCGGAGAAGAAGATCGACGGGATCTCCGGGGTCAACGACGAGTCGGACCGGGAGGGCATGCGGGTCGTCATCGAGCTCAAGCGGGACGCCATTCCCAACGTCGTCCTCAATCAGCTCTACAAGCACACCGCCATGCAGGCCACCTTCGGCGTCATCATGCTGGCCCTCTACAAGGGCGCGCCCAAGGTGATGAATCTCAAGGAGCTGCTCGAGCACTACATCGAGCACCGCCACGAGATCGTGATCCGGCGGACCCAGTTCGACCTCACGGCCGCCGAGGCGCGGGAGCACATCCTCGAAGGTCTCAAGATCGCCGTCGACCACATCGACGAGGTCATCAAGATCATCCGGGGTTCGGAGGATACTCCCCAGGCCGACGCCCGGCTGCGCAAGCGCTTCGGCCTGAGCGAGAAGCAGAGCGACGCCATCCTCAACATGCGGCTCGCCAAGCTGACCGGACTCGAGCGGGAAAAGCTGGAGGCCGAGCTCAAGGAGGTGAGAGCGACGATCAAGGAGCTCAAGGGGATTCTTGCCTCCAAGCCCAAGCGGATGGCAATCCTCAAGGACGAGATGAAGGAGGTCGTGGATCAGTTCGGCGACGATCGCCGCACCGAGATCGTGGCCGACCAGGGCGAGTTCACGGTGGAGGATCTGATCGCCGAGGAGGACATGGTGATCACCATCTCCCACACCGGATACATCAAGCGGATTCCGGTGTCGGCCTACAAGCGCCAGCGCCGCGGCGGCCGGGGGCTCAACGGCGCCGACCTCAAGGCGGACGACTGGGTCGAGCACCTCTTCATCGCCAGCACCCACGACTACCTGCTCTTCTTCACCAATACCGGGCAGGTCTACTGGCTCAAGGTGCACGAGATCCCCCAGGCCAGCCGGTCGGCCCGGGGCAAGCCGGTGGTCAACTGCATCGCCATCAAGCCCAACGAGCAGGTGGCGGCCCTGGTGCCGGTGCGGGAGTTCACCGACGACAAGTGCCTCATCTTCGCCACCCGGCTCGGCACCGTGAAGAAGACGGTGCTCTCCGCGTACGGCAACGTGCGGGCGAACGGCATCTGCGCCATCAATGTCGAGGATGGGGACGAGCTGATCGACGTCCAGGTCTGCGATCAGAACAGCGACATCGTCCTGGCCACCAACGATGGTATGAGCATCCGGTTCCACCAGGGTGACGTGCGGGACATGGGCCGGGCGACCACGGGAGTGAAAGGGATCGAGCTGGAGAAGGGCGACGCGGTGATCGGGATGGTGGTCGTCCGCCGGGACGCGACCCTGCTGGTGGTGAGCGAGAAGGGATTCGGCAAGCGCTCCGAGCTGGCGGACTATCGGGTGCAGAAGCGCGGCGGCAAGGGGATCATCACCCTCAAGAAGACCGAGAAGACCGGCGCCATCGTCGCGCTCAAGGAAGTGATCCCGGATGACGAGCTGATGATGATCACCCGCCACGGGGTCATCATCCGGCTGCCGGTGGACGGTATCCGGGTGATCGGCCGCAATACCCAGGGCGTCAAGGTGATGAACCTGGACCAGGGCGATACCGTCGTGGATGTCGCCCGGGTCGTGAAGGAAGACGAGGCCGGTCCGGAGGACGCGGCCGGAGGGGACGAGGTGAAGCCGACTGCCGCAGTCGAATGAGCCGGCGGTAATCGTGCCCGTCACCGCGGACTCGGCTGCCGCCGTGTCCCTCGAGGCCGTTCGGACGGCCGCCGAGCGGCTGAGCGGGGTCGCAGTCCGGACGCCGCTGCTCCAGTTGCCGGGCCTCTCGGCCCGCCTCGGCGTACCGGTCGCGGTCAAATGCGAGCAGCTCCAGCCGATCGGCGCCTTCAAGATCCGGGGAGCGTACAATGCCATCGCCCGGATCGCGGCCGCGGGCGGCGCTCCGGGCGTGGTCACCCAGTCGAGCGGCAATCACGGCCAGGCGGTGGCGTACGCCGCACGGGCCTTCGGGCTGCGCGCGGTGGTGGTGATGCCGGGCTCCACGCCACAGGTGAAAGTGGATGGCGTGAAGCAGCACGGGGGTGAAGTCGTCCTCGCCGGCGCCAGCCGCTCGGCCGAGCAGCGCCTCCGGGCGGAAGCGATCGCGCGGGAGCAGGGCCTGGTGATGGTGCCGCCCTACGACCATCCCGACGTGGTGGCGGGACAGGGAACCGTGGGCCTCGAGATCCTGGAGCAGCAGCCCGAGGTGGACACGATCCTGGTCCCGGTGAGCGGCGGCGGTCTCCTGGCGGGAATCTCGGTGGCGGTGGCGGCGCTCAAACCCTCGGTCCGGCTGCTCGGCGCCGAGCCGGCCGGCGCCGCCAAGCTCACGGCCGCGCTCGCCGCCGGGGCGCCGGTCGCCCTGGATCACACCGAGAGCATCGCCGATGGCCTGCTGGCCCGCGCCATCGGCGATTTCACCTTCGCTATTCTTCAGCGCGTGGTCCGGGAAGCGGTGCGGGTGTCGGAAGAGGAGATCGCGGCGGCGGTTCGCTTTCTCCACCACGAGGCCGGGCTCAGACCCGAGCCCTCCGGTGCCGTTGCCGTCGCGGCACTGCTCGCGGGACATCTCCGCCTCACCGGGCCGACCGTCGCCGTGGTGAGCGGCGGGAACGTCGATCCAGTTCTCTATCAACGCCTGGTAGGCTGATGGCTCTCCCCAAGATCCTCGTCGCCGATGACGACCAAGCCCTCTCCCGCACGCTGTCGTGGATTCTCAAGGAGAACGGCTATGAGGTGCTGACCGTCCCGGGCGGCGAGCTGCTGTTCGAGCACCTGCAGGCGGAAGTCTTCGACCTGCTCCTGCTGGACATCATGATGCCCAAGATCGACGGACTGCAGCTCCTCCAGCGGGTCAAATCCGACCCCCGATTCAAGGACCTGCCGGTGCTCATGATCTCCTCGATGCCGCCGGAAGAGGCCACGGTCCGTTCCCTCGGTCTCGGGGCTGCTGACTTCATCCCGAAACCCTTCCGGGTGCGCGAGCTGCTCGCCCGGGTGAAGGCGCACCTCCGGGTCGGGCGCGAGCTCAATCAGGCCCGGGCCGAGGCCCGCTCCCGCTCCGAGATGATGGACATCATGCAGGAGGTGACCGCCTCGCTGAAGCCGGAGGAGATCTACCAGATCCTGGTCCGGCGGGTGGCCCACGGCCTCAACATCGCGCGTTGCTCGATCATCATCGCGGGCCCCGATGACGAGACCGGGACCGTGGTGGCGGCATTCGAGAACCCGATGCTCCACAACCTGTCGGTCGATCTCCGGCGCTATCCCGAGATCCGGCATGCGCTGGCCACCGGCGAGGTGGTGCTGGTGCGCGATGCGACGACCCACCCGCTCTACCAGGACATCCGCCAGGAGTGGGAGGCCGAGGGCAAGCCGGTGCAGACCCGCTCCGCCATCGCGCTCCGTTTCTCGCTGAGGCAGCAGCCGGCCGGGGTGTTCTTCCTGCGCACTACGACGGAGGACGCTCCCCTGAACGAGCAGGACGTCCAGTTCGCCGATCAGGTCATTGGAGCGGCGGTCTCCGCGCTGGAGAAGGCCTACGACCTGGAGAACGCGGTCATGGGCCAGGAGCAGATGCGCCACTTGGCCGAGACCGATCCCTTGACCAACTGCTTCAATCGCAGAGCGCTGATGGAGAAGCTGGAGCAGGAGATGGATCGGGCCGCGCGGTACGCGACGATGCTCACCGGCATGATGATCGACATCGACAATTTCAAGCAGATCAACGACACCCACGGGCATCTGGTGGGCGATAAGGTGCTCAAACAGCTGTCCAACCTGCTCAAGCGGGAACAGCGGTCGGTGGACATCGTGGCCCGCTACGGGGGCGAGGAGTTCGTGGCGCTGCTGCCGGAAACCACCTCCACGGAGTCACGCAACTTCGCCGAGCGCATCCTTCGGCGGGTCGCGACCCACGATTTCGGGGAGACCGGCCGGCCGGTCCGGGTCACCATCAGCATCGGTATCGCTTCCTACCCGGACGAGCGGGTGACTGACGGTGAGTCGCTCCTCCGCCTGGCCGACAGTCATCTCTACCGCGCCAAGAGCGACGGTCGGAACCGCTTCCGCGATTGACCAGCCGGCGCTGTCCCCGATGCCAGGCGACCTACGCCGCCCCCGCCCGATTCTGTGTCAAGGACGGCTCGCCCCTGGTAGAGATCGCCCCCGAGAGCGGCGACTCGACTACGGCCCGGCGGCGGGCGATGGCCCTCCCCCCGCCGCTCACCCCCGAGGAGCTCGATCACTACGCCACCCTGACCGGGAAAATCCTGGACCAGCGCTACCAGGTGGAGCGGCGGCTGGGCGAGGGAGGGATGTCGTACGTGTATCGCGCATCCGAGGTCGGCACCGGGCGGGCCGTGGCGGTGAAGATCCTGCTACCCCGCCTCTCGCGGGACCCGGCCGCCGTGGAGCGGCTCCGCCGCGAGGCGACGATCGCGACCCGCTTCGATCATGCGAACGTCTGCCCCATTCTCCGGCTGGGGGAGACGCCGGACCGGATGATCTATCTGGTCATGCCCTACCTCGAGGGCGAGCCCCTCAGTGAGCACGAGACCCGGCGCGGCCCATTTCCCCTGGCCGAGGGAATTCCCCTGCTGGTGCAGATCTGCCACGGGCTGCAGCACGCCCACGAGCTGCAGGTCATTCACCGGGATCTCAAGCCCGAGAACGTGATGCTGGTGCCCGATCCAGCCACGACCGAGACCGGTGGCTTTCGGGCCGTGGTCATGGATTTCGGCTTGGCCAAGGAGCGCCGGGCGGGTCCCGAGGTGGCCAAGCTCACGGCCACGGGCATCGTCCTGGGCACCCCCGAATTCATGAGCCCGGAGCAGATCCGGGGGAAGCCGCTCGACGGTCGAAGTGACGTCTACGCGCTGGGAATCCTGGCCTTCGAGCTGTTCAGCGGCCAGCTCCCGTTCACCGGAAAGTCGGCGCAGGAGACGATGATCGCCCGTCTCAAGGGTTCGCCAATTCGGCTGCGCGAGTTCCGGGGAGATCTCCCCGCGAAGCTCGAGACCGTGATCGAGCGAACACTCACTCTTGATCCTGCTGGACGGTACCAGTCGATGACCGAGTTGGCCTTCGCGTTGGAGAGCGTCCTCAGCACCGGGGTCTTCGCCAAGCTTTTTGGCCGCTAACGCTCCACGCGACCGGGCCGGGTGAGCAGGAACACCGCCGTCGGCCGCGGTCCGGGGTTCATTTCATCTAGCGACGCCTTGGCTCCGCTCCGGAAGGATCATTTAATGAGCTCACGAGTTGCCCTCTTGCTGCTCGGACTGACATTGGCCGCCTGCCGGGAGCACGCCGCCGAGACCGGGCGCACCGCGTCGGCGTATACCAACGGATCCGACACCGCCGCCGGCGCCAACCTCGGAGGCACGACGGCCGGGGTGGAATACGAGGCGCCTCGCCTGATCCCGGGCATGCAGGCCCAAATGGACCGACTGTTGGCGCCTCGCGACTCGGTGACCGATAGCGACCTCGCGAGCTACAAGAACTCCGCCGGCACCCTGATCAACGCGATGCAGTCCGATCTGACGCGGGTTGGGCTGGCGGACAGCGGCGCCTTCAAGGCGCTGAGCGACTCGGTGCTGAACCAGCTCGGCGGAGGCACCGGAGTGCCCGACCGGATCGCCGGCGATCGGCTCTCCCGTAACCTAGGCCAAATGCGGCGCTTGGTCCGGGTGTACCAGCAGTGGATGCGTAGCGCTCCGTCCTGAGACTCGCGGCGCTGCTTCGGCGTCACGGTCATCCTTGCAGTCTATCTGCCAATTCTCCTCTGTTCTCGGTCATTTTGACCATCTGAGGTCCCGGTATTCGGGCATGCCGGCTGCGTTCGAGCTGTGCGCAAGTCGGCCGGCCAGGCCGGCCTGGTCATCTCAATCCGTAAGGTGGAGACATGAGCATATTCATCACATCCCGGCGACCCCTGGATCCATTCAGCAACCTGCGTCGCCTCAACAGCGCCTTGGACGAGGCGTTCGGCTCTTGGCCGGCTCAAGAGAACTTCCCTGCCTCTTCGTGGTTTCCGGCGTGCGACGTCTTCGAAGACAAGGACTCGGTCAAGCTCCTCGCCGAGCTGCCGGGCGTCCGGCCCGAGGACGTGAAGCTATCGGTGGAAAACAATCTGCTCACGATCCGGGGTGAAAAGCAGCGGCAATCAGGGGATCTGAGCGGCAAGGTACACAGCGTCGAGCGCAGCTACGGTCGCTTCGAGCGCAGCTTCGCGCTGCCCAGTACGATCGATCCGGACCGGATCTCGGCCAGCTTCGAGCATGGGATCCTCACCGTCACGATCCCCAAAGCCGAGCGGGCGCGGCCACGGGAGATTCCAGTGAGTGCGCACTAGTCGGGTGACGCCCGTCACGGGCCACTTGCGGCGCGCGCTACACACTACGGCCCGGCCCTTTCTCGCCTGACGGCGAGCTTCCGAAAGTCGTGGTCTTTCGAACAGGAGGGATGTATGGCTTCGATCAGCAGATACCGGGACAACCCGCAAGGCCTCTTCGGGCTGCAGCGGCTCAACCGCCTTCTCGATGAGGCATTCACCGGATTTCCATTCGCCGAGCCGAGCGCGGCCATCACCTCGGCATGGTTCGCTCCCACCGATGTCAGTGAGGACAACGAGAGCCTTCAGATCACTATGGAGCTCCCGGGTGTCCGTCCCGAGGACGTGAAGCTCTCGCTCGAGAACAACATGCTGACGATCCGGGGGGAGAAACGGCAGCACGCGGAGGAGCAATCCGAGAGAGTCCATCGCTACGAGCGCAGTTATGGGGCGTTCGAGCGCACCTTCGCTCTGCCGAACACGGTAGACCCTGAAAAGATCTCGGCGAGCTACGAGCATGGGATTCTGACCGTCACCATTCCGAAGAGCGAACGGGCCAGGCCTCGTGAGATCCCGGTCAGCTCGGGTTTGGGTACCCAACCGGCCCAGGTGAGCTCCGGGCCATCGGTCCAGACCAAGGGCTCCAAGACCCGGCAGTCTGGAACCGATCGGGACGCCGAGGAGGAAGGTTCCGCCGCCAAGGCCGGCCAGCGCTGAGACGCTGAGACGCAGTGTCTCCGTATCTCTACGGAGAACCGCTCCGGGGGGATGCGGATTGTCCCCCCGGGGGGCGGAATGTACCCTTGGTGGGTGCTGCCAGACCCCTCCTTCCATGTCGTTGGCGTAAGCCACCATACGGCTCCGCTGGGGATCCGTGAACGGTTCGCCTTCTCCCCGGCGGAACTGGCGTTGCTGCTGAAACGCGAACACGCCGGCAATCGGTCGGCCCTCCTTCTGTCCACCTGCAATCGATGCGAGCTGTACTGGACCGGCGACCAGGATTCCGAATCCTGGTTCCGTGATTTCGCCGGCAATGGGGGTGTCACCCAGGAGGACGCTCTCATTCGGCTCGACGGCCTGGACGCGGTGCGCCACCTCTTCGTCGTCGCTGCCGGGCTTGATTCGCAGATCGTGGGCGAGACCGAGATACTCAGGCAGGTTCGCGCGGCACATGACGCCGCGCGTGCCGCGGGCACGACTACGCGCGACATGGACGCCATCTTCTCAGCCGCCCTGTCGGCTGGACGGCGGGCCCGGAGCGAAACGCTCCTCGGCCGCCATCCAGCGTCGGTCAGCTCCGCGGCGGTGGACGTGGCGGCCGCAAGCCGGATCGACGGACTGCGGCAGTGCCGCGCTGTAGTGCTGGGTGCGGGTGAGGCAGCGGACGGCGTATTGCGCGCCCTGAACCAGCACGGGGTGGACCGGATCCTCTTGGTGAATCGAAACCCGGCCCGGGCGGGCGCACTCGCGGCGGTGTGGCGGGCCGAGACCCAGCCCTGGGAAGCCTTGGACGAGCTGCTCCAGGATGCCGATCTGCTGGTCGTCGCGACCGCGGCGTCACGGCCCGTGATCTCGGCGCCGCAGCTGACCCGGGCGGCGAAGTTCCATGAGCGAGAGCCGCTCATCGTCATCGATCTCGGGGTTCCGCGAAACGTCGAGCCCGCGGTCCGCGCGGTTGCCGGGGTGCGTCTCTATGACCTGGACGATCTCCAGCGTCTCCGCTGCCCCGCGGCCGAAACGGCTTCGGCGGCCCTGAGCGACGCCGAACGGATCCTGACGGAGGAGATCGACCGATTGGTGCAGAACCTCCGCGCCCGCGCCGCCGCCCCGCGGCTGGCCGAGCTGCACCGGATCGG
>JBJMOX010000022.1:0-7780 GCA_045803515.1 Gemmatimonadales bacterium
GGTCTGCAGGCCAAGCTGGAGTCGCTCCGGGCCGAGATCTATCGCAACCTCACACCCATCCAGCGGGTCATGGTCGCCCGCCACCCCGCCGCCCCTACACGCTCGACTATCTCAGCACCATCTTCACCGACTTCATCGAACTCCACGGCGATCGCCTCTACATGGATGATCCGGCCATCGTGGGCGGATGGGCCCGCCTGGGCGGGGTGTCGGTCATGGTGATCGGCCACCAGAAGGGCCGGGACACCAAGGAGAATCTCAAGCGCAACTTCGGCATGCCCCACCCCGAGGGCTACCGGAAGGCACTCAGAATGATGAAGCTCGCGGCCAAGTTCAACGCGCCGGTCATCACCCTCATCGACACGCCGGGTGCCTACCCCGGGCTCGGCGCCGAGGAGCGGGGACAGTCCGAGGCCCTCGCGCGCAACATCCTGGAGATGTCGGCCCTGCCCACCGCGAGCGTCGCGGTCGTGATCGGCGAGGGCGGCTCGGGCGGCGCCCTTGCGCTCGGCGTGGCCGACCGGATCCTGATGCTGGAGAACTCGGTCTACTCGGTCATCTCCCCCGAGGGGTGCGCCGCGATTCTTTGGAAAGACGCCAGCCAGCGGGAGCGCGCGGCGGAGGCGCTCAAGCTCACCGCCAGCGACCTGCTCCAGCTCAAGATCATCGACGAGATCGTGATGGAGCCAGTGGGCGGGGCGCACATCGATCCGGACGCGACCGGGGAGGCGCTGCGCGAGGCGCTGATCCGGCACATCACCGAGCTGCGCAAGATCCGGCCGGAGAAGCTGGTGCGCCGCCGGGCCGAGAAATACGCGTCGATGGGCGCGTACTCCGAGGCCTGAGTGAGCCAGACCGTCGAAGTCCGGTTCAAGGGGACCCGAAAGGCGTACTTCCTCTGGGACGAGGCGGCACCGCTCCGGATCGGGCAGACCGTCGTGGTGGAGGTCGAGCGGGGCCGCGACCTGGGCCGGGTGACGGCGGTGGGCGATGTGGCCAGCAAGAAGTGCGGCTCGAGCTGCTCCGGGTGTGCCGTCGGCAGCGATCCCGCGGTGGAGGCGGCCCCGCTCAAGTCCGTGCTCCGGCCCGCCACGCCCGAGGATCTCCGCACTCATGACGAGATCCGCCTCTCGGAGGAGGACGCCCGGCGGAAGGTGATCCAGCGGGTGCGCTCGCACGACCTGGTCATGAAGGTGAGCGACACCGAGTGGCAGTGGGACCGAAGCAAGCTCACCATCTACTTCACCGCCGAGAAGCGGGTCGATTTCCGGGCCCTGGTCCGCGACCTCGCCTCGCTGTTCCGAACCCGGATCGAGCTCCGTCAGATCGGGGTGCGAGACGAGGCGGCCCGCCTGTCGGGCGTGGGCCGCTGCGGCCGGGAGTACTGCTGCTCCTCATGGCTCGGCGAGCTCTCACCCGTCAATCTCGGTCTGGCCAAAGACCAGCACCTCTCCCTCAATCCCTCGCAGATCTCCGGCGGCTGCGGGCGACTGCTCTGCTGCCTCAAGTACGAGCACGAGTTCTACGTGACCGCGCGCCGGCGCTTTCCCAAGGAGGGAAAGACGATGACCACGGCGGTGGGAGCGGAGAAGGTGGTCGCGGTGGACATCTTCCGTGAACGGGTCTTCCTCCGGAGCGAGGAGCACGGCTCCCGGATCATCCCGCTGCTCCAGCTTCGGGAGGAAGTGGAAGCTCTGGGCGGCGTGCTCATGACGGCCGAGGCCAGAAGCCAGGCCGCCGCCGTCGCGGTCGAGCCGGTGGTCGACACGGTGCTGGAAGACGAGGCCACCGCCCTCGGCTCCCTGGGCGACGCGCCGGCCCTCGCCGCCGAAAGCAGCGATCGGCAGGGCTCCGACCGGCCAGCCCGCCGGCGGCGGCGGCGGCACCGGGGCGGCGGCTCGCGCGGTGCTGGGAGCCAGGACGATGGCGGCCCCGCTTCATGAGCCTCAGCTGGTCGGGTGGGTACGTCCTTGGCGAAAAAATTCACGACCCCAGCCGTCTGAACCCCTGAACCAGGAGACCTGGACCGCAGTAGATTCCGGGCTGCCGGGCGCCATCCACCGCCCCGGCTGACCCGGAAGGAGTCCGCCCGTGCCGAAGTTCTATCTCACCACCGCCATCGACTACTCCAACGGCGATCCTCACCTGGGTCACGCCCTGGAGAAGGTGGGCGCGGACTGCATCGCGCGGTACCGCCGGCTCCGGGGCGATGCCGTCCATTTCCTGATGGGGATGGACGAGCACTCCCAGGCCGTGCTTCAGGCCGCCGAGGAGCATGGGGTCGAGCCCAAGGCGTGGGTCGACCTCATGGCGGCTCGCTTCGAGAGCTTCTGGGCCCGGCTGGAGTGCAGCAACGACGACTGGATCCGGACCACCGAGCCGCGGCATCACCGCGTGGTGACGGCCCTGCTCCAGCGCATCGCGGAGCACAATCCGGATGACCTGTTCGTCGGCGAGTACGAGGGACTCTACTGCGTCGGCTGCGAGGAGTTCAAGCAGCCGTCGCAGATCCTGAACGGCCACTGCATCGAGCATCCCACCCTCGAGCTCATCCCCACCAGGGAGCGCAACCACTTCTTCCGGCTGAGTCGCTATCGGGACCGGGTGCTGGCCTTGATCAAGTCGGGCGAGTTTCGGGTCGAGCCCGCCATCCGCCGGAACGAGGTCGTGCGGCTGCTGGAGGACGGGCTCCAGGACATCTCCGTGTCGCGGAACCGGCAGGCCTGGGGCATCCCCTTCCCGGCCGATCCGGACCAGACCGTGTACGTCTGGTTCGATGCCTTGATCAATTATCTCACCGCGACCGGCTACCCGGACCCGGAGTATCGGCGTCTCTGGCCGGCCGATCTGCACGTGGTCGGCAAGGGGATCACCCGGTTCCACTGCATCATCTGGCCGGCGATGCTGTTGAGCGCGGGCCTCGAGCCGCCACATGGGGTGTGGGCCCACGGCTACGTGCAGTGGGAAGGGACCAAGATGTCCAAGTCCGCGGGCACCGCCGTCACCCTGGGTGAGGCGATCAATCGCCACGGTCCCGACGCGCTGCGCTATTTCCTGCTGCGCGAGGTCGGGTTCGAGGCGGACGGCAACTTCACCTGGGAGCGGTTCGACGAGCGCTACACCTCGGATCTGGCGGACGGACTGGGGAATCTCGCCTCCCGATCGCTGGCGATGCTCGCCAAGTACCGCGAGGGGGTGGTACCGAGCCACGCCGGACCTACGCCACTCGATGAGGCCGGCACCGAGGCCACACGGGTCTACGCCGCCGCCATGGACGCCCTGGACCTCCGGGGCGGAGCCGAGGCTGCGTGGAAGCTGGTCGCAACGGCCAACCTGTTCATTCAGCAGGTGGCGCCCTGGAGTCTCGCCAAGCAAGGCAAGGAGGCCGAGCTGGACGCGTGCCTGGCCGCATTGGCCCGGGTGCTCTACCGGCTGGCCGTGCTGAGCAGCCCGTTCATCCCGGGCAAAGCGGAGCTCCTCTGGCGCTCCCTGGGTCAGACTCAAGAGGCCGCGCGGGCGCCGTGGGACAGCTTGAGCGCGCCAGCGGTTGCAGGCCGCCAGACCAGCAAGCCCGAGAACCTGTTTCCCAAGCCCGCGATCGTGTAGAGGTTACCGATTTCCGAGGCAAAACTATTTGACAGTCAAAGAGTTATCCGCTCGGAAAAGGACTTGACACCGATTCCATCGCGGCACACCTTGCGAGAGATTGCGTGACTTCCGTCACGCCTGGACATGGTACGGCGCTTCAGATTAAGTGTCGGGTAGTCGATGCTATTCCGGGTCTACACGTGAGGTGACACTGGATGGCCAAACGCCGCTGGACCGTCGTTCTGGTGCCGCATGGGTCGGAGCCTTCGAAGATTCTCGAGGTCTCCTACGGCGTGCTCAAGATGGCGGCTGGCGGCGCGGGCGTGGCTCTGGTGGCGGTCCTGCTGGTCGGGTACGCCACCGTTTCACGTACGGCCGAACTCTCTCGCTCCAGCCGACTGCAGCACGAGAATGCCAGGCTGGCTCGTGAGCTGGGCGAGCTGCACAGCCGGCTCGCGACCCTCTCCGACACCATCGTCCGGATCGCCCAGCGGGACGAGCGAATCCGGGTGCTGGCCAACCTCGAGCCGATCGATCCGCAGGTGCAGGCTGCCGGCATCGGGGGACCCACGCTGGGCCCGCGGAGCTCCGATGCGATCCGGGTCGATCTGGACGGCCTGATCCGCCGGGCCAATCTCCTGGCATCCTCCTACAAGGACGCCACCGACAGCCTGGCCAGCCACGCGCAGCGCCTGGCGGCGACACCGTCGATCATGCCGACCAAGGGCTGGCTCACCAGTGCGTTCGCCTCGATGCGTGAGCATCCCATCCTCCACATCATGCGTCCGCACGAGGGTATCGACGTCACCGCGCCGATGGGCAGCCCCATCGAGGCGCCGGCCGCCGGTGTGGTGATCGACGCGGGATGGGAGTCGGGCTACGGGAACACCGTCACCATCGATCACGGCTACGGCATCGTCACCAAGTTCGCCCACGCATCCAAGCTGCTGGTCAGGAGCGGCCAGCGGGTCTCCCGGGGGCAGCGGATCGCGCTGGTGGGCAACACCGGATTGGCCACGGGGCCGCATCTGCACTATGAGGTGCATGTGAACGGGCGGCCGGTGGATCCGCTCAAGTACGTGCTGCCGGAGCAGGTGGTAACGGACTGAACAGGTTGAAAATCGGACAAGCACAGGGGGCATGCGCGGACGCATGCCCCCTGCTTCGTTCGTCCCCCAGTGGTGCGCTAGAATTGAACCTTGGGTGCTTCCTTGGCCCCCGGAGCGGCCTCGAAATACTCGCGCGGCGTCCCCCGGCCGAACATCTTCGCGGTCAGGTTGTAGGGAAAGCGGCGGATATAGGCGTTGTACTCGCCGACGGCCGCATTGTAGTCTTGGCGCGCCACCGAGATCCGGTTCTCCGTCCCCTCGAGCTGGTCCTGCAGCTGGCGGAAGCTCTCGCTGGACCGGAGCTGCGGATAGTTCTCCGAGATCGCGAGGAGCCGGCCGAGTCCCTGGCTCAGCGTCGCGTTGGCGGCGGCCATCTCGGGGACGTTGCCGGACTGGATCGCGCCGCCCAGACGGGAGCGCGCGTTGGCGATGGAGATGAACACGGTGTCCTCCTGCTTGGTCACTCCCTTCACCGTGTTGACCAGGTTCGGGATCAGGTCCGCCCGGCGCTGGAGCTGCGTCTGGATCTGGCCCTGCGCCTGGTTGACCCGTTCGTCCAAGGTCTGAATCTGATTGTATCCGCAGCCGGCCGCGAAGAGGACGAGGGCGAGCAGCGGGAGGGCGAACGACGGCGATCGCTTCATCACTGAGCTCCGAGCTGAAGTTGGTCCACGTATCGCGCCGCCTGGGCCACGGTCGCCATGTAGCGCTCGAACTCGGGAGGAGCACAGCGCCAACCCCGCTCCCCCCGATGTCGAAAGACGTGCAGCAGATGTTCCGGCTCCGCTCGAACCGCGCCTGCCACGGCACCGGCGAGCTCCAGCGGATCGGTGGGAACCGGCTGCTCCAGCAGGCTGAGCAGCCCCCGGAGGAGCACCATGACCGTGGCCGCGCTCTGCCCGGCGAGCGCGCCCAGGGCCTTGGGATCGCCGGCAGCCGCTACGTAGCCCTGCCGTAACCGGAGCAGCTTCCCACGAAACTCCCGTTCGAGGGCGCGGCGCAGGTCCGCCCGGTCCACCTCCAGCGCCGCCAACGGATCGAGTCCCCGCAGCACCCGATACGCGGTGCGCATGTCGGTGATCTCGAGGGGGAAAACGTCGGTGGCCCGCGCCCACTCGGCCCGGCTGATGAGGAGCGGGGGGTCGTAGGTCGATTTGCGCCAGCTGGCGAAGGCGCGCGCGAGGGTTCCGAGCACGGCAGGTGAGAGCTCGTCCATGACCAGCATGAGGTTGATGTCGGAGCGGCCGGGAACGAAGTCCCCCCGCGCGGCGGAGCCGTACAGGACGGCGCTGTACGCCGGGCCGAGCGCCGTGTCGGCCTCGGCCAGGAAGGGGGTGATCACCTTGTCGACCGCGTCGTTCACCTAGAAGCTCCTTCCGCCGCCGCCGCCGCTGGCTCCCCCACCACCGCCGAACCCACCGAACCCGCCTCCACCGCCACCTCCAAATCCACCCCCGCCGAAGCCGCCTCCCCCGCCCCAACCCCCGCCGATCCAGGGTCCTCCCCAATATATCCCGCCCCTCCTGCGGCGACCTCCGCCGCTGAGCGCCAGAAACAGGAGAAACAACAGGAGCGGAAAGAGCGCGCGGAACAGCGATCTCGGCGGCACCGACACGGCGGGAGGGGCGGGAGGCGCCGTGGCCAGGCTCGAGTCGGTGACTCCGTACGCCTGCGCGATCCGCGCCGCGAGCGCGCGCGTGCCAGTGAGCAGCCCTGGGCCATACTTGCCTTCGCGGAGCTCCGGCACCATCAGGTCGCTCACCCGGCCGGCCTCCGCGTCGGTCACGATCCCTTCGAGGCCCTGGCCCACCGCGACGTAGATCTTCCCCGAGTTGGCGACTCCCTCCTTCCGGGGCACCAGCAGCAGCACCAGCCCCGCGTTCCGCCGGACATCGCCCACCTCTGCCTTGGCGCCGATTCCCCAGCGGCGGATGATTGCGACCCCGACATCGCTGGGTGCATAGTCCTCGATGGTAGGGAGCGTGACCACTGCCAGCTCGGCGCCGGTCGCATTCCGCAGTCGGGTGATCAGGTCCTCCATGGCGGCCGAGGACCCCGCGTCGATGACCGAGGCGAAGTCGTTCACGTAACCGACGGGCTGAGCCGGAAAGAGGCGGTCGATCCCGGAATTCTGGGCCGCCAGGAACGAGGCAGTCAGTTGTAGCGCTGCCAGGAGGGCGGTAGCTTTGGCGCGTGTTCCTCTCAAACGCTCTCCGGAAGTTGACTCACACGCTGTTGCTTGGCCTCGCCGTCGTCGCCTGTGAGCGACCGCGCGACGTCGCGGTCCGGGTCTCGATTCCCGGTCCCGACTCGCTGGAGACTCCGGTGACCGGCGTGGGCCTGGTCGCGCTGCCCTACGATCGCGACAGCGTGCTCAAGAGCCTGGAAGTGTCGGCCCGCACGCCGCGGCCCCATGTGGCGGCGCTCGACACCCTGTTCCGCGAGTTTCGCGGGCCCTTTACGGCCTACTCCGCCGCGACCTTCCGGCTGGGCAAGCTCCGCGATTCCGTGGCGGAGGTGAAGACGGCGCTCGACTCGCTACCCCGGAACGCCCCCGGCTACGCGGTGTCCTATGCCCGTTTCGGGCGGCTCTCCGACACACTCAAAGCGGCCCAGGCTCGGGCGGAGAGCGCGCGCGGTGCACTGAACCGCGCCCGCGTGGGGTTCGTGGTCCGAAGCGACAGCCTCAGGGCCGAGGTACGCAGTTGGGAAGATAGCACCTACCGAGGGTACGACAGCATCGTACACAATCTGGCCGCGCGACAACATCGCGAGCCGGTGACCGACACCACCGGGTCCGACGGGTGGGCCCATCTCAGGGTGGCCCCGGGGCGCTGGTGGATCTACGCGCGTTCCTGGGATGCCACCGATCCCAACGCCGAGTGGTACTGGAACGTGCCGTTGACCGGGGACACCCTGCTCCTTTCCAGCCGGACCGGCCGGCGGCAGCCGCGCTACTGATGAGGGCACTCCTCTGAGGGCACTCCTCGGCGCACTCGTCCTGGCCTGCGTTCCGCTCGCCCACCTGGCCGGCCAGGCCGCTCGGCCTGATCCGCTGGCGGGCCGGGTGAAGGGCGTGCCCA
>JBJMOX010000187.1:0-3885 GCA_045803515.1 Gemmatimonadales bacterium
ACTTGGCTCCAGCAGGGAAGCCGGTAGCCGACGAACGGCCGATCCGTTCCGGGAATCACCGACGTGTATTCATACCCGGCGCGGTTGCGGCCGGGGCCCAGCGCCCCGGTGTCCGGATCCACCCAGGATCCCACTGCACCATAGATCAGGTGATCCACCCCCACCGCCTTGGGTTGAAGCTTGTAGACCGACCCCACGATCTTCGGACTGCCGTCCAGCGCCACCACAGTGACGACCCGGACAGTGCAGAGCGTGGGGCCGACGAGCTCCGCCAGCTCCGGATGCGGTCTGATGCGCTCCTCGAGCAGGAACGACGAAGCGTTGGAGTCCGGATTCTGAAGCTCCAATGCGGCCGTGTCCCGAGCGACGGCCACCAGCGCAGCGGCATCGTAGCGCTCGCCGGAGAGGCTCAGGAAACCATCCGGGTCGCCCGGGGCCGCACCGGTCAGGACCACGATCTGATGACCCTTGACCCCTTCGGCCGGCTTGAAGACGAATCCGTCCGAGCGAAACCGGCGGATGAACTCGCCGAGCTCCGCTTCGGTCCGGAGGGGTTGCCCTTCCACGGACCGTCCGACCTCCGGATCGAACACCCCGAAGATCGTGGCCAGAGGGAGGCCGAAGGAGGAGAAATATCGGTTGAAGACCAGCTTGTTTTCGTACAGGCAGCGATAGCGGGTGGGAGTAAGCGCAGCCCAGAGCCGCGCGTTTTCCCTGGGCGCGTCGGAGAGGTAGGATCGCTTGGCGTCGGGCGAGAGCTCGGGATCGAACAGGCGATAGTGGAAATAGGTATCGACGTTCATCCGCCCCCGTACGGCCAGCATGGCCGCCTCTCCCAGCATGCCGAGCCGGCTCAGCCCGTGCTCCCGCGCCAGCTCACCGGAATAGCGCCAGGCGCTCGCGAGCGCCCTGGTGTGCCGGAGGAGGCGTTGTCTCCATCTTCCGATGCGCGCGGTCCCCATTACTGTCACACTCATGCCCTGGTGATCGATATCGAACACCGGAATGAATACGGTCGGAACGACGAAAGAAGGAGCCCGGTCATGGAAACCCAAGCAACCTGCGGACGAGGCCTGGCCGAGCACTCCGTGCTCCCCGGCAAGCTGGGAGAGTGGACGGCTGCGGTGGCGGAGAATCTCGAGCTGCATACCGGAGCGCTGGACCTCACCGACGAGAGCTCCAGGAGCGAGCGGGACGCATACGTGGACCTGGCCAGGCAGCACCGGCAGATCGCCGCCCAGCTCCAGGCGACCGCCCGGCAGATGGCCGGATACCGCGACCTGCCGATGGGCCGCCATGACCCGAAGGCAATGGCCTCCCCCAGGTTGCGCGATGCCTTCGAGAAGTTCGTGCGCCTGGAGCAGGACCTCCTCACGCTGCTCCAGGAGCGGGTCGAGCAGGATCGCGGGATGCTCGCTGGCATGGGCGGCCGGAGCTAGACCCCGCGCCGTGGGGTTCTTAAGTTTCCCCATCCTGCTGAATCACCTGGTGATCTCTCCCCCACTCCGCGAGCATCGGACGCAGATGTTGTGTGATTGACACCGAGCGGCAGGCCGTTCTCCTGATCGACGCTCACGTCCACCTCCACGACTGCTTCCAGCTCGATTCGTTCTTCGAGCAGGCCCATCATAATTTCGAGGGGGCGGCCCGGGAGCACGGCTGGGGGCCAGCCCTGGGCGTGCTGATGCTGACCGAATCAGAGGGGGTCGATTGGTTCGGCCGGCTTGCCGTGATGGCGGCCGGGTCGCCAGCCGATCGGGGCTCCCGATCGACGAGCTGGACGGTCCAGCCGACTCGCGACCCGGCCGCCCTCATGGCCGCGAGCGGCGGACGGCGTCTCCTGCTGGTCGCCGGACGACAGGTGGTCGCGCGCGAGGGGCTGGAGGTCCTGCTGCTGGGAACGCGATCGTCGGTGCCCGATGGCCGCCCGATCCGTGACGTGCTGGCGGAAGGCGCCAGACTCGGTGCGCTCAGGGTGATCCCCTGGGGCGCCGGGAAATGGCTGTTCGGGCGGGGAAAACTGCTGAACGAGCTGATCGCGGCCGCGCACCCGGGCAATGGATTCTTCCTTGGTGACGGCGCGGGTCGACCCTTCTTCTGGACCAAGCCGCACCACTTCGATCGGGCCGAGCGGCGGGGTCTCAGAATCCTGCCGGGGACCGATCCCCTGCCCTTTCCCCGGCAGACCGGCCGCGCCGGGGGCTTCGGCCTTCGGCTCGACGGCGTCGTCGATCTCTCCTCGCCGGCCGAGGGGATCAAGTCGGCGCTGCGGGATCCGGCCTCCCGGCTCACGCCGTTCGGTCATCCGGAGCGGCTGGTCCCTTTCGTTCGCAATCAGATCGCGATGCAGCGACGGAAGCGCGGGCGGCGCCGGCCGTGAAGCGGGACCCTGCCGCGCTCTCCCGCTCGGTCTACGACCTGGCCGTGGTCGGCGGGGGCATCTATGGCATCTGTGCCGCGCACGAGGCGGCTCGCCGCGGTCTCACCGTGTGCCTGGTGGAGCGGGCGGACTTCGTCTCGGCGACGTCGTCGAACAGCCTCAAGACGGTCCACGGCGGCCTCCGCTATCTCCAGCATGCCGACCTGCGCCGGATGCGCGAGTCGATCCGCGAGCGAGCCATGCTGCTGCGCACGGCACCCCATCTGGTGCGGCCGCTCCCGTTCGTCATTCCGACTTATGGCTACGGCCTTCGGAGCAAGGCCGTGATGCGGACGGCGCTCTTCCTGAACGACGTGGTCGGCTTCGATCGGAGCGCGGGAGTGAGGGAGGGACGGCGCATTCCGCGGGGCCGGGTGATCGGACGCGAGGAGGTCCGCGCCATCGTCCCGGACCTCGATCCACGAGGGCTGACCGGGGGTGCCGTCTGGTACGATTGCCAGATCGCCAACACCGAGCGCCTCGCCCTGGCCTATCTCCGCGCCGCGGTGGAGAGCGGTGCGGTCTGCGCCAACTATGTGGAAGCCACCGGGCTCCTCCTCAGAGGTGGGAAGGTGCAGGGCATCCAGGCACGAGACCGGCTGAGCGAAGATGCCTTCGACATCCAGGCGCGGATGGTGCTGAACGCCGCCGGACCCTGGGCGGATCGGCTGCTCCAGGCCATCCCCGGGGCGCGGGGCGCGAGGCGATTCCATCCCTCCAAGGCAATGAACCTGGTCACCCGCCGGCTCTTCGGCGATCACGCCATCGGGTTTACCGTTCCTACAGAATTCCGGGACAGCGACGCCATACTCAACAAGGGCACCAGGCTGTTCTTCGTGGTGCCATGGAAGCAGTTTTCCCTGATCGGAACCCGCCACCTCCCCTATCATGGCGACCCGGACGACTTCCGGATCACCGAGGACGACATCGCCGTCTTTCTGGCCGAAATCCAGACGGCGTGTCCCAGCGCAGGGCTGTCCCGGAAGGACGTGCTCGCCGTGCTGGGCGGGCTGCTTCCCGAGGTGCCGCGATCGGGTCCCCACGAGGTCCAGCTGGTGAAGCACTCTCGGGTCTACGACCACGAGGGCGAGGGAGCCGAAGGCCTCATTTCCGCGGTCGGCGTCAAGTGGACCACTGCACGCCTCACGGCCGAGGAGGCGGTGAGCCTGGTTGAGCGGCGGCTCCGGCCGGGCGATATGCCCCGGCATCCCGCCGAGTGCCCGCTCCCCGGTGGTGACCTCGACGTGCTGGACGGCTCCCCGCCACGAGCACAGGCGGCGTCGGGCGTGAGCCCTGAGGCCCTGCGCCACCTGCTGGAGAACTACGGCTCGATCGCCCGGGAGCTGCTGGGCTACGTTCGAGCCGATCCGTCTCTGGGCACCGAGCTGGTCGCCGGCTCACCGGTGATCGGCGCCGAGGTCGTGTTCGGGGCCGAGCGGGAGATGGCCCAGCACCTGGATGATGTC
>JBJMOX010000188.1:0-7863 GCA_045803515.1 Gemmatimonadales bacterium
GACCGCGCGCTCATCTGGGAGACCGCGCGCCCCTATTTCTACCTGCGCACGACGCCGGACAACCGAATTCTCATCGGAGGACTGGACGAGAAGGACGTGAGCGCAGCCCGGCGTGATGCCCTGCTCGAGCGAAAGTGCCGGCTGCTGCTTGAGCGCCTGCGGAGCATGTTCCCTTGGCTCGAGCCCCGGGTCGCCAGTGCCTGGTGCGGCGCCTTCTTCAATACCCGGGACAGCCTGCCCTACATCGGTCAGCACCCCGAGCTGCCGCGCTTGCATGTGGCCCTCTGCTATGGGGGCAACGGAACCACCTTCAGCCTGGTCGCGGCCGAGCTGCTGCGGGATGCGATGTTGGGCCGGATGCGACCGGAGGCGGGGCTGTTCGCGATGGGACGTTGAAGGTGTTCGGGATTCTGCGGCGGACACCAATGCAAGGCGGCGTCAGTACACGAACGGTATGAGCGCCGCGGTCTCACGCCGATACTGCTGATACTCGGGAAAGATCCCCTCCATCCGCTGTTCCTCGGCTCGGCCCTTCACGGCGAAGGCTGCCACCGCAAGCAGGAAGGCCAGCAGGCCACGCCACTCGCCGATGGTTACCGCCGTCCCCAGGAACGCGAGCAAAATGCCCGTATAGATCGGGTGCCGCAGGCGCCGGTAGGGACCGCTGCGGATCAGCGCATGATCTTGCTTCACGACCACCTGTGAGCTCCAGTTCCGGCCGAGATGGCGGCGGGCCCAGACCGAGAAGCCCAGGCCCGCGGCCAGCAGTGCCACCCCAAGGGCCAGATAGAGGTTGCCTTCCGGCAGGAAGCGCCTGGTCAGGTCTCGAGGGAGCCAGCGCGGCGCGGCCAGAAGAATCGCGGCGAGAATGAGCGGCACCCGATGCGGCAACTGCGAAACGAGGGGCTCCCGCCAGCGATTCGCTTTCACGTTGCGGGCGGAGACCCACCAGTAGATCAGCCAGGCGATCCACAGGGTCGGGAAGGCGATGCGCAAGGGGATTTCCAATATCATGTCACATCCTGAAAGACAGGCCCTGGGTTCGCCTGGGATGCGGGTCCACGGCTCCGGCGGGGGGCGACGCTCCCTCCGCGCACTGCAGTGCCTGCATCGATCGTCTCGGAACCATGGGAGTGCTGCCGCAGTCACTGACGCGCGCTCCAGGAGCATCGCCCCCCGCCTGCGCCCAAAGATCGGGGAAGCCGCAAGTGGCGATCAATGATTCACGATTCCCGCCCGAGGCACGCGCAGCACGATGCGGCCGACGATGTGGCCCTGCTCCAGCCGGCGATGCGCGCGAGCGGCCTGGCTCAAGGGGTAGACCCCGGCCAGCGGCGCCTGCATCCGCCGATCGCCGAGATATTTGCGGAGCCGTCGGAACTGCTGCGGATCGGCCACCGCGTCGAAGCTGCGAGCTGTGACTCCTGGCCGCGCTTCCGGCTCCGGCTCGATACCGTTCGGGTAAGCGATCCGGCCGCCGCGGCGGAGCAGGTCCAGGCATCGCTCGAGCTCCTCGCCGCCGGCCAGCGCGAACACGGCGTCCAACCCCTTGGGTGCGGCCCGGCGCACCCGGTCGACGCCTGAGTCGTTCCGGGCGTCGACGACCAGCTCCGCGCCCAGCCGGCGCACGACCCTCGATGCGGGCCGACCGGATGCGGTGGCGATGACGGTGGCGCCGTTTCGCTTCGCGATCTGGACGGCAATCGTGCCGACCGCGCCCGACGCGCCGAAGATCAGCACGGTGGACCCGCGGCGGAGCCGAAGGAGACTCAGGCCCTGCATTGCCGTGAGCCCGGTCGTGACGACGGCCGCCGCCTCGCGCGTCGCCAGCGCTGCAGGCACGCGATCGACGTGATCGGCACGCGCCACCGCGAACTGCGCGTAGAACCCCCCCTTCGGGTTGCCGAACTCGTAGGCGTACACCCGGTCGCCCACGCGAACCCGCCGGACACGCGCCCCGGCAGCCACGACGATCCCGGCGCCGTCGACCCCCGGCACCAGCGGAAACTTCGGCTTGCCTTCGCTCCAGGAGCCATCGCGGATCGATGCGTCCCAGACGCCCACCCCCGCCCATTCGAGCGCGATCAAGACCTCCCGCGGAGAGGGCCGCGGCACCGGAAGCTGGTGAATCGAGAGGGCGGACGGCGGCCCGAACTTATCGATGGCGGCCGCCTGCATGACCTCGGGAAAGGTCAGAGGCGACGTGGGTCGGCGGCGGCGCTCAGGCATGGGAGACCTCCATCATCGCAAGATAATGGCGGCAGCGTGCAACTCACTCCAGCACTCGCTCGATCCGGATCGGCAGGTCGCGCACCCGTCTCCCGGTCGCGTGATAGACCGCGTTCAGGATGGCCGGCGCCACGCCGACGGCGCCCAGCTCCCCGATCCCGCGCGCTCCGAGGAGGCTCGCGTAGGGATCGTGCTCCTCGACGAAGAAGACGTCGAGCGGCGGGATGTCCGCATTCACCGGCAGGACGACGCCGGCGAGATTCTTGGACAGGAAACGGCCGAGGGTCGGGTCCATCGAGGACTCCTCCAGGACCGCCTGCCCGTATCCCCAGATGATCCCGCCGGTCATCTGGCTCCGGGCCGTCTTGGGATTGATGATCCGGCCGGCGCTGTAACCAGCCACGCAGCGGCGCATGCGGACGAGGCCCAGGTCAGGATCGACCGCGACCTCGACGAACACGGCACCGTAGCTGTGCATGGTGCGCCCGCTCACCTTGCCCGCGACGTCGAAGGGCGTGTCCGGGCCCGGACTCCAGCTCCCATCAGCCACGACTTCCTCGAGTCCGGCACCGCCTATCGCCCCGGTGTAATCGTCGGGTGCGACCCCCTGCGCGCGAGTCAGATCGGCCAGGCGGCCCCGCAGCTTGGTCGCGGCATCCATCACCGCGGAGCCGACACACATCGTCGACGCGGACCCGGTGGTGGGACATGCCTCGGGCAGCGCGGTGTCGCCCAGACGCACGCGGACGCACCTCGGGTCGACCCCCAGGCCGTCGGCCGCCACCTGCGTGAGCACCGCGTAATTCCCGGTGCCGATCTCCTGCGCGTTAGTCTCCACCACGACCTGCCCGTCGCTCCGCATCCGGATCCGCGCCGCCGCCGGAAACCGATACGTTGCCATGAGCGCCGTCGCCATGCCCCAGCCCAGCAGGAGCCGGCCCTCGCGCATCGACCGGACGGCCTGCGGGCGCTTGTCCCATCCGAAGCGACTCGCGGCCTCCACATAGCATTGCCGCAGCTCCTTCGACGAGTAGGGATTGCCGCTCTCGGGGTCCACCT
Organism: Gemmatimonadales bacterium; assembly: GCA_045803515.1. Classification (GTDB taxonomy): domain Bacteria; phylum Gemmatimonadota; class Gemmatimonadetes; order Gemmatimonadales; family GWC2-71-9; genus CAVVWJ01. The sequence continues at coordinate 3,289 of JBJMOX010000188.1, forward strand.
CGGCGTAGTTGCGGAGTCGGAGCGCCAGGGGATCCATCTCCAGCGCGTAGGCCAGCTCGTCCATGGCCAGCTCGAGTGCCACCATCCCCGGCCCTTCCTGCGGTGGCCGCATCGCCGTGGGGGTGCCGACGTTGGTGTGCTCCAGGCGAATGCTGGTGTCGAAGGCCGGCGTCGCATAGGTCGCTCGGCTGGCGGCCGCGATGAGGTCGAGATAGTTGCCGAACATCGAGGTGACGGCCACCGAGTGGTGCCGGATGGCGGTGATGCTGCCGTCACGCTTCGCGCCGATGGTGAGCGACTGCCGATTGCCGGCCTGGAAGCCGTGCGCGGTGTACATGTCGGAGCGGCGCAGGACCAGCTTGACCGGCTTCCCGACGTGGCGCGCCGCGGCCACCGCCAGAATCTGGTGCGGCCAGACGTACCCCTTGCTCCCGAATCCGCCACCGGTGAATGGACAAAGGACCCGAACGTTCTCGGGCGTGATCCCGAACAGCGACGACAGGATCGTCCGCACCATGGGCGACCACTGGGTCGCATCGTGCACCGTGACCCGGTCACCCTCCCAGCTGGCGAGCGTGGCCGACGGCTCCATCGGGTTGTGGTGCCGGCTGGGCATGGTGTAGGTCTGCTCCACCGTCGCCTCCGCGGCGGCGAAGCCGGCCTCCACATCGCCCTTCGAGAGGTCGGTGGGCGCGAACCACTCGCCGGCCGGCTTCACCTCCCCATGGCCGAAGACGACCGGCTGGGCCGTTTCGTACGTCACCGAAACGAGCCGCGCCGCCTGCTCGGCCTGCTCCAGCGCGTGGGCCACGACGACGGCCACCGGCTGCCCGTCGTAGTGGACGACATCGCCCTGCATCGGCATGAACGGCTGGCCGAGCGGTGGGGAGAGGGCCTCGCCCAGGCGGGGCATGTTGACGTGGGTGAGGATCGCCACGACGCCCGGGGCCGCCGCGGGCGACGGCGGATCGATACGTTGCACTCGGCCGTTCGCGATGGTCGCGGGCACGAGCACGGCGTAGAGCGCTCCGGGCGACTGGGTGTCGGCGGCGTACGTCGCCCGGCCGGTCACCTTGAGCGGGCCTTCCGGCCGGCTTATCGGGCTCCCGATGGCGGGGCTCATGGCAGACCTCCTGCGTGCTCCAGCGCGCGCACCACGGCGTTCTTCGCGAGCCGGACCTTGAATCCGTTCTGCTCCAGGGGGCGCGCGTCGCCGAAGGCGCCGCCGATGGCAGTCGTCATGGCCCCGTGCTCCAGCGGGACGCCGCGCAGCGCGCGCTCCGCGTCGGGCAATCGCCATGGCCTGTGGGCCACGCCGCCGAGCGCGACGCGCGCCTCCCGGATGGTGCGGCCGTCGAGGTCGAGGGTGACGGCGGCGGATACCATGGCGAACTCGTAGGATGTCCGCTCGCGGACCTTGAGATAGTAGGAGTGGAGGGTGGACGCTGCCGCCGGCACCTCGACGGCGACGATCAGCTCGCCGGGGTGGAGGACAGTGTCGTGCTGCGGGTCGTCATCCGGGAGCCGATGGAGCTCGGCGGCGTGGACGGTACGCTCGCCTGCCGTGCTCGCCAGGTGGACGACGGCATCGAGCGCCGCCAGCGCCACCGCGAGATCCGACGGATGCGTCGCCACACAGGCGTCGCTCCACCCGAAGATGGCGTGCAGGCGGTTTTCGCCGTGCCGGGCCGCGCAGCCGGTACCGGCTGCCCGCTTGTTGCACGGCACCGGCGTCTCCGAGCGGAAATACGCGCAGCGGGTCCGCTGCATCAGGTTGCCGCCCATGGTGCCGAGGTTCCGGATCTGGGGCGAGGCGGCCAGCTCCAGCGACTGAGAGAGGACCAGATAGTCGCGCCGCACCACCGGATGCGCGCCGACATCGCTCATCCGCGCCAGCGCGCCGATCCGGAGCCCTCGATCAGTCGCCTCGAAGCCGTCGAGCGGAAGCCCGCCGATGTCGACCACCTGCCTGGGCGCGTCGATGCCGTCGCGCATCCAGTTGAGCAGCTCGGTTCCGCCGGCCAGCGCCCGGGTCGAGGGATCACGGAGGGCCGTGAGGGCGGACCCGAGGCTGGTTGCCCTCGCGTAGCGGAAGTTCTCCATAGCCTCAGCCTTCCATTCTCGCGACCTGCTGGACGGCGGCCACGATCTGTGGGTAGGCACTGCAGCGGCAGATGTTCCCGCTCATCCACTCGCGAATCTCCTCGGCGGATCCGGTGTGACCCTCTCGCACGCAGGCAACGGCCGACATGATCTGACCGGGAGTGCAGTAGCCGCACTGGAAGGCGTCCTGCTCGATGAAGGCCTGCTGCATGGGGTGCAGATGGTCGGGGTCGCCCAGGCCCTCGATGGTGATGACGTTCTTGCCCGCGGCGCTGACGGCGAGCACCAGGCAGGCATTTACCCGACGCTCGTCGAGGTGCACCGTGCAGGCGCCGCACTCGCCGTGGTTGCATCCCTTCTTGGTGCCGGTGAGCCCGAGATGCTCGCGCAGGGCGTCGAGCAGCGTCACCCGGGGCTCCAGCGCGAGGGTGCGCGCGACGCCGTTGACCCGCAGGGTGACCGAGATCAGCGCAGCGGAAACCGGTGATGAGTCGCGCATCATCGTACGACCTCGGATGGGTTCGTTGCCAGCTTCCCAGCAGGGTGGCTAGCCTTCCATGAGGGTGGAGGATGACCCAGGCCCGATGGCGGCGCCAGTCCGAAAATTGCTTTGTTGGATGACGGACATTGGGAGGGCGGCATGCGAGGCAGCAGCCGGTCGTATCGCGGCGGATTGATCGAACATGCCATCATGCCGCCGCACGAGCCGGATGGCTTCACCTCTACGTCGCGGAGCGGCAGCATCGGTGTCTCGTTCACCGGCCACCGGGGCGCCATCCGCCAGTATGTGCGTGGTCCGATCGTCGAGGCTGACATTCCGCCGGGCGCAAGCTTCGTGACCAGCTCCTCGGACCTTCGCTGGCTCGAGGTGCGGGAACCGTCGGAATCGCTGGAGGTCTATCCCAGGCCCGGGCTGGTCCGCGCGGTGGCCGCGGAGCTCGATGGGTCCGCCTCGGCCGGGCTGCCGGATGTGGCGGGAGTCGAGGACCCGGTGGTCTGGAGCGTTGCCGCTACGTTCCGGGCGGCGCTGCTCGGCGGCAGGCCGATGACGGAGCTCGAGGCCGATACCCGGCTCCGCCTGCTCCTCAGGCACGTGCTCATCACCTACGGCGGGTTGGCGGGCAACAGACCGGTCCGTGGCCGGCTGGATGCGCGCCGGCTGAGCCGGGTGACGGAATTCATCGAGGCGCGGCTGGAGGGCCGGCTGCTGCTCGCCGAGTTGGCCCAGGTGGCGGCGCTGAGCCCGTTCCATTTCCTCCGCGCCTTCCGACGGACCACCGGGCTCACTCCACATGCCTACGTCACGGCCCGGCGGATGGAGCGGGCGCTCAGGCTGCTCTCGAGCACGGAGCGTCCGATCCCAGAGATCGCTGCTCGGCTGGGCTACGCGAACCCGGTGAATTTTCGGCGGGCGTTTCGGAAGGCGTTTGGGGTCGTGCCGGGGGGGATTGCTCGACGGTGACACTACGGTGATACGCAGGAACCGCGCTCTTACGGCACCCTCACCTGCACCCGTCGGCTCCGCACCCGGTCTGAGACGACTACCTCCAGGTCAGCGCCCCCCGCGGCCACGGTCGCGTCCCCGCCGCGGGCAAACGACAGGATCTCGCCCGACCGCGCGTCCCGTACCATAACCATCGGATGCGCGGCCGCATCCCAGTGCAGCGCCACTCCTCGGCCCACCCGCCGCACTACCACCGAGTCCGACGCCGCGTCCGCACCGAACGCCGCCACCGGGCGCGAGAGCGCCTCTGCCGCACCACCCGGCCCGGCGACCCGTAGGCCCCCGAGCTGCGCCGCGCTGTTCCCATTCAACGGCACCGCGAAGGCGAAGGTCCGCGCCCCCCGCGGATCGTCCGCTACCGGCGCCGCATCGAAGGAGAACCCGAACACCCGCGCGCCGTCCGCGGTGACCCCGTCAACCGAGTACGGTCCGCCGGCTTTCGGCATCCTGGGACGGGTCGTCACCTCGAACGCCGGCTCCAGCACCGGTCGCCCGTCGATGATCCGGCCCCACACCAGCAGGCACGGCTGCTCCCGCGCCGCCGCGACGGCCGCGGTCGATGCCTGCTGCGCCGAGCGGAACTGCTCGATGGCCCTGTAGTTGTAATCGCTGATCCAGGAGTTCCCGCAATAGCCCATGATGTCGGGCAGGGACGAGCTCTTGAGCTCTCCCTTGCTCACGTCCACCCCGAACACGCCGATGCTGCCGTCAGGGTAGGGATAGTCGGGATCGATCTGTGGGGGGGACCCGCAAGGCGCGTGGAGTCGTCCCCAGGTGTGGCCCAGCTCGTGGGCCACCACCCGGCTGCCATCCTGCACGTTGTCGTAGCCCAGCGCGGTCGGCACGCCGATGAATCCGATGCCGGCGAGGCCGAAGGTATAGTCGATCCGCACCACCCCGAAGTAGGTGCGATCGGTACCCTCCGCTACTCGGAGCGCGTCGATCTCCTCCAGCACCGTGACCCAAGC